>CBIHQV010000008.1:0-132986 GCA_966212275.1 uncultured Devosia sp.
GTGATGTATGTCTGGGTCGACGCGCTGACCAACTACATCACCGGCGTCGGCTTCCCCGATGAAGCCAGCGAGCTGTTCAAGAAATTCTGGCCGGCGGACCTGCATGTCATCGGCAAGGACATCATCCGCTTCCACACCGTCTATTGGCCGGCCTTCCTGATGAGCGCCGGCATCGCGGTGCAGCATCGCGTCTTCGCGCACGGCTTCCTCACCGTCGACGGCCAGAAGATGAGCAAGTCGCTGGGCAATGTCATCGACCCCTTCGAGCTGATCGAAGAGTTCGGCGCCGATGCAGCGCGCTACTTCTTCCTGCGCGAAGTCTCGTTCGGCAATGATGGTGACTACAGCCACGACAAGCTCGTGCTGCGCGTCAATGCAGACCTCGCCAACAATCTGGGCAACCTGGCCCAGCGCTCGCTGTCGATGATCAACAAGAACTGCGACGCCAAGGTGCCGACCCCTGGCGCCTCGACCGAAGCGGACCAGGCGATCATCGACGAAGTGAGCCACGCCATCGATGCGGCGCAGGCTGCCATGGATCAGCAGCTCGTCCATGAAGCCACCGGCGCTATTATCGCGGCGCTCAGTTCGGCCAACAACTACTTCGCCGGGCAGGAGCCTTGGGCGCTGAAGAAGACTGACCCCGATCGCATGGCGACCGTACTCTATGTTACGGCCGACACGGTTCGTCGTCTTGCCATCCCGATGCTGGCTTTCGTGCCCGCCTCGGCGGCGCGTTTGCTCGACCAGCTCGGCGTGCCGCAAGAAAATCGCACGCTTGCTGCCAGCAAAACGCCGGCCGGCTTGCAGCCGGGCACCGAGTTGCCTGTGCCGCAGGGCGTGTTCGCGCGCCTCGAACGCAAGGCCGAATAGCCATGTTGATCGACAGCCATTGCCATCTCGATTTCGAGGCGCTGGCCAACGACATCGATGGCGTCCTGGCTCGCGCCGCGGCCGCTGGCGTCTCCGGAATGGTGACGATATCCACACATGTGGATAAGTTTTCCACATACGCCGCCATTGCGGAACGTTACGCGAATGTCTGGTGCTCGGTGGGAACGCATCCCCACCATGCCGACCAGGAATTGCATATTCAAGTGGATGATCTTGTCCGGCTAAGTGCCCATCCGCGCTGCGTTGCTATCGGCGAGGCCGGCCTCGATTACTTCTACGACAATGCTCCGCGCGAGGCGCAGGCGACGGGCCTCCGCCGTCACATCGCGGCCGCTCGGATCACCGGTCTTCCACTGGTTATCCACAGCCGCCAATGCGACGAGGACATGGCCGCGATCCTCAAGGAAGAGAGCGGAGTGGGCGCATTCCCGTTCGTCCTGCACTGCTTCACCGCCGGCGCCGGGCTGGCGCGGACGGCGCTCGACCTGGGCGGCTATGTTTCCTTCTCGGGCATCATCACCTTCAAGAATGCCGAAGAGATCCGCGAGGTCGCCAAGTTCGTTCCGGCCGACCGCTATCTCGTTGAAACCGATGCGCCTTATCTGGCGCCCATCCCGCATCGCGGACAGTCCAACGAGCCCAGCTTCGTTCGCCACACCGCCGAGAAGGTGGCTGAGGTCCGCGGCATAGACCTCGAGCAGCTTGGCAGCGAAACCACGGCCAACTTCGCCCGCCTGTTCGCCAAAACCGGGTTAGCCTGACCCATGCCGGCCGCCCAGAGGATCGTCGCGACCATATTGGGCTGCGGGTCTTCCGGCGGCGTTCCGCGCATCGGCAATGTCTGGGGCGATTGCGACCCCAATGAACCGCGCAACCGGCGCCTCAGATGTTCCCTTCTGCTGGAAGGGTTTAGCGAGGGCAGCGATGCGCCGACCCGCATCGTGATCGATACCGGCGCCGACCTGCGCGAGCAGATGCTGGCGGCCAAGGTCGATCGGGTCGAAGCCGTGCTCTATACTCACGCCCATGCCGATCACACCCACGGCATCGATGATCTGCGCGTACTAGCGCTGCACAATCGCCGCCGCGTCGACGTCTATTTCGACAAGGCCGCCGGCACGCGTCTGCGGGAGGCGTTTGGCTACTGCTTCGTCTCGCCGCCCGGCAGCGACTATCCGCCCATTCTCAATGCTCACGAGATTGTCGCCGGCGACGTCCTCGAAGTCGACGGCCCCGGCGGCTCGATCACCGTGACGGTGTTCGAGCAGGCGCATGGTAGCATCACCTCGCTAGGCTTTCGGGTCGGCAATTTTGCCTATTCCTGCGATCTGTCGGGCTTTCCCGAGGCGTCGTTTCCGGCGATCACGGGCCTCGACCTCTGGGTCATCGATGCGCTGCGCCCGACGCCGCATCCCAGCCATCTGAGCCTGCCCGAGACGCTGGAATGGATCGCCCGCTTCGCCCCCAGGCAGGCGGTGCTGACCAACCTGCACATCGATCTCGACTACGCGCGTACCGAGGCAAAGACGCCTGACAACGTGACGCCCGCCTTCGATGGCATGCAGATCGATGTGACGGCCGGCACGCTGCTCAGCCGTTAGCGGAACCCGCTGGCCAGCAGCGCCAGTGCCTCTGGGGCGTTCACCCGCATGGCGATCGAGACCGGCTGCCCGGTATCTTGCTGGATGAGCGCGCCAGCATCCGGCCCATCACTCAGGTCCACCGAAACGCGCCGCATTTCGAGCTCGAAGAGCTCCGGCGCCAGCGCAAGCAGCATTACTGAGGGATCGTGCAGCGGGCGGCTGAGCTCGCCTTCGTACCAATAGGCCTCCAGCAGGTCGGCCGCCATGTCGCCGGCCGCCGTGCCGCGAAGCGCCTGCACATAGGCCTGATCGACCCGCATCGTCCGCGTCAGGTCCAGTGAAATGATCGTCGTCTTGACGGGTGCACGCAGCACGATTGCCGCCGCCTCGGGGTCGGAGGCAAGGTTGAACTCGGCGGCCGGCCCGGCATTGCCCGGCGCATGGATAGTCCCGCCCATGCAGATCAGCTTGCCGATCCGCGCGGCGGCATTGGGGTGCTCATTGATGAGCTTGCCGATATTGGTCAGCGGACCGAGCGCCAGAACGTCGATGGTGCCGGCCGGTGCCGCGAGCAGCGTCTCGGCCAGCCAGGCCACGGCGCCGGTACGAGGCGACACAAGCGGCGAGGGCAGGGTCATGTCGCGCAAGCCGTCGCCGCCCTGGATCAACAGTTCGTCCATGGTGCTGCGCAGCATGGCCTGAGAAGCGCCGGTGAAGACCGGAATGTCGCTCCGGCCCAGCATGGCCAGCACGCCGCCGGCATTGCGCGTGGTCTGCTCGAGGCCGATGTTTCCGGCCACGGTGGTGATGCCCACGACATCGAAACGGCCGCTGGCTACCGCGAAGAGAATGGCGATAGCGTCGTCGAGGCCGGGATCGGTATCAATGACAATTCGTCTGTTCATGCGGCGACACCAGCACCATTTCAGTTGCCTTCACAAGGCCCTTCCACAGTGCAGGTGACTGAAAGCTTGACGGCCGGGGCGAGCCCCGGCGCTTGCGCTGATCAGCGGAATGCCGGGATGACGTGCCGGCCGTAATTGGCGATGATTTCTTCCTCGTCGCCGCTATCGAGATAGATGTTGAACTGCGTCACACCCGCATCCTTGAGGGCATGCATCTTGGCGATGTGGTCTTCGGGTTCCCCGAGCACGCAGAAGTTCTCCACCACATCGGGCGTGATGAAATCGAGGAACGGGTTATCCGACTGGCCGTGCTTGGAATAATCGTAGCCGCGGCGCTTCTCGATATAGCTGGTGAGGCTCTTGGGGATCTGGTCGTTGTCGGCGCCGTATTTCTCGACGATGTCGGCGACGTGGTTGCCCACCATGGCCGGGAACCACTTGGTGGCCTCGATGGCGCGGGCCTTGTCGCCGAAATAGGCGGGGGCGGCGGCCATGGAACGGAACTTGCTCATGTCCTTGCCTGCGGCCTTGCCGGCATCGATGCACTGGTCGGTGAACCACTTGCAGAGGCCGGGATCGGCCAGTTGCAGCACCACGCCGTCTGCATGTTCGCCGGCGGTCTTCAGCGCCAGCGGACCATAGGCGGCGATCCAGCTTGGCATTTCATGGCCGACGGCCCAAGGGAACTTCACCGCCGCCGGGATCTCGCCATAGGACACCTCTTCGCCGCGCACCATGGCCTGGGTCTTGGCGATGAAGTCCGCCACGCGGGCCAGCGTGGCCGGCTTCTTGCCCATGACGCGCATGGAGGAGTCGCCACGACCCACGGCCAGGTCGAAACGTCCGCCGCTCTGCTTGGACAGCGATCCGAAAATGGAGGCGGCGACCGACCAGTCGCGGACATCGGGGTTGGTCACCAACGGGCCGAAGCGCATATTGGTGGTGTGTTCCATGCACATGGCGATGGCGGCATAGCAATCGCGCCACAGGATGTGGCTGTCGTAGAACCAGCAATAGCTGAAGCCGGCATATTCGGCGGCGCGCACCAGATAGCGTGCCCGCTCGGCTTCGATGAAGCCCTTGAAGGTGATGCCGAATTCCATGAGCGCCTCCCGCTTATGCATGGTCTGAAATTTGACCAGTCGATCAAATTTTTGGGTTGGTGTGGCGCGATTGTCAATCGCAATCGCGCAGCGATATCGATTTAGCCGGGCAGGTCATAAGCAATCAGCGGCCGGCCGTTCCCGGGGTGCCGCAACACGGCGACCTCAACGCCATAAACCGACCGCAGCAGAGCAGGGGTCAGCACCTGTTCCGGCGTGCCGGCGGCGACCAGTTTGCCGTTGTGCAACACGACCAGGCTGTCGCAGAAGCCGGCTGCGAGATTGAGATCGTGCAGCGCCAGAAGCACCGTTGCGCCAGCCTTGGCGCGCTGACGCAACAGGCCGAGCGTCGCCAATTGCGCGTGCACATCGAGATGGCTGGTTGGTTCGTCCAGCAGCAAGAGGCGTGGCTGTTGCGCCAGTGAGCGAGCGACCTGGATGCGCTGCTGCTCGCCGCCGGAAAGGGTGTGGTAGAGCCGCTCGGCAAAGGCGGTCATTCCGACGGCCGCCAGGGCCGCGTCGGCGACGCTAGCATCGTCGGGGGAGGACGAGACCTGCCACACGGTCTGGAACGGAATGCGCCCCAGCAGCACGACTTCCCGTGCTGTCAGCCGTGCGTCGGTGGCGCCACTCTGCTCCACGAAGGCAGTAAACTGCGCGCGACTGCGGCGCGACAAGGTCAGGAGGTCGGCGTCGCCAAATAAGACTGATCCGTTTGCCAGGGGCGTGAGGCCGAGAATGGCACGCAGCAGGGTCGATTTCCCGGCGCCATTGGGCCCGATAAGGCCGGTCACCGTCCCTGGCTCGGCGGTGAGATCGACAGCATCGAGAATTGTCTGCGCGCCCAGCCGGACGGTGGCGCCACGGACCGACAGCCCCTGGGTCATGTGATCCGCCTGTGGCGGAGCAATACGGCCAGGAAGATGGGCGCGCCGAGCAAGGCCGTGATGATGCCGACCGGCAGTTCGCGCGGGGCGAAAAGGCTCCGGGCGGCCGTATCGGTCCAGATCATGAAACTGGCGCCGAGCAGCATGGCCAGCGGCAACAACAGGCGATGGCGTGAGCCCGTCATCAATCGCACCACATGCGGCACGATCAGCCCGACAAAGCCGATGGCGCCGCCGATCGATACCAGAACCCCGGTCAATAGCGCCGTACCGCCCAGCAGCAGCCAGCGCAGGCGGGCGACGTCAACCCCCAAGGTGGCCGCCGCGGCGTCGCCGAAGGCGAAGGCATCGAGCGCGCGGCCGGACAGCAGGATCGGCAAGCCGGCCAGCGCCAGCGCCGCCAGCACCAGCAGCGCCTCGGACCAGACAACACCACTGAGCGAGCCCATGAGCCAGCTCAGGATTTCGCGGTAGGAATCGCCGGTGGCCGACCAGAAGATCAGAAACGAGGTGGCAGCGGCCGCGAGGGCCGAGATGGAGATGCCGGCGAGGATTGCGCGTGTCGGCGTCGCGCCGCCGAGCAGTTGGGTCACCAGCAAGGTCAGCGCCATGGCAGCTCCGGCCCCGAGGAAGGCGCCCAGCGGCATCAGGAGGGCCGACCCCACCAGCAGGAAGGCAACGGCCCCGAGCGACGCGCCGGACGACAGGCCCAGCAGATAGGGATCGGCCAGCGGATTGCGTGTCAGCGCCTGCATCACCGCGCCACAGAGCGCCAGACCGGCGCCCACCGCCGCGGCGGTGAGGACGCGCGGCAGGCGCAGTTCCCAGATGATGGCGTCGCGCAGGCGACCAACCGGGCTTTCGGGCAGGAGGCCGAAGTGATGGCC
This sequence comes from uncultured Devosia sp., assembly GCA_966212275.1. Taxonomy (GTDB): domain Bacteria; phylum Pseudomonadota; class Alphaproteobacteria; order Rhizobiales; family Devosiaceae; genus Devosia. The sequence continues at coordinate 6,260 of CBIHQV010000008.1, forward strand.
GATGGTCAGCCACACTTCGGAGGGAGCGATATCGGCCGGCCCAAAGGTCACCGCCAGCACCAGGCTGGCAAGGAGAAGGGCTACGAGGCCCAATCCAAGCGTGACCAGGGTCGGTCGGTTCACGGCGTGAAGCTGAGGCCGGCGAGCTGGGTGGCCATGTCAGCCGTGGCACCGACATTGCGCACACCCGCCTCTGCAGCCGGGAACGGGACGGTGAGGTAGCGGTGGTTGATGACCGCATCGAGCTGGCTGGTGATGGGGTTCTCCGCCAGCAGCTTCTTCTTCTGCTCGGCCGAGTTCCAGGCCGCATCGACCAGCACGATGACGTCGGGGTTGGCGTCCACCACCGCCTCCCAGCTTGCCGAGACCCAGCCATCATCGACATCGGCCATGATGTTCTCGAGGCCCAGCGCTTCCAGCATCATCTGCGGCGCACCACTGCCGGCGCCGACATAGGGTGTCTTGGTGCCGGAGGAATACCAAAGCGCCGTCAGCCCGCGCGTGTCCGAAGCGATTGCAGCAAGCGCGGCCTTCTGTTCGGCGACCAGCGCCTCAGCCGCTGCCGGGGCGTCAAAGACGGTGCCCATCTCGCCGATCTGGGCGAAAACCGCGTCGAATGTCAGCTTGGCCGGCTTGATCGAGCGGCAGGCCGCCGGCGACACGTAGCTGGCGACGCCGAGTTCGGCGAGCGTCGGACGTTCACCGGCGCCATCGGCCGCGAAATTGCTTTCCCAGCCGCCATAAATGAAGTCCGGTTCGACCTCGAGCACCACTTCCTGGGAGGGCAGCTTGTCCGAGAGGACCGGCAACGCTGCCGCAGCGGCGGTCCATGGCTCGGGCGCCGGGCCATCCTGGAAGCCGACCCCGACGATGCGGTCGCCAAGACCCAGTGCCAGCAGCATTTCGGTGGCCGTCGACTTGATGGTCACCACGCGCTGGGGCGCGGCCGGCAGGGCGACGGAGAATCCGCAATTGTCGAGGGTGAGGGGATAGGCTGTCTGGGCGAAGGCCGTGCTGGCGGAAACGGCCAGGATGGCAAGGCCGAGCAGATGGGGCAGGGGACGCATTGGGGGTCAGTCCTTTTTGACGCGGTTGGGCTGAGATTTAGTCTTTTCAGGCGGTTCGCGCATATCGGCCCGCGCGGCCTGGTAGCCGAGTTGATAGGCCTCGGCCGAGCCGAAGCGGAACATGTCGTCGTCCACCGAGCGCACCAACGTGCGGGCGCCCGGCGCGTCCATGTCGGTCACGAGGCGCGCAAGGCCGCGCACCACCGCAACCGGAATGCCGCTGGCCTTGCCCTTGACGAGATCGGCGGCCCCGGCAAGCTCGTCGGCCAGCACGGTGATGGTGACGTTGAGCGGCCGCCCGTTGGCATCGACACCGCCGCGCAGGTCGTCGGTGACGATCATTCCCGCGGCGCCGATGGCGACATCAGTCTGGCCCACCCGCCAGGGGCGACCGAGTGTGTCGGTGATGATGATGCCGAGGGCGACGCCGAAGTGCTGGCGCAGACCGGCGCATAGGGTGCGGGCGGACCTGTCCGGGTCTTCCGGAAGACGCAGGGCCAGGCCGTCGGGGACATTGGAGGTGTCGATGCCGGCCGCGGCCATGATCAGGCCGTGGCGCGTCTCGACGATCTGGGTGACGCCGCCGGGGTGAACACGTTCCGCGACGATGCGAACGGTGTCCTGGGCGATGGCCTTTTCGCGATCGGCGACCGGCACCTGCATGCCTTCCGCCTTGGAGACGATCTTGCTGGTGATCACCAGGATATCGCCGTCGCGCAACGCGGCGTCGGCATCCTCGCTCACCGAGGCTTCGATGGCGGTGGCGATCAGGGCGACGAGGTCATCGCCCGCGCCGATTTCCGGCAGGCCAGGAATGCCCCAGACTGTGTAGCGCGGCATTGGCATGGCTAGAGCGCCCGTAGTCGCGGCAGGATTTCTTTGGCGTAGAGCGAGATGAACCGGGTCTGGTCCTCGCCCGGCGCATGGAACACCAGATGGTCGAAGCCATAGTCCATATAGGTCTTGATAGCCGCCACATGCTCGTCCGGATCGCTGGAGACGATCCAGCGCTTGGCAATGCGCTCGATGGGCAGTTGCGCGGCCAGCCGTTCCATCTCCTCGGGATCTTCGACCGAGTGCTTTTCCTCGGCTGACAGCGACAGGGCCGCCCAGCCCCGCGTGTTTTCCAGTGCGGCGGCGGGATCGGGGTCGAAGGAGACCTTCACTTCGATCATGCGCTCGAAGGGCTGGTCGGCCCGGTTAGATTCGGCGCGGCCGATGGCGACATTGGGCAACAACTGGTCGACATAGAGCTCGGCGCCCTTGCCTGAAGTGCAGATGAAGCCATCGCCGGCGCGGCCGGCATATTTGGCGTTGAGCGGGCCACCGGCGGCCAGGTAGATCGGCACCGGCCGATCGGGCCGATCGTAGATGGTGGCGTTCTGCGTCTTGTAAAACTCGCCCTCGAAGGTGACGCGGTCCTCGCTCCACAGCCGGCGGATGAGCGCCACCGCCTCGCGCAGCCGCGCCGAGCGCTCCTTGAGCTCGGGCCAGGCCATGCCGGTCGAGGGAACCTCGTTGAGTGACTCGCCCGTGCCGACGCCCAGGATGACGCGGTCTGGGAACATGGCGCCGAGCGTGCCAAAGGCGTGGGCGACGACCGAAGGATGAAGCCGGAAGGTTGGCGTCAGCACGGACGTGCCGACAACGATCTTCTCGGTCCGCGCCAGTGCCGCGGCCATCCAGGATGGCGCGAAAGGCGCGTGGCCGTCCGTATGCTTCCAGGGCTGAAAGTGGTCGCTGATGAACACCGATTCGAAGCCGGCTTCTTCCGCCTCGATGGCGAATTTCAGCAGGGTATTGGGTGCGAATTGCTCGGCCGAAGCCTTGTAACCGAAGCGCATGCCCATTCTCCCAAATGCTCAGCGGCGTTGCACTACTTTTGACCAAATGGTCAAAATTGTCCATTGGATTCGTGCAATGAGTGAATGGCGGTTGAGGTGACGGCCGGCAATGGCTATCTGGTGCCAACTTCCAGCGAAACGCACAAGGCGCATCCCCGCATGACCCCAGATTTCCTCGTCACCCATTCGGGTGGCTTCCATGCCGATGAGCTGCTGTCGAGCGTCATCCTGACGCGACTTTTTCCGCAGGCGCGGATCGTGCGCAGCCGGGCGCCGGAATGGATCACGCCGGGAGCCGATCGCATCATCTACGACGTCGGCGGCGCCTATGATGCCGAGACCGGAATATTCGACCATCATCAGCGTGGCGCGCCGCTGCGCGAGGATGGCCAGCCCTATAGCTCGTTCGGCCTGATCTGGAAGCATTTTGGCCGCGAATATCTGGTCGCCTCGAACGTGCCGGAGGCGCATGTCGCCGCGTTGCACGCCTCGTTCGATACCGGTTTCGTGCTGCCGATCGATCTCACCGACAATGGCGCCCTGAGCCCATCCGGTCCGCTGGGCAGCATGACCTTGCCGGTGCTGCTGGAAACCCTCAAGCCCGACTTCGACAATGCCGACCCAGAAGCCGAGATCACCGCCTTCCACGCTGCGCTGGCGATTGCCCGCAGTTTCGTCGAGGCTGCCATCGGCCGCCGGGCCGCAAAGCTGCGGGCCGAGACCATCGTGCAGCAGGCCATCGCGGCAACCGGCGCAGGGCGCGTGCTGGAGTTGCCCACGGGCATGCCGTTCCGGCCAGCCATCGAAAAGGCCGGTGCCGACCACCTGCTGTTCGTGGTGCATCCGCGCGGTAAGGACTGGTGCCTGACCACTATCCGTCGCTCGGACGAGGGCTTTGACGTGCGCGCCGATCTGCCTGCGGCCTGGGCCGGGCTGACCAATGGCGACCTGGAAGCGGCCAGTGGCGTCGCCGGCGCCAGCTTCTGCCACAATGGCCGGTTCGTTGCCGCCGCCAAGACGCGGGATGCGGCGCTGGCCATGGCCGATCTGGCCGTGGCGGAAGCGCTGGGCGAGCGTCCGACCGCCGGCTGATCCCCTGGGGTGAGCTGGGGCAGGGCGCGCCCGCCGCGTTAGTGGTCCCGTTCATGCAACGGACTGGAGCCCAATACATTGCATGCTCGATACGAGCAGGGCGATGGATGGTTCGGCGATGCAGGATTGCGACTACTACGTCATCTTCAACGAGCGGGCCGGCACGGCCAGCGCGCAGGGGGTAACGGCGGACGCATTGCGCGCCATGTTCGATGATGCGGGCCTGCGCTGTCACGTGGATGCGCGAAGCGACTTGCCAATGGCCGAGCGGGTTGCTGATGCGGTGGCCGGCCCGGCCGAAGTCATCGTAGCCGCGGGCGGCGATGGCACCGTCACCGCGCTCGCCGAAGCCTTGACGGGCTCGCACAAGAGCTTGGCCATCCTGCCGCTTGGCACCGTCAATGCGCTGGCCAAGGACCTCAATATCCCGCTTGAGATTCGCCAATCGGTGTTGGCGCTCGCCAATGGCGAGAAACAGCTCATCGATGTGGGCGAGGTCAATGGCCGCACTTTTCTGCACAAGGTGGTGGTCGGAGTTATTCCCGCGGTCGCTGCGGGTCGTGAGCGTATCCGTGACCGTCCCACTTTCGCGGCGAAGGTGGGTTTCCTGCGCTATTTCGTGCGCCGCCTGCAGCGGGCCAAACGCATGGCGGTTCTCATCCGCACACCTGACGGCGAGACGCGGATCGAGCGCGTGCAGGCCATCGCGGTCGCCAGCAACGCCTATGACGAGGGCCTGGGGCAGTTCTTTTCCCGCTCGGCGCTCGATCAGGGCAAGCTGACGCTCTACATCCTCCGACACCTGACGCCCGCCGACGTCTTGCGGCTGACGGTGGCCATGCTGCTGGGCAATTGGCAGAACGATGACGCGCTCTCCATAGAGAGCGTCGAGGCCGTTACCATCACGACCCACAAGGACCTGCTCAAAGTCATGTTTGACGGGGAGGTTGAAACCCTTCGGACCCCGCTGGAGTTTTCCATCCGGGCAAAGTCGCTTTCCGTCATCGTGCAGCCCAGCGCGGCAATCCAGGAGGTCGTCCAATGAAGATCCTGCATCTGTCGGACCTTCACTTTGGCCACCACGACCCCGTTCTGGCCGCAGGGTTCGCGCAGGACATAAATGCGCAGAAGCCGGACCTGGTCGTCGCGAGCGGCGATTTCACCCAGGTAGGCACCAAGAAGGAGTTCGAGCAGGCGCGACAATTCCTCGATACCCTGCATGCGCCCGTCTTCGCCGTGCCCGGCAATCACGACGTGCCAGCGATCAACATCCTGCGGCGGTTCATCAACCCCTACGGCCTCTACCGGCGCTATATCTCGCGGGATACCGAGCCGTTCCTCGAGATGGACGGCGTCGTTCTAGTGGGATTGCGGACGTCTCGCCGGGCCCGGCTCGAATGGAACTGGGGCCATGGCACGATTTCGCATGATCAGCTCGAGGACCTGGCGGAGCGTTTTGAAGCCGCATCGCCCGATTCGTTGCGGATCATCGTGGCGCATCACCCGCTGCTGTTTCCCACCGAACCGATGGTGCAGAAGACCAAGCGGGTGAAACGCGCCGACGAAGCGCTGGCCACCTTTGCCCAGCTCGGCGTGCGGCTTGTCCTATCCGGGCATTTCCACCTGTCCTACGTGCGCAAGCACGAGGACCTTTCGGCGGCCCGCGAGGGGCAGCCGGTTGGTCTCAGCAAATCGACCGTGGCGCCTATCCTGATTGCGCAGGCGTCGTCGGCCATTTCGACCCGATTGCGGGGCGAGCCCAACGCCTACAACATCATTGATGTGGTGGAGAACCGCATCGTCATCACGGTGCGGGAGTGGCGCGATGGCGCCTGGCACACCCGCGACAAGGCGGTTGAGCCCGCCTAGGCCATCGCCGTTTTCCGCTCGTCCCTTTGGCTCCGAGGGCGGATTGGGGCACTTTCGTGACATGCGCCGAGCGCATCACAGCGTCACTCTGGGTCACGTTGACCGCTTCGTCCATGCGTCGTGAACTTGCCGTTCATTTCCTGCGCCTCGGTGGAGGAACCGCCGACGTGCCCGGACGCCGGGCTCTTTGCCTGGAACAGGAGGCGCTTCGTTGCCAAGGATTTTGTACCTCGTTCACAACCTGTCGGACCCCGCGGTCGCGCGGCGCGTCGCCATGTTTCGTGCCGGCGGAGCCGAGGTTGAGATTGCCGGATTCCGGCGTGGCGACGCGCCTAAACCCAATCTGCCGCTCGACACGATCGTCGAGCTCGACATCACCCATGACGGTCGCATGCTGCACCGATTGGCGGCAACGGCGCGAGCCGCAGCCCGCGCGCGCGGCTGGTCGCAGTCGCTTGGTCGGCCCGATGTGATCGTGGCGCGCAATCTCGAAATGCTTGGGGTGGCCAACCGATTGCTCGGCCGGTGGGACAAGGCGCCGGCGCTGGTCTACGAGTGCCTCGACATCCATCGGCTGATGCTGCGGCAGGATCGTATCGGTGGGGTCATGCGCGCGGTCGAGCAGCGGCTGATGCGCCATGTCGATGTCCTCATCACCAGTTCGCCCGCCTTCCTGCGCAACCACTTCGACAAGCTCGGCGCGCTTCCGGCGGTGCTGGTCGAGAACAAGGTGTTTGCGCCCGACCTGGGGGAGGTCGGCCGTAACCCGGCACTAGGTGGCGAGAGCAATCCAATGCGTATCGGCTGGTTTGGTGCCCTGCGTTGCCGCAAGTCGCTGGCCGCACTTGATGCGCTGTCGCGGCATTTCAGCGGCAAGCTGGATGTCACGCTGCGCGGGCGACCGGCCTTGACCGAGTTCGACGATTTCCACGGCTCTGTGAGCCGGTCGCCGCATCTGCAGTATGGCGGCCCCTTCAGCTACCCCCAGGACCTGGCGCCGCTCTATTCCGGCGTGCACTTCACCTGGGCCATCGATTTCTTCGAAGAAGGGCTCAATTCGAACTGGCTGCTGCCCAACCGGCTCTACGAAGGCTGCCTCAATGGCGCGATCCCGATCGCGCTGGCGGGCACCGAGACGGCCGCCTTCATCGAGCGGCTCGGCATCGGCATCGTCGTCCCCGACATTTCCCAGCAGACCCTGGTCGCCCTCTTCGAGGGCATGACCGCCGAGCGCATCCGCGATCTGGCAGGCGCGGTCGCAGCTCAGGACCACACGACATTCCGCTGTGACACCGAGGAATGCGCGGCGTTGGTCACGCGACTTTCGGGAGCCCGATCCATCCAGCCCGCCTTGGAGTCAGCCGCATGAGCGCTCGCACAATCATCGTCGTGCCGACCCTCAACGAAGAGCGCCACATTGGGGCGTTGCTGGAGGCGCTGCTGATCGAGGCGGAGGCGCTCGACGCCAGCATCATCGTCGCCGATGGCGGCAGCTCGGATGGCACGACCGACATCGTGGCCCGTCGCGCCCGGTCCTCGGCGCGCGTGGTGTTGATCCACAATCCCCAGCGCATCCAGAGCGCGGCCATCAACCTGGCGGTCGAGACATTTGGCGCTGACGCCGATTATCTGATCCGGATCGACGCGCATGGCGCCTATCCCACCCATTACTGCCGCATGCTGGTGGCCGAGGCCGAAGAGCGGCAGGTGGGCAGCATCGTGGTACCCATGACCACGGTTGGCATCGCAGCCTTCCAGCGTGCCGTCGCAACGGCGCAAAACTCTGCCATCGGCACGGGTGGCTCGGCCCATCGCACCGGCAAGGGGCACGGACCGGTCGATCACGGCCACCATGCCCTCATGCGGATCGACGCGTTCCGCAGCGTCGGCGGCTATGACCAGAGCTTCCGCTTCAACGAGGATGCCGAGCTCGATCATCGCCTGCGCCAGGCGGGCCACACCATCTGGCTCACCGACCGCACCGGCATGACCTACTATCCCCGTTCGACGGCTAGCGGCCTGTTCCGCCAGTATTTTGGCTATGGCGGGGGCAGGGCGCGCAATATCCTCAAACACCGCATGCGACCCCGCCTGCGCCAGATGGCGCCGCTCGCCATCCTGCCGGTCGTGCTGCTGGCGGCGCTGTCGATCTGGCACTGGGCTTTCCTCGTGCCCCTGATGCTGTGGGGGTTGGGATGCATCGCCTTGGGCGTCCATGCTGCGCGCAAGCACTATCCGCAATATGAGATGCCGATGGCGCTCTCGCCCCTGGTTGGCCTGGCAGCGATGATCATGCATCTGGCTTGGTCATCGGGCTTCTGGATGCATGTGGCGCAGCGGCCGTTTCGCCGGGAAGCGGTGTAATCGCCATGACCAGCATAGACATCTGCATCTGCACCTTTCGCCGGAGCTTCCTGGCCCAGACGCTGGGCTCGATCGCGCAACTCGCCCGCGGTGACCATTCGATCCGGGTCATCATTGCCGACAATGACGCGGTCCCTTCGGCGCAGGGCCTGGTGGACGGCATCCAGGCGCAGTTTCCCTTCCCGATCACCTATGTGCATGCGCCCGCGGCCAATATCTGCATCGCCCGCAATGCCTGCCTCGACCAGGCCGATGCCGACTTCGTCGCCTTTGTCGACGACGACGAGGTGGTGACGCCGGGCTGGCTGGGTGCCCTTGTCGCCAAGGCCGAAGCGACCGGCGCCGCGGCCGTTCTGGGCCCTGTGCGTGCCATCTATGGCGCCGAAGCCCCACGCTGGATGGTCGATGGCGACTTCCACTCGACGCGCCCGGTCTTTGTCGGCGGCATGATCCGCACCGGCTATACCTGCAATGTGCTGATCGCCTGGCGCGCGCCCTACAAGGGCCTGCGCTTCGATCTCGCTCTGGGCAAGTCCGGCGGCGAAGACACCGCCTTTTTCTACCAACTAACAGCGTTAGGCGGCACCATCGCCTATGCCGAGGACGCGCTGGTCGATGAGCCGGTTCCGGCCGACCGGGCCAGCATGGGCTGGCTGGTGCGCCGGCGCCTGCGCTTCGGGCAGACCCACGGCATGCTGCAAGCCGGTTCGCGGGTAAAAGCCCTGGCGGTGGTTGCTTCCAAGATCGGCTATTGCGGCGCGATGACTGCGCTGACGGCGTTTTCCCCGGTGCTGCGGCGCCGGAACTGGCTGCGTGCCGTACTCCATATCGGGGTGGCAGGCGGCATTCTGGGTGTGCGGCAAGCCGCGCATTACGGACAATCGGCGCCCCGGTGAGCGTCTCCCTTTCCTCCCGGCCGAATGGCGGAGTTCAAAACCATGCTTGAAAAAACTGGCTATCCAGAAACGCTGGCCCCTTTGCCATCCGATCTCAAGACGATCGACCTCGAGCGCGTCTTCTCGCTGCTGCGTCGCCATGCCGTCGTGCTTGGATTCTGCATTCTGGGCACGCTGATCCTCGCCACATTCTACCTCTCGCTGGCGCCGCGCAGTTACCTGTCGGCCGGCCAGGTGCTGCTCGACCGCAATCTTGAGCAGGCGGCGGGTGAGGGGGAGCCGGCGACCAATAGCGTGGATATGGAAGCGCAGGTCCTCAACCAGATCGAGGTGCTCCGCTCCAGCCGCGTCGCCACCGCCGTGGCCGAGGCCGAAAACCTAATGACGGACCAGGAATTCCTCAATCCGCCGCCCTCGTTCAGCCAGCGCGTGCGCGGGCTGCTACCATTCGGCAATGCGGCGCGCCCGGCCGATCTTGAGGCAAGCCTGGATGAGGTGGTGGGCATGTTGCGCGCCAATGTGCAGGTCGATCGCATGGGGCGCAGCTCGATCATCCGGGTGGGCTATGAGGCCGCGAACCCTGAACTGGCGCAGCGCATCGCCCGCGCCTATGCCCACGCCCTGCTCGAAGATCAGCTCAATGCCGAACTCGAAGCCACAAGCGCCGCGTCCGACTGGTTGCAGCAGCGCCTGGCCGAAATCGGCGAAAGCCAGCGCACGGCGAGCCTCGCCATCGAGCAATATCGCCAGCAAACCGGCCTTTCGGTTGGGCAGGACAGCAACCTGACCACCAAGCGCATCGAAGCTCTGTCCAACCAACTGGCCGAGGCGCAGGCCGAAACGGCCCGCCTGCGCGCCCTGTCGGAGCAACTGCATACCGTCGTGGCGGCAGGGCCGGCAGCGGCCGCAGCCAATGTGTCGCTGCTCAGCGGAACGCAGGTCGATCCGGCCGAAATCGCGGTGCTGCGCACCCAATCGGCCGCGCTGACCAGCCGGATCGCGGAAGTGCGCGCCAGCTTTGGGGAAGATCATCCGCAGCTAACGACCCTGGCGGCGGAAAAAGCAGGTCTCGACAGTCGGATATATGCGTTGCTGCAGAATCTGGATGAACAATATCTCACCCAGCTTTCCATCGCGACACAGCAGGAAGCCGGCCTGAGGCGCGATATCGATTCGGAAGGGCAAAGCGCCGGTTCGATCAGCCAGGAACAGGTTCGGCTCAACGAACTGCAACAGCGCTCCGACGCGCTGCGCTCGCTCTACAACAGCTATCTGCTGCGCTACGAGGAATCGGTGCAGCGCCAGAGCTTCCCGATCCCCTCGATCCGCATCGTCACCGACGCGCTGCTACCCGAGCTGCCCTCCAGCCCCAAGACCATGGTCATCGTGGCTGCCGCCATTATCGCCGGCGCGTTCCTCGGAGCCGTGGTGGCGACGGGTCTCGAACTGCGCGAGCGTGGCTTCCGTGTGGGGTCGCAGGTTCGGCGGCAACTGCGCCTGCGTTTCCTGGGCTATTTCCCCAGGCTCGAGCGTCAGGCCGGGCCAGCCAGGACGTCGCAGCGCCAGACCATCAATGCACTGGTCCGCGGCGGCTTTAACCGACGCAGCGGTCCGCGTTGGAGCCGGCCCTATATGGAAACGCTGCGCGCGACGCGGCTCGTGCTCCAGCCTGTAGCCGACCGCGGCACCCCGGTCATCGGCGTGCTGTCGGCCCTGCCGGACGAGGGGAAATCCACCTTTACGGCGGCCTTCGCCGAAATGCTGGCCGCCTCGGGCTCAAGGGTTCTGATCGTCAATGCCGACGAGACCACTGGCGGACCGGTGCGCGTCCTGCCCTCGCAGATGGGCGATTGGCGCAAGGTCGTGGTGACGGATGGCGAGACGGGCATTGCGACCCTTTCGGCTTCCGCGCCAGAGGCTGGGGGCGGGGATATTTCGGGTATCGTCATGCAGAAGGTGCTGGCGGAAGCTCGCGGTCAGTTCGACTATGTGCTGCTGGATTTGCCGGCGCTGGCGCTGGTCGTGGACGCCCTTTCGGTGCTGCCGCTGACCGATGGCGGTATCCTGGTGGCCGAATGGGGCAAGACGCCTCGCCGGCTGCTCACGGGTCTGCTCGAGCAGGAGCCGGAGCTGGCCGACTACATCCTCGGCGTCGTGCTCAACAATGTGGATTTGGGTGCGTTGCCCCGGTTCACCGATATCGGCGGGTTGGAGCGGTTTGCCTATCGCGCCGAGCAGCGGATAGAGACGGCGCCCAACTAGGGCGCCGTCCAGCGGTTACTCCGCAGCGATCTTGAAGCCTTCCATCAGGGCATTGTGCAGCCCGATCTTGGCCAATGCGGCCACGAAGTCGTCGCCGATATCGTCCCGGTCGAGGGCGTAGGCGACATTGGCGGTAAGGAAGCCGATCTTGGAGCCGCAGTCGAATGACTGGCCCTCATATTTCACGCCGACAAATGGCTGCTGCTGCATCAGCGTCTGCATGGCGTCGGTGATCTGGATTTCGCCGCCCGCGCCACGCGGCTGATCGGCCAGCAGCGTGAAGATCTCCGGCTGCAGGATATAGCGACCGGAAATGATCAGGTTCGACGGGGCATCGCTGACGGCGGGCTTTTCGACCATGCCGTTGATGCGGAAGCCATCGTCGCTACCCTCGCCGCGTCCCACGACGCCGTAGGATGACACCTCAGCCAGGGGCACTTCCTCGACGGCGACGACATTGCCACCGGTCACTTCATAGGTTTCCATCATCTGCTTGAGCACGCCGCGTGGTGCCTTGAACAGCATGTCCGGCAGCAGCAGGGCGAACGGTTCGTCGCCCACGATGTCGCGGGCGCACCATACGGCGTGGCCGAGGCCCAGGGGCTCCTGCTGCCGGGTGAAGCTGGTCCGGCCGGCCGACGGCAGGTCCTGCTGCAATTCCTTGAGGATGCGCGTCTTGCCACGTGCCTCCAGTGTCGCTTCCAGTTCGAACTGGCGGTCGAAATGGTCCTCGATGACGCCCTTGTTGCGGCCGGTCACGAAGACAAAATGGGTGATGCCGGCCTCGCGAGCCTCATTGACCGCATATTGGATGAGCGGTCTGTCGACCACTGTGAGCATTTCCTTGGGCATGGCCTTGGTCGCGGGCAGGAATCGGGTTCCCAGTCCTGCGACTGGGAAAACGGCAGTTTTTACACGCTTGGGCAACTCACTCTCCTACTTCAGTGTAATCCGAGAGGATTGGACCATGTGCAGGCAAGTCGAGCCACCTCAAACTCCAGATGTCGCCGCATGGCTCAATTGCAGATATGCTGCTGATCCGATTTGCCCAATTGCCAGGCATTGCCCCGGATTTTGGCCGCATTTTAAGCTCCATGTCAGGTGAGCCGTTGTTGCCGGTCGCAGCATTGGCAAGTAAACGCGGAGGGGGATCCGGGCTGCCAAAATAGTCGGTCCGTGCTACATCTTGGTCATGCGCCCGTCATCAACGGGCGAGCGCCCAACGCAGACGTGATCGTAAGACCTATTTCACCCTGCGCATGAGGGTTGTATTTACCCCGCCTATGCTACTCGGCTGCGGGTAAGGACTGCAGCCTGTGGCGCGGTCGGTCGCTGCCGTGCTGGTGCCGGATTACCGGTGGCCGTGGGAGGTTTTCGTGGAGCCAAAGGGACCCGACGACGGTCAGCTCAGCAAGGCGCCGATGACGGCCGTGCCGCAGGGAAGGGAACGCGCGGTGTTTCCGTGGCCCTGGGGCCTGGTGGCGATCGGCGTGATGGCCCTGGCCTGGGTTGGCATCTACCTCATGTGGAATGGCGTCGTATTCCTGTTCAATTGGTGAGCCTTGGCTCCTCTTGAACCGCCCCGCGACATTACTTGCCGGGGCATTCCGGCATAGAATAGCGAAAACGATAGTCTTTTCAGTGGTGGCCGGCGCCACCTCGCTGCACTTGGCTAGCTGATTTGCCCCTGTTCGCCCTCGTCGCTTTGGGGTGAATTTGTGACTGGGGCCGCGCATTGCAGCTATGCGCACCCGGCGTTGCCACACCAATCCGATCATGTTTGCCTCTGTCCATGGTGATGCGCAATCCAGCCACGGAGAGCGTGTCGTCCAAAATGCGGCGAACCCGGCAATGCGTTCCGGGGGACAGATTAGAGAGTTCGTCGGGCCAGGTCCCGCGTCAGCGTACGGCGCTTTCGCGATCGATGCCCTATGCGCAGAAAGACGATCGAAAGCCGCTGGTTATCAAGGCTTCAAACTTCGCGAGAGAACATCATGTCGATCACAAATGCTGAAGTCGGTTCGTCAGACCTCGATTCCAAATTCGGTGCACGTCGCGGGACGGGCGCCAAGCGGGCGTTCGATCTTACGGCGGCGTCCATCATTCTGATATTCGCGCTGCCGGCGATGTTCTTCATCGCCGTCATCATGTTTTCTACCGATCGGGGTCCCATCCTGTTCTCACACGAACGGATCGGCCTGAGCGGCAAGCGCTTCAAGTGCCTCAAGTTTCGCTCGATGGTGGTCAATTCGCAGGAAGCCCTGCGGCGACACCTCGAAATGTTCCCCCAGGCCCGCGCCGAGTGGGACGCGACGCAGAAGCTGCGGGATGATCCCCGCATCACGCCGCTGGGCCGCTTCCTGCGCGTAACCAGCCTCGACGAGCTGCCGCAGCTCATCAACGTCATCCGTGGCGAAATGAGCCTGGTGGGCCCGCGCCCGATCGTCCAGGACGAAGTGATCCGCTATGCCGACCAGATCGAGCACTATTCGGCCGTACGTCCGGGGATTACCGGCTTGTGGCAGGTCAGTGGTCGCAGCGATGTCGACTACGACCAGCGCGTCCAGCTCGACAGCCTCTATGTCCGTGAATGGTCGTTCCTGGGCGACTTCGTCATCCTGATTAAGACCGTAAAGGTCGTGATCATGCGTACCGGCAGCCGCTGAAGGAGATGACCATGGCCATGTTTTCTATGCGTCCCCGCGCCTTTCGGTCTCGCAATCCCGGCAGGGACGCCGAGACGGACGAAGCGCGCTTCGGCACGATCAGCAACGCCGTTGCCATGGCGCTGGCGGATGCGCGCCGCGAACGCGACGGGCTCGGCCAGCGCATGAACTTCTACTATGCCCAGGCCGCCACCTTGATCGACAACTCGGCCGAGTATGGCCGGCGCGACCCGCGCGACGAGAGCGCGATCGGGTCGGCCGAACAGAACGGGTCGCGTGCCCGGCAGCGCATGGCGCAGCTCGATAGCCAGATCCAGCGGCTTGAGGACTTGCTAGCCCAGGTCGATCGCACCCTGGCGCCCAAGACCGAACCCGGCGAGGGCGTCGCTTAGGCGATGCTGTGGTGGGCAAATGCAGCCATTGGACAGCCGGGGCCGTAGCAGCCCCCTGATTTCCGTCGTGATGGCCAATTTCCAGGCCGGCGAGCGAATTGTGCCTGCGCTGCAGTCGGTGCTCGGGCAAACCATGTCCGACATCGAGGTCATAGTCAGCGACGATGCCTCGCGCGACAATAGCATTGCCCTCGTGCGGTCCATGATGGCTGCCGATCCTCGCATCCGCGTGGTCGAGGGCGAAGCCAATCGCGGCCCAGCCCATTGCCGCAACCGCGCTTTGGAGCTGGTGCGCGGCGACTGGGTCGCCATCGTCGACTCCGATGACATCATCCATCCGGAACGCTTCGAGCGGCTGCTGGCGGTCGCTGAGCGGCAGCAAGCGGACATAATCGCCGATGACCTGCTGCTGTTCCACGAGGATGGCAGTCCGCCTGGCCTGATGCTGGGCGCCGACGCACCTGCCAGCTTCTTCGTCTCCCCTTCGCAATGGGTTCTCGCCGGTCTCGATGGCTCGCCGGCGCTCGGCTACCTCAAGCCGATGATCCGCGCCGAACGGCTCAGGACCGTCCGCTACGACGAGGCCCTGCGGATCGGGGAGGACTACGACTTCGTCCTGCGGCTGTTGCTCGAGGACGCGCGGATGGTCGTCGTGCCCGAGCCGCTCTATCTCTATAGGCGCCATTCCGCCTCGATTTCGCACCGCCTCTCGGTGAAGGACATGAAGGCAATGGTCGAGCGGCAACTCAGTTTCGTCGCCGCGCACCGACCGCTGCCCGCCGAGCTTGCCGCGGCCCTCGCAACCCGGCTGACCGTGTTGCGGCAGGGGCTGTCCTATGAAGAGCTCGTAGCGAGCATCAAGGCCCGCCGGGTCGGGCAGGCTCTGGGCCAGTTGGCACAGAATCCGGGTCACCTCGGCCGGCTTTGGGCGTCGTTCACCGAAGGGCGGCAGCGCCGGGTTGGCAGTGGCGAGGCGCGCGCCCGCCAGTCCGGGCCGCTTGTTCTGGCCGGGCAGGGCGCCTCGGGCGCCAATACCGTCGTTCCAGACTATGTGCCGCCGCATCTGGTCGATTGGTCAGCGCCGCGCCCGCGTGGCGTCTGGCGAGACCTGGCTGCCCATGCCGGCACTCGCTGCGTCGCGCTGGACCAGGCCGGCCGCTATGCCGCCGGTTTCATCCCCGAGGTCATGCTGGCCGATGCCGCGCAGGAGGCTTCATGACCTCGCTGCCATCCCGGGTCACCGTCGACCTCGCCTATGTCCTGATCTTCGGCGCCTTTGCTGGCCTCGTGCTGAACGCCATGTTCGGGTCGCTTGCAGCGCTGACCTTCATGGCCTGCGGCGCGCTGCTCATCGTCAGCAATGTGCCTGCCAGCATCGATAGCGTGCGCCGCTGGTGGTTCGTGCTGCTGCTTCCCGCCTTTTGCCTGCTGACGGCGCTGTGGTCGCAGTATCCGGCCAATTCGCTGCGCTACGGCGCGCAACTGGCCTTTACCTTCATCGTCGCGATCGTCATGACCGGACGCTTGTCGACGTCCTCGCTGATGCGCCTGATGTTCCTCGTCTACGGCATCGGTGTCATCGCCAGCATCCTGTTTGGCCGCACCGGCACAGGCGGCGCCTGGCTGGGCGTCTTCGGCAGCAAGAACGCCTTCGCGGCCCATATCGCGGTCTTTGCCCTCATCGCCATCGCCGTGGCGGTGGATGGCAAGTCGCATTGGCTGCTGCGGCTGGGCGGAATGGTCGGGGCGCTGGCCTCGCCGCCGCTGCTGGTTTTGGCGCAATCGGCCGGTGCGAGCCTCATGGTCGCGCCCTGTGCCGCCATTGTCCTGCTGAGCATCCTTTCGGCCCGTTTATCTGGCATGCAGAAACTGTTCATGTTCGCCATGCTCATCATCGTCAGCGCGGCTTTTGCCCTCGTGGTCGTCACCACCGGCGATGCGCTTCTTGCCGGAATTCTCGAAGGATCAGGCAAGGACGCGACGCTGACCGGCCGCACGGACCTGTGGGCCACCGGCCTCAGCTACATCGCCGAACGCCCGCTGCAGGGCCTGGGCTACCGCTCGTTCTGGGTGCTCGGTTTCGCCCCGGCCGAGGAGCTTTGGGCCATGTTCGACGTGCCCTCGGGCGCCGGTTTCAACTTCCACAACACCTACATTTCCAACGCCGTGGAGATCGGCCTGATTGGCTTGGGTCTGCAGGTCGCCATCATGTATGGCGGCGCGATCCTGATGGGTGCCTACACCTTCGCCCGGCCCAACGCGCCCAATGCGCTGCTGCTTTCGCTGCAGACGCTGATGATTCTGCGGAGCTTCATCGAGGTGGAGGTTTTCTTCGAATTCTCCATCCGCTCGATCATGGGCGTTGCCACCCTGATCTATGCCGCCGCCGGGCTCATTGCCCTGCGCCAGCAAACCGCCGTCACGCCGCGGCTGCCCCGTTCCAGAGGAGTACTGAGTCATGTCGCAGCACCAGCCCGACCTCGTCCACTTCCGCACCCCAACCTATAAGCGCCCAGAAGCGCTGCGCCGTGCCCTGCAATCGATGATTGCGCAGACCTCGCCGGACTGGGTTTGCGACGTGTTCGACGATGACCCGGCTGAGGCGGGGCGGGCTGTCGTGGCCGGGCTCGGTGATGCCCGCATTCGCTACACGTCCAACAAGCCGCAGCTCTTCGCCTCGCGCAACATCGATCACTGCTTCAGCGCCGATAACCCGCATGGCGCCGAGTTCTTCTGCGTGGTGGAAGACGACAATTTCATCCTGCCCGATTTCTGCGCTGCCAATATCGCGCTGGCGCGCCGCGAGGGCGTCGAGATCGTGCTGCGCAACCAGTTGATCGAGCATGCCAGCGGCACCGCCGCCGCCAGCGTCGGCACGATGGGCGTGCTCGATGACCTATTCACCGATGGCCTCTATCCGGCCGACGAGTTTCGCCTGGCGCTGCTGGCCGGCATCGGCGTCTCCAATGGCGGGCTGTTCTGGTCGGTGCGGGCACGCTCGCCCCTCGAAATCGGCTATGCCTGCACGGCCACGCTGCAGGAATACCTGCGGACCTATTCCATTGCCGAGCCGGTCTACGTGGCCATGGAGCCGCTGGCGGTGTGGGCGGAGAATGCCGAGCAGACCACCCGCAATGCCGAACTCGCGGCCGGATACCTCCGGCGCGAGCTGGATCTCAAGCGGGCGGTACAGGCCCTGCGGCAGAAGGTGTGGAACGAGAGCAGTGCTGAACAGCGCGCTGCGTTCATGACCAGTCCCAGGTTCACGGCGCCGATCGGCGTGCGGGCTGAGCACGTGGGCAAGGCCCTGATCGATCAGCGACTTGCCGGGCATGTGTCGCCGCTCGAAATGCTGCGCCTGCGGGGCCGGGGCGTGATGATCCGTACGCTCGGGCGCCTGACACCAGACTTCGATCGTTTCGTCGCCTCGCGCGGCGGACTGCGGTCTCCAGTTCAGCCCGCATGACCGTAACCACCCAAGCCGGCCCCCGGCGTGATCATCTGACGACCGGCCGAGCATCGGCGGCCATAAAGGGTACGCTCTGGTCGCTGGTCAGCAGCTTTGTGCCTGCCGCTCTGGGCTTTCTAGTGTTCCTGGCCAGCTCGCGGGTGCTGTCGCCGGCTGAATTCGGCATTGTCGCCTTTGCTGTCAGCATCGCCAGCGTCGGTGTCGCTATAGCGCCCGCAGGTTTCCGTGAGGCGCTGATCCAGCGAGAGAAGGTCTCTCCGGCCCATCTCGATACCGTGTTCTGGCTTTGCGTGGGCGCCGCGCTGCTTATCTTTGCCGTGCTGTGCGTGGCCGCGCCGGTCATCGCCGCCGCATCGGGCCAGCCGCTGCTAGCGCTGCTGCTGCCGCTGGTTTCGGCTCGGGTCATCTTCGACATGGCGGCCGCAGTACCCAATGCGCTGATCGTGCGCACCATGTCGTTCAAGATGCTGGCGTTGCGGACCAGCGCGGCATCGGGTGTCGCCGCTATTGCCTGCCTGGGCCTGCTATGGGCCGGGTTCGGGCTGTGGGCCCTTGCATTTTCGCAATTGGCGGGGGCGATCGCGGCGTGCTTTGGCGCCCTGGCGGGCGCCCGCTGGTGGCCGGGCTTGCGGTTTGACCGAGAGGCGCTGCGCGAGCTGCGGGCCTTTGGCCTGTTCTCGACCGGCAATCACTTCATCACCACCATCAACCTCGACCAGTTGCTCATCGGCGCACTGATGGGCCCGACATGGCTGGGCATCTACAGCTTTGCCCGTCGCATCTTCCAGATCCTGACCGATCTCATTTCCGGCGCGCTCAACCTGGTCTCCTATTCGCTGCTGTCATCAATGCAGCGTGAACCCGCCAAGCTGCGGGAGGCCTATCTTCTGGGCACTTTCGCGTCGTCGGTCGTGGCATTTCCGGTGTTTGCGGGCCTGGCGCTGATCGCGCCTGATCTCATTCCCTTTGCCTTCGGCGAGGCGTGGGTGTCGGCAGTGCCGGTCGTGCAGGCCTTCTGCGTCCTCGGCCTCCTGACCGCCGTCGGTACGCTGCAATCCTCGCTGATCCGCAGCCAGGGACAGGCGGATCTGTGGTTCTACTACATCGTGGGCAAGCAGGCCGTCACGGTGCTCTACATCTTCCTGTTCTCGGGTTGGGGCGTGGTGGCGCTGACCACCTCTCTGGTGATCCTCAACGTGCTCATCTGGCTGCCGACGCTGCACATGGTGGTGCGGCTGCTCGGCATCTCAGTGTGGGCCTATCTGGGGTCTTTTGCTCTGCCGGTAGCCGCGACATTGGTGATGGGTGGTTGCGGGTGGCTGGTGCAGTACGAGCTGGCCGCGGCCGATCCACTGCTCCGCCTGGGCGCAACGATAGGCGCCGCAGCTTTGAGCTACGGCGCCGTCACTTTGCTTCTGGGAGCCTCGCGGCTCAAAACCCTGGTGGGTTTCGTCCGCCGGCGGCGCTAGGCCGCCGCCACACGGCTGCGAACGAAGCCATCGACCGCGGCCAGGGCGCGATCAGTGACCTCACGGATCGCCGCGTCTGAGCTGAGCTGGGGCTCAAGCTTGGACATTCCATTTAGGTGGCGCGCTGCCTGCTCGGTGAAGAACCGGTTGGGAATTGCCGCCAGCGGCGATGCGCTGAAACGACCGACCTTGCCTAGGCTGCCACCACGACCGGTCCGGCCGATATAGTGCTCGAGAACGCTGGTGGGCTTGAGGGTGTTGAGCCGAACATCGATGTCGAGCGCACCGGCCCAGTCGAGCCACTTCTTGTGGTGGCCGCCATAGATGGGGCGAGCGCCGATCCATGGCGTGCGCAGGGCATCGGCCACGATGGCGCCATGCATGGCTTCGGTGATGAGCAAGCGGGCGCCGGCGATCTGGCTCAGCACCTTTTCCACCGGGTCGGTGGCGTCGATCAGCGTTATGCCTGCCGACTGGCAGGCCTCTGCCCAGTTGCCGCGCTCGAGGCTTTCATAGTGCGGCATGAAGGCGACGCCGACCTGTTCGTCGGGCTCCGGCAGTTCCATGGCCCGCAGCAGGATGGCGCTGTCGCAGATCGACAGATCAGGATCGATTCCCAGTGTCTTTGCGGTGTTAGGCCCGCGCACGAAGCGGATGTCCCAGCTACCGTCATGCACGTCGGGCAGGCCCATATAGCCGGCATAGCCGGAGCCCATCACATATTTGCGGGACCGGGCGGGCAGGTGGTCGCCGATAATGGAGCCGATGCCGACAAACAGCTCTGACTCGTCGTCATCGAGAAAGCCCTTCGGCAGCAGTGCCGGCCAGACATGCAGGTTCAGTTCGTCCCCGAAATTCGGCACCTTGCCGCGAAAGAACACCAGTTTCATCAATTGTCCTCGTTGTCTTGGCATAGGATGGAGTCGTCGAAGGCGCAGTCCGCGCCTAGCGGCGTGTAGGCCACCCAATCAACCTCCATGGCGATCGGGGTGGTGACGGGCGCAAAGGCACCCATCCAGTCGACCAGCGTGTCCGAGCCCCAAAGGCTGAATAAGATCCGCTGGGGGTTGCTCGGAATGGTGACGGGATCGTCCATGGTGCGGACAAGCTCGCCGTCGATGTAGAAGCGCAGCCGGTCCGGCTCCCAGGTGAAGGCGTAGGTGACGAACTCCGCGTCCGAGGCTTGAGGCAGGTCGTGTGACTGCCCGGCTCCGGTGGTGCCGTCACCGCTCTTGCCGTTCACGAAGGTGGTCGTATCGACCTGGGCGGTGTCGCGCAGCAGCACCTCGAAATCGATCTCGTCGTGCGGCTTGCCCTGCTGCTGGCCGATATAGGTGAAGAAGGCTGCATTCAGCCCGGAGCCGGCCGGCGTCTTGAACCGCGCCTCGAATGTCCCGTAGCCGTAGGCCTTGCGGGTCTGGATTTCGCCGCAGCGATATTGGCGATCGCCCTTGGGCACCGGCGCGAAGCCAACCCGCAGCATGCCGCCAGAAATCTTGGCCTGATCCGTAGACCAGGTGCAATTCTGGTGGCCGCCATTGCTCCAGCCGTCCGAGACGTACCAACGCCCGAGATCGAGCTTGTCAAAGTCGTCGCGAAACGCGGCTTCCTGCGCCAGAGCCGGCCCAGACAGTGCGAGCGCCCCAAATAGCAGGGGCAAGGACCACTTTCGTGCGTTCATGCGCCTTTCTCCGATCATGGTGCGAGTTCCAGGCGGGCGACAACGACGTCGCCGGCTTCGAGCGGGGTGCCGAGATCGGCGGGAACTTCCTCGCCGTTGCGCACGATGACGTAGCTGTAGGCGGGGGCCGAGTTGCCGGGCACGACAACGCCGGTGAACAGCGCGGCCTCCTGCACCAGTCCCTGTTGCGTGGCGATCTTGAGCTGGAGCGCGCCGATCTGGCCGTCCACGGTCTGGCGCTCAAGCGTCAGGTCGGAAATGCGCTGATCGGTCAGTCGCGCCTGTTCGCGCTGGGCCTCAGCAATATCCTGGCGCGCCTGGAGGGCCGTGGTTTGCGTATCGAGCAGGCGGGATTCGAGGTCGGAGACATTGGTCTGGAGCGACGCGACGCGGGAGGCCAACGCCAGGCCGTCATCGGAGAGGGCGGTGATCTTGTCGAGCTGCTCGCGTGCCGTGACGAGCTGCGCCTCGGTGCCGGTTTCCTTCTGGCCAAAGGCGTCGATCTGGCTGTTGAGCAGGGCGACCTGATCGTCCAGCGAGGTCGACTGTGCCTCGGCCTGTCGGCGCTGTGCCGAAAGGATGGCCGTTTCGGCGGCGACCAGCGGCTCGAGACCTTCGGTGCCTTCGAGTTCGGGCGGTATGGTGATCTGGTCCTGCCCGGCCAGTTCTGCATCGAGCCGCGCGCGGCGGATCAGGAGGCGCCGATACTCGTCCTCAAGGACATCCAGGGCGCCTGCCGTGGTCAATATCTCTTTCTCAGGCCGCGACGTCGCCTCCGCGCTGCGGCGCTCGCCGCCCGCCAGGGCCAGCGCCTTTACGACCGTGAGGTTGGGCGCGAACGGATATTCTCCGGGGGTGCCGACGTCGCCCGATACGTAGATCGGGCCATAGGCAGCGACTTCCACGGTGACGGTTGGTGCGGTGCTGAGGCCCAGTGTCTGTTGCAAGGCGCCACCAAGTGCCGTCGCCAGGTCAGCGCTGGTCTTGCCGGCGCCTTCGGTCGGGCCGACCATGGGGAAATTGACGTTGCCGTCAGCGCCGACGATGTATTCGCCGCCCAGAGCCGTCCATTCCTCGAAGGTGGAATCGGCGGCCTTCCACTGGACGACCTTGATATTGAGCTTGTCGGAAACCCCCAGCATATAGGGGCCGGCCGCCTGTGCGGTGGTCAGCCAGGTCAAACCTAGGGCGAGACTTGTGGCGAAACGCATGGCGGATCGGGTCTGGTGCGGGATTGCTGGCATGTCCCCATCCTTGCTGTTTTGTCGGAGCTAGGATTGTCGAGACTGATCGTGCTCGCAATGGGGCACGGGCGCGGCACGATCGCGCCACACTTCCGCTAGTGAAAATCTAAGCTATTGATAACGCGTGGTTTTCGGCGCGGGATCGGGGCTTGCCGTCTCAGTCAAGGGAGACTTGCGCGGAGCGGACAGCTGAACTTCGACGCGCGGGAGCCGCCGCACCTGAATTCGGTGCACCAGCGTTTCCGCCGGGGCAAAACCAAGCGAGGCGAGCCGCCGGCGCTGCTGCGGCGAGAGCGCAATCCAGACGAGGCTCCGTTTGGCTTCGGTGAGGGTTCCGAACTCCTGCTGATGCGCGTGGCTGCGGGTCTGAACTTCGAAAATGCGAGCATTTATCTGCTCGCCGACGCGCACCATGGCCGCGAACAGGCGGGCGGCACGGAGAGGGGAGAGCTGCAGGTTTCGATCGAAATAGATGACGATCTCCTCGAGCTCCGCATCGGTGCCGGCGGCCTGTACGCGCCGCAAAATCTCCTGGCAGGTCGTCTGCTTGAGCCGGGCCGTCAGGCCGTGGGCATAGGCCCTGGCCGACTTCGGCTCCATTCTTTGTCCATCGAGCGCGGCTCCGATGGGGTATCGGGCGACGCAGTTGGGACAGATCCACGCGATGTCGTCGCCTCGCGCCACTTCATAGGTCAGTCGCAGGGTAGCCCGCTGACAAAACCCGCAACTGCTGCTGAGGGTGACGTCGTCATTGAGTTGCCAAGTGTAGTTCCAGTCCTGCGGATTCCCCACATGGTCGCTCAGCGTAAATCGGTTTCGGGCCAAAAACGTACTCTCTTGCAGATTGCGGATGCCGTGAACAACGAAGCGGCCAATCCTGCAGCCTGGTCCAGAACCGCCAGCGCCAAGCCGGCCGCGGACTATGCAGGAATCGCCAAATCAGGCTCGCGCGACGTAAGGCCGTGAGGGTGTGAGCCAAATCCGGCCACAGCAAGGCCGGCGCGCGCATGGCAGCCGCGCTCGGCCAATGGGCAGGCCGGTGACGCAAGGCGTGGTTCGTGTCGACCGAACGACCGAAGACGCCCGGAATCCGGGCGTCTGAGCAGATCGATACCGGGGCTTTCGTCATTCCACAGCCCGTCCCGGCCGCCAGATTGCAGCCGGGACGTTAGGGCTTTGTTCACGCTGCCCGATGAAGAGCGGGGAGTTCGTCGGTGGCGTGCTCGACGGCCCAGTTCAGGGCCAGATCGGCGACTGATTCCCAGCCCTTATCCATCAGCGTCCAGTGCGAGCGGTCTTCGAAGACCCTCAGTTCCGTCGTCGAGGCGGCTTTCTTCTGCTGGCGATAGATGGCGTCGGTCATCGAGGCATCGGCGATCAGGTCCTTGCCACCGGCGATGAGCAGCAGGGGAGCGCGATCCTGGCCGGCCCAGTCGATCTTCATCGGGTTGATGACGCCGTCCCAGTAAACCTTGCCGGCGGTCGGGATGACATAGCGGTCGTAAGCGGCTTTCGGGTCGACCTCGGTCTGGGCGAAGCGGGTGCTGAAGAAGTCGAGCGTCATGGTCTTGGCCTTACGCCAGGAGAGCAGGTCGCGGAAGACGGGCAGGGCCGAGATGATGGCCTGCGGGCCAAGCGGCACGCCGGGGGTAGGAGCGGGGTTGATGGCGACACCCGACACGCCCAGGCCGCGAGCCAGCAACTGCTGCACGATGACGCCACCGAAGGAGTGCCCGATCAGGATCGGCTGTTCCGGCAACTGGCGGATGATGCGCTCGAAGTGGTCGACGATCTCGCGCTGGCCGATCTTGGCAAGCTCCGGCGCCGGGTTGGCGCGGAAGGCGGCGGGGGCACGGTCATCGAACGGCCAATCGGGGGTCAGGACAGTGTAGCCCTTGGCTTCGTAGCGGGCCTTGACGTTTTCCCAGGACAGGCTGTTGAGCCAGGCGCCGTGGATCAGAACGATGGTCTTGGTCATTTTGGGTCTCTCCATTTGTCGGGCGAACCCTTGTCCGCCCCGATGTGATGACCCTAAGCTCCCCCCAGACGGGCGACGATTGCCGCAACTGACATTGTAGGAGCCAGAAGTGACAAAGCCGACGGGGGAGCTCAAACACACCGAGATCGGGCTGTTGCTCTATCCCGGTTGCGCGATGGCATCGGTGCACGGCCTCAGCGATGCATTCCAGGTGGCGAACGACTATGCCCGCCAGCATGGCGGCATCGAACGCATCCGGACCAGTCACTGGCGGTTGGGTGAGACCGGGTTCGAGCGCAGCTACGACACCGATCCCGGCGCTCCCGGACGCCCCGAATACATCATCATTCCGGGCCGGCTGGCCGACCCGCTGCGCGACGACGAGGCTGCAGACTTCGTCGGCTGGCTGCGCGAGCGCCATGGCGCCGGCGCAACCATCGCCTCGATCTGTGGCGGGGCCTTCATGCTGGGCCACAGCGGATTGCTGTCCGGCCGCCGGGCCACGACGCATTGGCTCTATGCCGACGCCTTCGCCGCGGCGTTTCCCGATGTCGAGGTCACCGCTGGCGATATGATCGTCGAGGATGGCGACATCATCACCGCCGGCGGCATGCTGGCCTGGACCGATCTCGGCTTGCGCCTCATCCACCGCGTCCTCGGCCCGACCGTGGTGGGGGATACGGCAAAGTTCCTGCTCGTCGACCCGGCCGGCCGCGAACAGCGGCATTACAGCACTTTCGCGCCGCGCCTTGCGCATGGCGACGACGCGGTGCTGAAGGTGCAGCACTGGCTGCAGTCGCATGGGAGCGAGGAGATCAATGTCGCGGACCTTGCGGAGCGGGCAGGGCTCGAGCAACGCACCTTCCTGCGTCGTTTTCAGAAAGCGACCGGCCTGCGCCCCACAGAATATGTGCAGGCGCTGCGGATCGGCGTCGCCCGCGAGCGCCTGGAGTTCAGCCGCGATACGGTCGAGCGGATAGCATGGAATGTGGGCTACAAGGACCCATCCGCCTTCCGGCGCGTATTCCAGAAAGTCACGGGCCTGTCCGCCAGCGCCTATCGCGAACGCTTCAGCGCAGCCGCTGCCAGGGCTTAGCGGCTATCATCTCTGGGGACCGTCGCCGGAGGCATTTTTCGCTTCTGGGCGGCGATGCGGAAGGGCGCGTTGATGGCGCCGTAGCCGCGATAGTTTCCCCGCCGTTGGACGATCTCGAAGAAGAAGCCTTCGCCGACATTGGTGGAGTAGAGCTGGAAGAACTCGCCCTCGGCGTCGCGGTCATAAAGGATGTTGGCGGCGCGGAGGGTTTTCAGCATATCGGTTTCGATGCCAAGCCTGGCCCCGAGGTCCTCGTAATAGTTCGGGGAGATTTCCAGCGTTCGCATGCCGTTTTCCGCCAGCGCCGCCGCGGTGGCGAAGATGTCGTCGGTGGCGAACGCCAGATGCTGGATGCTGGAGCCGAAGGTCTCGGCGATGAAGCGACCGGCGAGGGTTCGGTGGCTCTCGGCGCCATTGAGCGTGAGCCGCAGGGAGCCCGAGGCGTTCTCGATCACTTGGCTGCGGATCAGGCCGGAGGGATCGACCACGTCGACCATGGGGCTCTTTTCGGCGATGAAAATAGACCGGTAGAACAGGATCCAGGTCAGCATTTCCTCGTAGTTCATGGTCTGGGCGATGTGATCGACCTGTCGCAGGCCGGCGTCTTTGCTCGGCGTCGGATCGTCGACGGCGTCGAACTCGATGTCCCAGACCCGACCCAGCGGGCCGGTCTCGTCGAGGAAATAGATCACGCCGCCGCCCACACCGCGAATGGCGGGGATGCTCAGTTGATCGGGCCCGACCCGCTGGCTGAAGAGCTGCGCCCCCAGCGCCCTGGCGCGCTCCACCGTCGCGGATGCATCGTCGACCATGAGGCCCAGCGCATAGGCCGAAGTGCCATGCGTCAGGTAGGCCGAATGGGCCAGCCCTTCGCGCTCGGTATTGATGACGATGTTGATATCGCCTTGGGTGAAGCGCTCCACCGCCTTGCTGCGATGTCGTCCGGTCAGCCGGAACCCCAACTGCCGCAAATGCGTGGCCAGCGCCTGCGCTTCGGTCTCGTCGGCGGCGAATTCGACAAAGGCGATGCCGTGTACATCGATGCGCGGCGGCAGCATCGGTACGTCGATGGCAATGTCGGGCTCGGCATTGCGCACCTGATCCATCAGGTAGACCAGCGAGCGATGGCCGTCGGCGGCGATGGTGCGCGGCGAGCCGGAGCGGAACTGGTCGTTGAAGATCTCGAGTGAGATCGGGCCTTTGTAGCCCGTTGCCGCCACGGCGCGCATGAAGTCCGTCACCGGGAGGTCGCCCTCGCCGGGCATGTTGCGGAAATGGCGGCTCCAATAGAGCAGGTCCATGTCGATGCGCGGCGCGTCGGCCAGTTGGACAATGAAGATCTTGTCGCCGGGGATGGCGCGGATGGAATTGGCATCGATGCCGCGCGACAGGGTGTGGAAGCTGTCGAGGATGATGCCGATATTGGTATGGTTGGCGCGGCGCACGATCTCCCAGGCGTCGCGGTGGTCATTGACGTGCCGGCCCCAGGCGAGGGCCTCATAGCCGACGCGGACATTGTGCCGCGCTGCCCGTTCGCCCAGCTCGCGAAGGTCGGCCGCCGCCCGATCAATGCCGCCAAAGGCGAGTGGCGACACGCTGGAGCAGATCAGCATCAGATCGGTGCCCAATTCGCCCATCAGCTCGAACTTGCGCTCGGCCCGTTCAAACGCCTGGCGTCGCTGCGGCTCGGGCAGGCCCTCGAAGTCGCGGAAGGGTTGGAAGAGGGTAATGGTGAGGCCCAGATCGGCAACCATCTGGCCCACCTCGCGCGGCGAGCGATCATAGGCCAGGAAGTCATTCTCGAAGATTTCGACCCCATCGAAACCGGCCGCGGCAATGGCCTCGAGCTTTTCTCGCAGGTCCCCGCTGATCGAAACGGTGGCGATGGAAGTCAGCATGCATCCGTCCTCCCGGCATGATGCGCAAAGAGTACGAACTAGTTAGTACATTTGCAAGGAGCGTGGCGGGTGGGGAAGGACGAACGAGGAAGGAAAGGCGACGAGTGGAGATAACCTCCCTCTGATGGGGGAGGGAGGAGGGGTGGCGCCACATGCCCCAGACACTGCGTAGTCCTCCCCCAACAAAACTTATCCCCGTCCCAAAGCGTCATGCGATGATCACGTCATCCCCGCCATCACGCGGCCCCGACGCAGGGTCGGGTGGGGAGACTGGAGACGGGGGCGCCCGTTTGGCCTGGGCAGAAAGTCGGCAACTACGCTTGCAATACAGCGTGCTTGATACAGGACCCGGTGAGGAAGCTCCGGATCGTGATGGGCGGCCCTTGGTCCGTTCTTCGTCGACAGTTTCTGGCCCAAAGGCCGCCCATCGCCGTGCCCTCGGGCGCGATTGCGCTCCGACTGTGAAAACCGCGTTTCAGGCGGCGCATCCTCACACCTGCATGTTGACCGACGCTAAACCCCGCCCAGCTTGTCGTCGCGGACCACGAAGCGCAGCACCATTTCGACCGTCTGCTTGCGCAGCGATTCCTGGGCTGCCGCGGCGCCGAAATCCTTGCCGAAAATCTTCGAGAAGGTGGCCCGATTGGAGACGTTGAAGAAGCACAGCGCACTGATCTGCCAGTGCACTTCCAGTGGATCGAGGCCGGCGCGGAACAGGCCTTCGGCCTGGCCCTTGGCATAGATTGCCTCGATATGACCGATTGCGGTGACGTTGAGATCGCGGATCACGCCGGAGCGTTCGAGATATTGGGCGTGGTGGATGTTTTCGATCATCACCATGCGGATGAACTCTTCGTGCCGGTGATGGTGGTCGAAGGTGAATTCCACCAGCCGGCGCAGCGCGTCGATCGGGGCCATGCCCTCGACGTCGAGCTTGGCCTCGCCCTCGCGCACCTGGGCGTAGGCGTTTTCGAGGGCGCTGACATAGAGCCCCTCCTTGTCGCCGAAATAGTAATAGATCATGCGCTTGGACGAGCGCGTCTTGGCAGCAATCTCGTCGATGCGGGCGCCGGCCAGGCCATTGAGGGCGAATTCCTGCGCCGCTACCTCAATGATGTTCTGCCGGGTCCCTTCGGGATCCTGCGTCCGCGTCGGCTTTGCCTTCGATGTCGAAACTGGACCGCCCATACCGTCGTCTTCCCCTCGGCAATTGACTAAACTAACCAGTTCGTACATTTTGCCGCAAATCGCCTTGCAGCATTTATCGGGTGCGGCGGGCGAAAGACAAGGCCACGAGCGGTTTCCGCGACTGATGGTCGGGGCAGGGGAGGCCAGATTTTGCAGATCGCCAGCAATCAGTCGGGTCAGACCCTGCGCATGCAGGTGCTCGATGGTGGCGTGCCGGCCTCCGGCAGCGTCACCATCGGGCTGGTCGGTCGCGGCATCGGCGCGTCCTTGTCGCCGCTCATGCATGAGCGCGAGGGCCAGCGGCTGGGTCTGGACTATCGTTATCACCTGATCGACTTCGATCGCCTTGGGCTCGGCGATCAGAGCCTCGACGCCGTGCTGGCCGAGGCGCGGCTGCTCGGCTTTGCCGGGCTCAACGTCACATACCCGTTCAAGCAGGCGGTATTACCCTTGCTGGACGAAATGGCGGCCGACGCGGCGGCTATCGGCGCGGTCAACACGGTGGTGTTCGGTGACAGCCGCACCATGGGCCACAACACCGATTGCTGGGGCTTTGCGCAGAGCTTTCGCGAGGGGCTGGTCGGCGTCGGCAAGGGCAGGGTGCTTCAACTGGGCTCGGGTGGCGCGGGGGCTGCCGTGTCGCAAGCGCTGCTGCAGGAGGGCGTCCGCAAACTCGATATCTTCGATACCGATCCGGAACGGGCCCAAGCTTTAGCCGATCGGTTGCGCGGGCTTTTCGACGCTGAAATCGGTGTCGTGGACGATCTGGCGACCTCCGCAGCGCGGGCCGACGGTATCGTCAACGCCACGCCGGTGGGCATGGCCAAGCATCCGGGCCTGCCACTCGACGGCGATCTTCTCACGCCCCGGCATTGGGTTGCCGATGTGGTTTATTTCCCCCTCGAAACCGCCTTTATCAGCCACGCCCGGGCCCTGGGCTGCCGCGTATTGCCCGGTGGTGGTATGGCGGTCTATCAGGCGGTGCGGGCGTTTGAGCTGTTTACCGGCATCCAGCCGGACGTGGCGGCGATGACCGAGACATTTCGGGCGGCCATCGGCTAGGCGCCGACGACACCTCGTTCGCCACGAGCATCGAATCATCAGCCGTAGCACCTGAGCCTTGGCGCGCTTGACCGCTGCCTCGACCAGGTCCGCGACGCGGTTTCTACTCACCAATACCAAGTGCTTACCCGGGTCCTAACCGCATTCTCTCACGACCCATTGACTTGAACGAACTATTTCGTACATTGTGTTGCAAGGACGAAAACGACGGTGATCAGCCGCGTCGTCCGACGAGGACAGACCTGCGAGGGGCAGGCGACATTTGGGAGGACGATGATGACTTTTGCTTTGACGCGCCGCGCTATGCTGGTGGGCGGGCTGCTGCTCGCCGCGGCCGTGCCGGCCCTGGCGCAGGACAAGCCGGTACTGCGCTTTTCGGCGGTATTCTCGGACCAGGATATTCGCGCCGAGATGGCGAACCTGTTCTCCGCTCAGATCGCGGAGGACTTCACCTTCGAGCCCTATTTCGGCGGCACGTTGTTCAAGCAGGGCACTGAACTGGTGGCGCTGCAGCGCGGCAACCTCGAGATGGGCAATATCGCCCCCCAGGACATTTCCAACCAGATCCCGGCCTGGTCGGTCCTGACCTCGGCCTATCTGTTCCGCGACGCGGCGCATCTGCGCGCCTTTTTCGACAGCGAGATCGGCGCCGAATTCAAGCAGATGGCGACCGACCAGCTCGGCATCCATATCCTCGGGCCGACCTATTTCGGTACGCGCCAGGTGGGCCTGCGCATCGACAAGGAAATCAAGACGCCCGCCGACATGGCCGGCATCAAGCTGCGCATGCCCGGTGGCGATGCCTGGCAGTTCCTGGGCACGTCGCTGGGCGCCAACCCCACGCCGATGGCCTATGCCGAGGTGTATACCGGCCTCCAGACCGGCGCCATTGACGGGCAGGACAATCCGCTCCCCAACGTCGAGAACATGAAGTTCTACGAGGTGATGGACCAGCTCGTGCTGACCTCGCATCTGGTCGGCTTCGACCTGCTGGTGGTTTCCGGCGATGCTTGGAACGCCATGACGCCCGAACAGCAGGCCAAGGTTCAGGCCGCCGCAACCGCCGCGATCGACTTCAGCCAGGCCGAGCATCTCAAGCGCGAAGCCGAACTCGCCGAACGCTTCCGCAGCGCTGGCCTCAAGGTCTATGAGCCGGATATCGCCGCTTTCCGCGCCCATGCCCAGCAGGTCTATCTCGACTCGGAACTGGCCAAGGACTGGCCGGAAGGCGTGGTCGACGCGATCAACGCGCTCTAGGTTCCTCCCTGACGGCGCCGGGACTATCCGTCTCGGCGCCGCTTCTTGATGTTCCATCGACTGCGGGTCGCGGCCCGCAAGGGGGATGCCGATGATACCTGCGCCGCTTCAGACAGTTGGCGACTGGCTTTACCGCCGCGCCGAGAATGTCATCGCCGCCATGCTTGGCGTGATGTTCCTCGCATTTCTCATCCAGATCGTCTTCCGCTATGCCCTGGGCCTGCCGTCCGGCTGGGCGTTCGAGCTGTCGCTGATGATGTGGGTCTGGCTGGTGCCGTGGGGCGCTGCCTTCGTCGTCACCGAGCGCGAGATGATCAGGTTCGACCTGCTCTACGACGCGCTCGGCCACCGGCCGCGCCAGGTGGTTTCCATCATCACCGGCGCCTTCATCATCGTGGTCTATCTCTATTCGCTGCCGGCGATCATCGACTACGTGCTGTTCATGAAAGTCGAGAAGACCGCCTATCTGAACCTTCGCTTCGACGTGCTGTACGCGATCTATCCGATCTTCGCGGTCGCCGTCGTGTTCCGTTACATCTGGATCGTTGCCAATGCGCTGCGGGGCAAGCCGCCGGCCACCTTCGATCCCACCAAGGCAAGTTCCGGCATATGAGCTTCATCGACCCCTTTGCCGTCGCGATCATCGTCATGATCACCGCCAGCCTCCTCGGGCTGCCCATGGGGCATGTCCTGATCTCGGGATCCATTCTCTATCTGCTGCTGGCCGGGCTCGACATGGGCACGGCGGCCGAGCAGATGCTGAACGGCATGTATGTGAGCTATCTTCTGCTCGCCATTCCGCTCTTCATCTTCTCGGCCGAGATCATGAATACCGGCAGCATGACCGATCGCCTGCTGCGCTTCTGCAACGCCATTGTCGGGCGTTTTCCCGGTGGGTTGGCCCAGGTCAACGTCGTCCAGTCCATCATCTTCTCGTCCATGTCCGGGTCGGCTTTGGCCGATGCGGCCGGCAGCGGCAAGATGATGCAGACCATGATGACCAAGGATGGGAAATATCCGCCCGCCTTTGCGGCCGCGCTGACGGCAGTTTCGGCAGTGCTCGGTCCCATCATTCCGCCCTCGATCCCGCTGGTGCTCTATGCACTGCTGTCGGACACCTCGGTCGGCTATTTGCTGATCGCGGGCATCATTCCGGGGTTGATCATCGGCGGCGTGCAGATGGTGCTCATCGCTGTCATGGCTAGGCGCCGGAAATTCCCGGTAGAGGAGGGGGTCCCGCTGCGGGAAATTCCCAAGGTGACCCTCGAGGCCTTCCCGGCGCTGCTTATGCCCGTCGTGCTGCTCGGTTGCCTCTATTCGGGCGTTACGACACCCACGGAAGCTGCGGCGCTCGCGGCGGCCTACGCGCTGCTGGCCTCGGCCATCATCTATCGCAGCGTGACGCTGCGCAGCCTCTACCAATCGCTCCTGTCCAGCGCCAAGACCACGGCCTCGATCGGCATGCTGATCGCCGGTGCGCTGGTGTTCAACTATGTCGTCACCGTCGAAAACATTCCGCACACCATCTCGGCGTTCCTCGCGGGAATGGACCTTCATCCCATGGTCTTCATGCTGATGGTCAATGTGCTGCTGCTGCTGCTCGGCTGCGTGTTGGAAGGCACGACGATCATCCTCATCGTGCTGCCGGCACTCGTCCCGACGGCGGAGGCGCTGGGCATCGACCTGGTCTATTTCGGGTTGATCGCGGTGATGAACATCATGTTGGGCCTGGTTTCGCCGCCCTATGGCCTCTTGCTCTACGTAATGCAGAACATTACCGGCATTTCGCTCTGGGATATTGTCCGCGAGGTGCTGCCGTTCCTCGCAGTGATGATCGCGGCGCTGCTATTCATGACGCTGTTTCCCGAGACCATTCTCTGGCTGCCCCGCGTCTTCGGGTATCAGGGCGGTGCGGCCGTATGAAGCCGATCTATGTGCTCAATGGTCCCAATCTCAACCGGCTCGGCAAACGCGAGCCGGCCATCTATGGCACGACGACCCTGGCCGAGGTCGAACAGCTCTGCCGTGCCGCCGCCGGCGACCGAACTGTCGTGTTCCATCAGACCAATAGCGAAGAAGCGCTCATCAACTGGGTGCATGAGGCGATCGACGAAGGAGCGGGGATCATCATCAATCCCGCTGCCTTCACCTTTACCTCGTTGGCGCTGCTCGATGCGCTCAAGATGTTCGACGGACCGGTCATCGAGTTCCACATCTCCAACATCCACAAACGCGAACCGATCTATCATCGGTCCTACGTCTCGATGCGCGCCGATGCCGTTATGGCAGGGCTGGGAGCGACTGGTTACGCCACGGCGATCCGCGCCATGCTGGACATGATCGGGCGCCGTTCGGAGGGGTAACAAAGCGTCGGCCGCTTCTTGACGCTGGGTCCGACAAACCCGATTTTGTTGCGTATTCGAATACATTTTAGTTCCATAATATATATTATGCGAATGAAAGGTGCGAGCGAAGTACCTTGCTGCGGTCCGCTTTTGGGTGACAGAATTCGCCCTGCTCCATCATTCCGGCGCATGCCGGGAACCGTGGCTTCACATTCTGCTTCACGTCGTTCTGCTCACTCCGCCAACAGTCTCGAGGAAACGCCGCATGGACCGATTTGCCGGTGGCTGCCTGTGCGGCAGCGTTCGCTTTGTGGCGTCGGGACGCCCGTACCGGGTTGGCCTCTGTCATTGCCTGGATTGCCGCAAGCATCATGGCGCGCTGTTTCATGCCTCGGCGATCTTCCCGCAGGATGCGGTCACCGTTGATGGCGAGACGCGCGACTATGCCGGGCGGTTCTTCTGTCCGCGCTGCGGCTCATCGGTTTTCTCGCGTAGCGCGGACGAAATCGAGGTGAACCTCGGATCGCTCGATGAGCCCGATCAGTTCACACCGACCTACGAACTCTGGACCATTCGTCGTGAAGCCTGGCTGCCGCCATTCCCGGTTGCGCGGCGCTATGAGGGCGATCGCGAGGCGACCAGCCGCTCCGAGGAATGAGGCAGACGCCGCATCATTGCTGCTAATGTCGGCCGACCGATTCCCGAGCTCGAGACGAACATGCAGCCCTCTCGCGATATTGCCCGCCTGATCGAGATCATGGCCGCCCTGCGCAATCCGGTCGGCGGCTGCCCATGGGATCTGGAACAGGACTTCTCGACCATTAGGCACTATACAATCGAGGAAGCCTATGAGGTCGCGGACGCGATCGAGCGCCAGGACTTTTCCGACCTGCGCGAGGAGCTCGGCGATCTGCTGCTGCAGCCGATCTATCACGCGCAGATGGCGAGCGAGGCCGGCCATTTCGACATTGGCGACGTCATCTACGCCATCACCGACAAATTGATCCGGCGGCATCCGCACGTGTTCGGCGACGTCGAGGCCGGCACTTCGGCGGCGTCGGAAGGCCGCTGGGAGGCCATCAAGGCCCAGGAACGTGCCGCCAAGGCCGAGCGTAAGGGCGAAGCGGCGCCGTCCATTCTCGATGACGTCCCCAATGTGTTGCCCGCCCTCGCCCGCGCCGGCAAGCTCACCAAGCGCGCGGCGAAGGTCGGCTTTGACTGGCCGGACTTCGCGGCGGTGAAGGCCAAGGTCGACGAGGAACTCGACGAGGTCGTCCAGGCACAGGCTTCGGGCGACGCCGCGGCCGTGCATGAGGAGATTGGCGACCTGCTGTTCGCCGTGGCCAACCTGGCCCGCCACGCCGGCATCGATGCCGAGGCGGCCCTGCGGGACGCGAACTACAAGTTTACCCGCCGGTTCCACCATGTCGAGGCGCGTTGCCGCGAGGACGGGATCGAACCCAAGGATGCAGGCTTGGAGCGGCTCGATGGCTATTGGAACGAAATTCGCGTCGCCGACAAGGCCTAGGCTGTCTCGAAGCGCCCGTTGAAGCGTTCGAGGAAGGCTGTGCGGTGTCGCGGCTCGACGCGGACGACGAAGCCAGAGCCCTGTTCGGTCGGTTCGTCGCGCGAGATGATCTCGGTATTGGCATGGAGCCAGCCGATATCGGCGCCGGCCGTATGGGGCACATGGACATGATAGGTCCGGCTCTTTTCGCCGAGCGCCTTCTCGATGGTCAGTTTGAGCTCATCGAGCCCCTGCCCGGTCAGCGCCGACGCCTGGACGACGCCAGCCACTTTGCCGGCCGGCACAATACCGACCGTGGCGTCCGGGCCAACCAGGTCGATCTTGTTCCAGACCTCGATGATCGGGGTCGTCTCCGGCGAAACGCCGAGATCGGCCAATACCTTGAGCACGTCATGCGCCTGCGCGACGTGATCGGGATTGGCGATATCACGGGCATGAAGGATCACGTCGGCGTCGAGCACTTCTTCCAGCGTGGCGCGAAATGCCGCTACCAAGTCGGTGGGCAAGTCGGCGACAAAGCCCACGGTGTCGCTCAGCATCACTTCGCGGCCATGCGGCAAAGCCAGCTTGCGCACGGTCGTGTCGAGCGTGGCGAATAGCAGGTCCTTGGCGAACACCCCTGCCCCGGTCATCGCGTTGAAAATGCTGGACTTTCCGGCATTGGTATAGCCGACCAGTGCAACGATGGGTGTGCCGCCACGCTGCTGGCGCTGCTGCGCGCGGGTCTTCTTGACCTTTTCCAGCCGGTCCTCGAGCAGGACGATGCGATCCATGATCTGGCGGCGGTCGCTTTCGATCTGGGTTTCGCCCGGGCCGCCCATGAAGCCGGTGCCACCGCTGCCGCGCTGGCGTTCCAGGTGGGTCCAGGAGCGGACCAGTCGACCCTTCTGGTAATTGAGATGGGCGAGTTCGACTTGCAGCACGCCTTCGCGCGTGGCGGCGCGCTCGCCGAAGATCTCAAGGATCAGCGCCGTGCGGTCGAGCACCTTGGCGCCCGTTTCGGTCTCGAGATTGCGCTGCTGGATGGCGGTGAGGCCCGCATCGACAAGCAGCAGCTCGATCTTTTCGGCCTTTACCCGTGCCGCCAGCGTCTCGGTGTGGCCGCCGCCGATAAACGTGGCCGGCTTGATCTCGCGAACCTTGACGATTTCGGAAAACACGATGTCGAGGCGGATAGCTTCAGCTAGCCCCTCGAACTCGGCCTTGCGGGCGTCGATCATGTGCTGGGAAATCTGGCCTCGCACATCGGGCACGACCAGTCCCGCGCGTGTCGGTTGATCGCGCTGGTCGATGAACGCCTTTGGGCCGCCCCGCTGGACGGCCTCTTCGTCGTCAAATTCGGTCAAAGTGCCGCCTGTCAGTCGCTATCGTGGTTCTGCTCGGGATCGAACAGCTGGATCGGCGCGCCCGGCATGATGGTCGAGATCGCGTGCTTATACACCAGCTGCGACTGCGCATCGCGGCGCAGCAACAGGCAGAAATTGTCGAACCAGGTGATCACACCCTGCAGTTTCACGCCGTTCACGAGAAAGATCGTGACCGGTACTTTCTGCTTGCGAACGTGGTTGAGGAAGGAATCCTGGAGATTTTGTTGTTTTTCGTTCGCCATAGAGGCCTCTTTTCGCGG
This sequence comes from uncultured Devosia sp., assembly GCA_966212275.1. Lineage (GTDB taxonomy): Bacteria > Pseudomonadota > Alphaproteobacteria > Rhizobiales > Devosiaceae > Devosia. Next base: position 42,554 of record CBIHQV010000008.1, read on the forward strand.
CATTGCTTGTCGCTGTCGTCGTTACAACCACCTGCCATTCCAGCCTTGGGACTGCCGCCCAGTCCCTGCTGGCATGAATTCATTACGCTCATTGACTATGGCACATATCGTATTTCGTGCCTACCGCGCCCGTTGCATGGTGCCCCGGTATTTTCAGCGGGTTTTCAGAGCCCGAGTGACTTGATCTTCCGGTGCAGGGCGCTGCGCTCCATTCCAACAAACTCCGCCGTCTTGGAGATGTTCCCGCCAAAGCGCTCGATCTGCGCCAGCAGATACTGCCGCTCGAACACTTCGCGGGCGTCACGCAGGGGCAGGCTCATCAGGTGTGCCGAAGCGTCGGTGTCGCCCACCGTGGGCAGCACTTCGCCGATATCGGACGGCAGCATGGCCGCTGTGATGACGCCATCGGCCGGCTGCTGGTCCTTCATCAGGATGAGCAGGCGCTCGATGGAATTGCGCAACTGGCGCGCATTGCCCGGCCATTCCTGGGCCTGCAGCACGGCGATGGCGTCGTCGCCCACGGTCACGCGCTGCAGATTGTGCATGCGGCAGACCTGTTCGATGAACACATTGACCAGCGGCGGCACGTCCTCGCGACGCTCCTTGAGCGGTGTCAGCGGCAGCGGCACGATGGAAAGGCGATGGAACAGGTCCGAGCGCAGTTCGCCGGTTTCGATCTGCGCCGCCACGTTCTGCGAGCTCGATGAAATGATGCGAACGTCGATCGGCACGGCCTGGGTGCCGCCGACACGGTTGAAGCGGTTTTCCACCAGCGTCCTGAGCAAGGCCGCCTGGGTCTGGGCCGGCAGCGTCGTCACCTCGGACAAATAGAGCGTGCCGCCATGGGCCTTTTCCAGTGCTCCGACCTCGACCTTGAGCATGCCGGTCTTTTCGCGGGCTTCACGCCCGAACAGCACGACGGAGACTTCCTCGGGCGCATAGAGCGAGGCATTGATCTCGACGAAGGGCGCCTCGGAACGCGGGCTGCGCTGATGGATCAGGCGCGCCACGAGGCCCTTGCCTGCCCCGGACGGGCCGGAGATGAAAATGCGGGAATTGGTAGGCGCCGATTTCTCGATGATGCCGCGCACCTGCTGCAGCGCCGGCGAGGTACCCACCATGTCGGCGCTCTTGGTCGCCGAGCGCTCCTTGAGTTCGGCGACTTCGCTGCGCAGACGAGTGGCTTCCATGGCACGCTGCGTGATGTGGAGCAGCCGGTCGATCTTGAAGGGCTTCTCGATATAGTCATAGGCGCCGCGGCGGATGGCGGAGACGGCCGTTTCCACATTGCCGTGCCCGGAGATCATCACGACCGGCATGTCCGGGTGCTGGCTCTGGAACACGTCGAGCAGTTGCAGCCCGTCGAGGCGCGAGCCCTGCATCCAGATGTCGAGGAAGACCAGGCTCGGCCGGCGGCGGGCGATCTCGTTGAGGCCGCTATCGGCATCATGGGCCTGACGCGTTTCGAACCCCTCGTCCTCGAGGATGCCGGCGATCAGGTCGCGGATGTCGTCTTCGTCGTCGATGATGAGAATATCGAGTGCCATTACTTGTGAACCACCGCTGAGATGAGCGGTTCCTCCTGTTGGGCGGATTCCGAACTGTGCGGACCATCCGCCTCTGAAGATATGGTGGGCGATTGCAAGGGGAGTGTGAAGGTGACGCAGGCGCCGATGCGGCCCGCCGGATCCGGCTCCGCATCGATCAGCTCGACGATGCCGCCGTGCTGCTCGATGATCTTGGCCACGATGGCCAGGCCCAGGCCGGTGCCCTTTTCCCGCGTGGTCATATAAGGCTCCAGTAGTCGCTGGCGATTGTCCTTCGGCCAGCCCTTGCCGTTGTCGGAGACGGCCACTCGGGCGTGGTTGTTCTCCAACTGGGCCTCGACGATGATCGTGGGGCTCCAATCGTCAGATTTTTCTACGGATTCAAATGCTTCCACCGCATTTTTGATAAGATTGGTGAGCGACTGCGAGATGAGGCGGCTATCAAACCAGGCATAGATCGGCTCGTCCGGCAGCGTGGTGTGGATGGTGATTTCCGGCAGCCGAACGCTTTCGAGGAACACCGCCTGGCGGACCGTGTCGTTGAGGTCGGCCATTTCGGGCGCGGCCTCGGGCATGCGGGCAAAGGCCGAGAACTCGTCGACCATGCGGCCGATATCGCCCACCTGCCGCACGATGGTGTTGATGCATTTGTCGAAGACGTCGCGGTCGTCCTCGAGCCGCGCACCATAGCGGCGGCGCAGGCGTTCGGCGGAAAGCTGGATTGGCGTCAGCGGGTTCTTGATCTCATGGGCGATGCGGCGGGCGACGTCGGCCCAGGCGCTGGTCCGCTGCGCGGATTCGAGGTCGGTAATGTCGTCGAAGGTCAGCACATAGCCCTTGGACTCGGTGATCGAGCCTTCGCGGGTCAACTGCACCTGATAGGTGCGCCGGTCGGTTTCGTTGCCGAGCTGGATCTGGTCGCGCACCTGGCCGCGCCGGGCCGAACGCGCGCGCTCCAGCGCGGGAGCCAGCAGCGGCATGACCTTTTCGATGGGCTCGCCCATCAGGTCGATTTCGTCGCGGTCCAGCATCTCGCAGGCGCGGGCGTTGACCAGCGTCACGGCGCCGAACGGATCAAGGCCGATAATGCCGGCCGACACGCCTTCCACCACTGCTTCGGTGAACTGCCGACGCTTCTCGTTCATCTCGCTGGCGGTCAGCAGGGCCTCGCGCTGGCTCTTGAGCTGCTCGGTCATGCGGTTGAAGCCGTTGCTCAGGTCGCGCAGGTCGCCCCTGCCCTCCTGCACCGGAACCTGAACGTCGAGGTCGCCCCTGCTGACGCGGTTGGAGGCGATCATCAGGTTGCGGATGGGATCGACGAAGCGATTGGCCAGCGCGATGCCGATCCACAAGGCGGCCAGCAGCAGCACCACGGCGAGGCCGACATACATGATGGTGAAAGTGATCTGGAACACCAGCCGGTTGGACGCGTATTCGCGGTATTCGGTGATGTTCTCGTCGGTGAGCTGCATATATTCGAGTACTTCGGCCTCGACCGGCCGGGCTACGAACAGGTAGGTGTCCTCGTAGCCGCGCAGCTTGATGACCGAGCCGACGAGGTTGATCCGTCCCGGCGCGATTGCGGCGGGTATGCCCTCCACCAGCCCTGTGGTGATGCCGTCCGGCAGGCGGGGATAGGCCCCCTGCACCGCGATCTGCGCCCGCATCAGCGTATCGCCCTGAGCATTGACCAGCGATGTAAAGGGCAGCGAGCGCGTAACCGCCAGAGCGGTCAGGATGCGCTGGAAGCGGTCCTTGTCCGAGTCGAAGGTGCCATGCGCCTGTTCGAGTTCTTCGGCGACCCAGATGACGTCGTCGCGCAGCACCTGAGCGTGTTCCAGCATGTAGGAGCGGGCGACCAGGCGGGAGCTCTCCACCATGGCGCGCGTACGCTCGGAGAACCACTGATCCAAGCCCTGGTTGAGCGCGATGGTCGCGACCACAGCCACGATGGCGGCCGGGATAGCGGCGACCAGCGCGAACATGGTGACCATGCGGATCTGCATGCCGGCGCCCGCCTGCCCGCGCAGGCGGGCCTGGATCAGCAGCATGGCTTCGGTCACCACCAGCGCGATCACCAGCAGTACGAGGACGCCGGTGACGATCCAGATCACCGTCCAGACCGTGGTCGAGGGCTCGATATTGGTCGTGCCGGAGAGAATCAGGAACGACAGCGACGACATCAGCACCGAGGCAAACACCACGACGAAGCCGAGAATGCGCAGCGAGCGGTTGTTGCGCGCAGCCGCGAACGGCGATTTGACCTGCTGGGTCACGCCGCTTGCGACACCCTGCTGGGCCGCTTCGCCTGTCGCCGCTAAGTCACTCATCAATGCCCAGGGGCACTCCATTTCCGCCGCAGGGGCAGACCCTGACCCAATTCGCCCGACCCTTCAAGACAATTGTTGCCAAAATGTGACACTAGGTCGTGACTGGCTCCGCCCTTGATGCTGAAGAGCATCCACATGGTCCACGAAGCCTTTGTTCGAATTGGTCAAAACTGGCTTGGGACAATGCGGCCACGGTCACCTGTCAAACTGACCGCCCGCGAAATAACCGTTGGGATCGGGAACAGGCCCAAGCTGGCGAACATTGCTAATCCAAGCGCAAGGAGCCAACCAAGTATGGCTTCCGCTAAGGGCAAGAGGCGAGCCGAGAATGGCTTCGAACGGGCGGGTCACGTTGAAAGCTGAACATGGAGAGGTGGACACGCCGCTTCCCACTGAGGCCGACCTCCGGAACGCCACACAGCCCGGGCGCGGCCGCCACGCGACGGCCCCTACCGAAATTCCAGGACCCGGACGTCTCGATATCCTTTGGCGGCTCTATCGCAGCATTGCCGAGGACCGCATCCTGCTCACCGCCGCAGGCGTAGCATTCTATGTGCTCTTGGCCCTTGTCCCGTCGCTGACGGCCATCGTCTCGATCTACGGGCTGTTCAACAATCCCGCGGGTGTCGTCGACCAGGTCGAAATGCTAGCGGGGATTGTCCCTTCGGATGCCCTCAGCGTCATCCGCGATCAACTGGTGCGGCTTACTGGGCAGAGCAACAACGCGCTGGGCCTGACCCTGATCTTCTCGCTCGCTCTGGCTTTGTGGAGCGCGAGCGCCGGGGCAAAGGCGCTGTTCGAGGCGCTCAACATCGCCTATGGCGAGGAAGAGAAGCGATCCTTCTTCCATCTCAGTGCGCTGGCGCTGCTGTTTACTTTTGGTGGCGCGCTCGCTGCGTGCCTGGTCGTTGCCGTCCTCGTTGTTCTGCCGGCTGTCACGCTGCTGCTGCCGGGCGGAGAGGCGCTCGAATGGATCGTGCGGCTCACCTCATACGCTGTGCTGATGCTTGTCGTGCTCGCCGTCCTGGCCGCGCTCTATCGTTGGGGCCCGAGCCGGCAGGCCGCAAAGTGGCGCTGGATCACTCCCGGCGTGCTCCTCACCGTGCCGCTGTTCGGCGTCGTGTCGGCGGTCTTCTCGTGGTACGTGGCCAACTTCACCGACAACAACGCCACCTATGGTTCGCTGGGCGCCACGATCGGCCTGATGACCTGGCTGTGGATTACCATGACGCTGGTCATCATTGGCGCAGAGGTGAATTCGGAGATCGAGCACCAGACAGCGCGCGATTCCACCACGGGGCCAGAGGAACCACTTGGCGAGCGGGGGGCCCGCATGGCCGATAGCGTCGGTCGGGTCTGGCCGCCCGCGCGCAAGAAGGTGGAGCATCCCCTGCCCCCGGAACCGCGGCCAAAGGGGCTGTCCTGGGCCACGCTTGCCTTCGCGGTGCCGGCGGCCCTGGCTCTGCATCTGGCGACCCGCCGCCGGAAGTAGTGTGTCACCTCCGCCCTACTGGACAATGCGCCAGCCACCGGGCAAACACGGCTGCCACATCGCTCCGAGTTTCAAGTGTCCGACCCTGCCCCCATGCGCGTCGAAGCCGCCAGCCTCAAGGGCATGGCTCTCGGCATCGGCGCCTATTCGCTGTTTGCCTTGCATGACGCGATGATCAAGGGTGTGATCATGGATCTGCCGGCGCCGCAAATCCTGTTCGTGCGCAGCATTGTCATCGTTGCCATCTGCCTGGCCATCGGAAGAACGAGTGTGGTGACCGAGCTGTGGCGCTCGCGCAACCGCCTGCTCATCCTGGGCCGGGGCCTGATGACGCTCGCCGCCTGGGTCATGTATTACAGCGCCGGGCGCGACCTGCAGCTCGCAGAAATGACGACGCTCTACTATTTCGCCCCGGTGCTCACCACCGTGCTGGCCGTGATCTTTCTCAAGGAGCAATTGACGCTGGCCCGCATTGGCGCCGCGTCCATCGGCTTCTTCGGCGTTGTCGTTGCCGCCAATCCTTCCGGATTTACCATCGGCTGGCCGGTTCTGCTGGTGCTTGCCGCGGCTTTAAGCTGGGCCGTCGCCATGATCCTGATGCGCACCATCTCGAAAAGCGAGCGGACGCTAGTTCAGGTCTTCGCACAAAGCCTCATTCAGGTCGTCATCATGGGCGTGATATCCCTACCGTTCTGGCAGGGCATGGGATTGCGCGAGATCCTGCTCTGCGTCTCCGCCGGGCTGGTGGGCGGTCTCGGCCAGTTCACGCTTGTCGAGGCAGCGCGGTCGGTGCCGGCAACGGTGCTGGGCACTGTCGAATATGGCGCGCTGATCTGGAGCTTCATCTTCGGCTACCTGTTCTGGGCCGAAATGCCTGCCAGCACCGTCTATGTCGGTGCCTTCCTCGTGGTCGCCGCGGGGCTGACGCTCGCCCTCAGCGAACGCCGCAATGGCCGCGAAATCGTCGACGCGCCCTAGCTGCGCCGACTGTGCTTGACGATTTCGATGCTGTGCGTGCGGATCTTCTTGCGCAGAGTATTGCGGTTGAGCCCCAGCAGGTCCGCCGCCTTGATCTGGTTGCCGCCACAGGCATTGATCGCCATGGCAATCAGCGGCGCCTCGACCCGGTCGATCACGCGCTGATAGAGGCCTGGCGGCGGCAGGTTGGGCTCATATTCGCGCAACAACTGGCCCACATGGGTTTCCACTGCCATCGACACGTCCATCGGCCCGGCCGCCCCTGGTGCACTAGGGCGTTCGGCGATGTTGAGCTCGTTCTGCACGATCTCAGCCGAAATGCTTTCGTCGGCATAGAGCGCCGACAGGCGCCGGACAAGGTTTTCCAGCTCGCGGACGTTGCCGGGCCAGGAATAGTTCTGCATCAGCCTGATGGCATCGGGTGAGATGGACTTGATCGGCTCGCCCTCGCGTTGCGCGACCTTGAGGAAGTGCGCGGCCAGGTCACCCACATCGTCGACGCGCTCACGCAGCGGCGGCAAGCGGATCGGCACGACGTTGAGGCGATAGTAGAGATCTTCGCGGAACAGGCCCTGGCGGATCATCTGGCTCAGGTCACGATGCGTGGCGGCGACGATGCGGACATTGGTCTTGATGGCGCTGCGGCCGCCGACCATGGTGTATTCGCCTTCCTGCAGCACGCGCAGCAGGCGGGTCTGGGCATCCATCGGCATGTCGCCGATCTCGTCGAGGAACAGTGTGCCGCCCTCCGCCTGCTCGAAACGGCCGGATGAGCGGGTGTTCGCCCCGGTAAAGGCACCCTTCTCGTGGCCGAACAGCTCCGCCTCGATCAGGTCGCGCGGAATGGCAGCCATGTTGATGGCCACGAACGGACCGTTGCGGCGCTTGCCGAAGTCATGCAGGGCCCGCGCCACCAGCTCCTTGCCGGTGCCGCTCTCGCCGGTGATCATCACTGTTAGATCGGTCTGCATCAGCCGCGCCAGGGCACGGTAGATGTCCTGCATCGCGGTCGAGCGGCCCACCAGCGGCATGGTTTCGCCCGGCTCCTCGGCCCGGCGATCGGCTGGGGTGGGCTTCTTGGCGTCGGCCAGGGCCCGCGCCACGACCGAGAGCACCTCGGTGATGTCGAAGGGCTTGGGCAGATACTCGTAGGCACCGACCTCGGAGGCGCGAATGGCGGTCATGAACGTATTCTGAGCGCTCATAACGATCATCGGCAGGTCGGGGCGCAGCTTCTTGATCTTGGGCATCACCTCGAAGGCGTTGCCATCGGGCATCGCCACGTCGGTGATCAGGATATCGCCCTCGCCCCGGCTGACCCAGTTCCACATGGTGGAAATATTGCCGGTGGGGCGAACCTCGTAACCGGCGCGGGTCAGCGCCTGGTTGAGCACCATGCGAATGGCGGCGTCATCATCGGCGAGCAGGACGACATGGCTCATTTGGCCGGTTCCTCATCAAGTGGTGCCTGGAATGCCCCGCTCGCAACGGGAAGCAATATTCTGAACTTGGTGCGGCCCGGGCGGCTGTCGCAATCGATCACGCCGCCATGGTCGCCGACGATCTTGGCCACCAGCGCCAGGCCGAGGCCCGAGCCGTTCTGCTTGGTGGTGACAAAGGGGTCGAACAGGAAGGGCAGGATATCGGGCGGCACGCCGGGGCCGTTATCTTCTATGACGATCTCGAGCGGCAGGGAGATGCGCTCGGAGACGCCGGTGACGCTGATACGGATGCCCGGACGGAACGCCGTCGAAAATTTGATCTCGGGTTTCTGTGTCCGTTCAAGGGCTTCCGAGGCGTTCTTCACCAGATTGAGGAACACCTGGATGAGCTGGTCGCGGTTGCCATAAACCGGCGGCAGCGACGGATCATACTCTTCCGAGAAGGCAATGCCCCGCGCCACGCCATTGCGGGCCAGGAGCTTCACGCGGTCAAGCACGACGTGGATGTTGATCGGCTCGCGCTCCATCGGGCGCTCGTCGCCGAACACTTCCACCCGGTCGATCAGCCCGACGATGCGGTCGGTCTCCTCGCGGATCAGCCGAGCCAGCGGGATTTCGTCGCTATTGACCGTCTGTTCCAGCAGTTGCGCGGCACCCCTGATGCCGGAGAGCGGGTTCTTGATTTCGTGGGCCAGCATCGAGGCCAGGCCCGTCACCGAGCGCGCTGCGCCGCGCGACACCATCTGGCGGTCGATCTTGTCGGCCATGGTGCGCTCCTGGATCAGCAGGGCCACCCGGCCGTCATTGTCCGAGAGCGGGCTGGCGAACACGTCGGCGATGCGCTCGTCGCCGAAGCGCGAGGAGCCGATGCGCACGCGGTATTCGGTCATGGGCGCGCGGCGCGCGGCCACAGTTTCGACGAGGCTGATGATGGGCGAGCCGAAGGCGATGAGGTCGTCCAGTCGCTGGCGGGTCAGCACGCTCAGCGACGCCCCGAAAAAGGCCTCAGCGGCATAGTTGACGAACGTGATCTGCCGATCCTCGCCACAGACGATGATCGGCTGTGGCAAAGCCTGCAGCACCGCCGTCGACGGAACGGCGCTGACGGCGGGCGCCGCTGCCTCTGTGGCGCTCATGCTGCGGCCCTTTGTTCGCTGGAAAAGATGGTGCCGATCTGACGCAGAACGTCGGCCGGCTCTTCGTTGTTGAGGAAGGCGTTGCGATCAGGCTTGTCGAGCACGATGCCTGCCGCCTCGGTGTACCAATCGAGGTGCTTGCGCGCGGCGCGCAGACCGACGGCGGTGCCGTATTCGATCAGTATGTCTTCGTAATGCTCGGCCACCAGTTGGGCCAGTTCCGTGCCGCGTGGTGCCGCCGGACCAGCCTGCCCCGCCAGCCCTGCCCCGATCTGCGCCACCTTCCACGGCTGCCCCTGCGCACCACGGCCCAGCATCACGGCGGCAGCGCCGGATTGCAGCAGCGCGTCGCGGGCGGTTGCCAGGTCGATAATGTCGCCATTGACGACCACAGGTACGTCGACGGCCTCAACCACGGCGCGGACCAGCTCCCAGCGGGCGGTACCCTTGTAGAACTGCTGCCGGGTGCGGCCATGCACGGTGATCATCTGCACGCCTGTGTCGACGGCACGCCGCGCCATCTCGGCGGCATTGAGGCTGTCATCGTCCCAGCCCAGCCGCATCTTGACGGTCACCGGCAGCGGCGTGGCCTTCACCACGGCATCGATCAGCGTCATCGCGTGGTCGGGCACGCGCATCAGAGCCGAGCCGGCATAGCCACTGGTCACGCGCTTGGCCGGGCAGCCGAAATTGATGTCGATGATGTCGGCGCCAGCCTCATAGGCGATCTTGGCGCCGCGCGTCATCCATTCGGCCTCGCAGCCGGCCAGTTGCACCATATGCGGCAGGCTGCCCGGCTTGCCGAGCTTGCGCGCCATGTCCTGATTTCCGACGGCCAGCGCGTTGCTGGCGATCATCTCGGAGACGACCATGCCAGCGCCAAAACGTTCGGCAAGTTTGCGGAACGGGCGGTCGGTGATTCCTGCCATCGGTGCCAGGAACGCGTTGTTGCGCACCACATGGCTCCCGATGCTCAAGTTGCAGGCACCTTCAGACACAAACTGCCCCAGAAATGGTCAAATAAACAATGGTGCCCGCACAATAGTCAAAATGGCCGGCGGTGCAACACCCGATGTCGCGTAGATGGTGGTGCGGCAGCCCTGCACTTGCCGCATGCCATGGCGGGCGCTAGACCACGGGATGTGACGATTTCACGTCCAGAGTTCCGGGTTCCATGCGTCAAAAGTCGATTGCTGTCCTTGTCGTTGCCGCCGGAAAAGGGGAACGCGTCAGCGCCGATGGTTCGACCGATCCCAAGCAGTATCGCCTGATTGCCGGCAAGCCGGTCCTGGCGCGCACTATCGCCGCCTTTCTTGACCTACCCAGCGTCACCAGCCTCGTGACCGTCATCCATCCTGATCATGCAGACCGCTACGCGGCCCTTGCGCTGGCCGATGAGCGGCTCCTGTCACCTGTCGTCGGCGGTGCGTCACGGCAGGCCTCGGTGCTAGAAGGGCTGAAGGCCCTGGCGCCGCAACGGCCCGATCTGGTGCTGATCCAGGACGCGGCGCGGCCCTTTGCAACACCCCGGGTCATCGAAGACGTGCTTGCCGCGCTCGAGCAGTTTGAGGGCGCCCTGCCCACTTTGCCCGTCACCGACACCATAAAGCGCTCGGTCGACGGTCGTCAGGTCGCCACCACCGAGGATCGCAACCAGCTCTTTGCGGCGCAGACACCCCAGGGCTTCCGCTTCGGCCAGATTTTCTCGGCCCATATGCGCGCCTCCACCATTCGCCGCCAGTTCACCGACGATGCCGAGATCGCCGAATGGGCCGGCCTGCGCGTTGCCATGGTCATGGGCGAGCGCGACAATATCAAGATCACCCATCCCGAGGATTTCGCCCGGGCAGAACGCATCATTTCCGGAGATCAGATCGTGGAAACCCGTGTCGGCACCGGCTTTGACGTTCACCCCTTCGAGCCGGGCGATGCGGTCTGGCTGGGCGGCGTCCGCATTCCCCACACCGCCAAGCTCAAGGGTCATTCCGACGCCGACGTAGCGCTGCACGCCCTCACAGACGCGATCCTTGGCGCTATCGGCGAAGGCGATATCGGGGTCCACTTTCCACCTTCAGACATGCAGTGGCGCGGCGCGGCCTCCACAGTCTTCCTCAGGCATGCCGGTGACCTCGTTGCTAAAGCCGGTGGACGTATCGTCAATCTCGACGTGACAATCGTCTGCGAAGCGCCGAGGATCGCCAGTCATGTGCCGGCGATGCAGGGGGTTATCGCCGAGACACTGGGCATCGCGACATCAAGGATCGCGGTAAAGGCAACGACAAGCGAGCAGCTCGGGTTTACCGGGCGGGAGGAAGGTATCGTGGCGATGGCGAGTGCAAGCGTAGAAGTGCCGAGGGTCGATTGATGGCAGCCAAGAAAACGGAGTCCACCGTCACCGATCCCGGCAAGCGGATCATCGATATTCTGACTGAAGCCAAAAAGACCATCGTTACCGCCGAAAGCTGCACCGGCGGCATGATCGCTTCGGCGCTCACCGATATTCCCGGCGCATCCGCCGCGGTCTATGGCGGCTATGTGACTTACGCCAATACGGCAAAGTCGCGCATGATTCACGTCCAGGCCCGCCTGATCCGCGACTATGGCGCGGTGAGCAACCAGGTGGCCCGTGCCATGGCCGATGGCGCCCGCAACACCGCGCGTGCCGACTATGCGGTGGCGGTGACGGGCATTGCCGGCCCTGATGGCGGCACTGACAAGAAGCCAGTTGGGCTGGTCTATGTCGCGGTGTCGTCGGAACTGGCGACCGTGGTCATCGAACACCAGTTCGGCGATCTTGGCCGCGACGAAGTCCGCAAGGCCAGCGTCAAGGCAGCGCTCGAGCTGGTCCTGCAGGTGCTGACCAGCGACAAGGACTAGGCGCCGACCAAGACGAAGACGTTGCCGTCGGGCGCTTCCATCACGGCGACATGGCCGGATTCGGTGGCGAAGGGCTCACGGATCCAGCCGATTGCCGGATTGGTTCGTAGTTCGGCAAAGCTCGCTCGCACGTCGTCCACTGCCAGCTCGATCTCGGTGATGGCGATATCCGGATTGTCGCTCAGGACCAGTTCCGAGCTCGTCGCGTCGGGGAATTTCAGCCCGACCAGCGTCCAGGTGGCGCCGTCCGGCCGCGGCCGCTCGATGATCCAGCTCCGGCGCAACCCCAGCGACAGATAGAAGGCTTCCGACGCGGCAACGTCACGCGTGGGGATGCAGACACATTCGATCTTCCGGATCATAAGCCACCTCTGTTCATCGACATGAACAAATCATGAACGATTAGTCACCGTAGCGGCGATCGGCCTCGTCTGCAAATGCCTGCATGATCTCGGCCTGCTTGGCCGCGAAGGCCGGTTCGGCCACCGCCGCGATGAGCGGATTGGAAATCTTGAAGTCGATCTCGAAGCGCACGCGCGTGCCCATGCCCTCCTGCTCGAAGCTCCAGACGCTGTCGAGATAGGCGAATGGGCCATCCACCGCCTTGGCGGTAATGGTCAGCGCCTGGTGGTCGAGCGTGACCCGGCTGGTATAGGCTTGGGTGATCGGCCCGAACGAGAGCGTCATCTTGGCCAGCCGCACATCCGCGGCGCCGGCGGCGGGGTCCTTGCGGAGCTCCATCGCCTTGCAATTGGGAATGAAGCGCGGGTAGTCGCCGAGATCGGCGACTATCTCGAACATGCGCAGCGGCAGGTGCGGCACATGCCGCTCGAAGAAACGCTTCATGGGAACAGGCTCTGAAGAATATGAGACCACGAGGTCTACTAAAAGCGCCAGCCGCTCACAACGTGCCTCAATGCCCCAGCTTGGCCATCCGCGCTGCCTTGAGGCGAGCGAAGTCCTCGCCCGCGTGATGCGACGAGCGGGTCAGCGGGCTCGACGAGACTAGGGCGAAGCCCTTGGCGGCCGCGACCGTCGCATAGGACTTGAACTCGTCCGGCGTCACGAAGCGCTGCAGCGGATAGTGCTTCTTGGTCGGCTGCAGGTACTGGCCGATGGTGAGGAAATCGACGTCGGCCGAGCGCAGGTCGTCCATGAGCTGCAGCACTTCGTTCCGCTCTTCGCCAAGGCCGACCATGATGCCGGATTTGGTGAACATGCTGGAGTCCAGTTCCTTGACCTTCTGCAGCAGGCGGATCGAGTGGAAGTAGCGGGCGCCGGGACGCACCTTGAGATACTTGGACGGCACGGTCTCGAGGTTGTGGTTGAAGACGTCTGGCTTGGCGGCCACGACGATCTCCAGGGCGCCTTCCTTGCGCAGGAAGTCCGGCGTCAGGATTTCGATCGTGGTCTTGGGCGTGGCGGCCCGGATGGCGAGGATCACGTCGGCGAAGTGCTGGGCACCGCCATCGGCCAGGTCATCGCGGTCCACCGAGGTGATGACGACGTGTTCTAGGCCGAGCTTGGCCACGGCGCGTGCGACGTTTTCCGGCTCGTTGGGATCGAGCGGTCCCGGCAGGCCGGTGCGCACATTGCAGAAGGCGCAGGCGCGGGTGCAGATCTCGCCCATGATCATCATGGTCGCGTGCTTCTTGGACCAGCATTCCCCGATATTGGGGCAGCCGGCTTCCTCGCAGACGGTGACGAGATTGTTCTCGCGCACGATCTGCTGGGTTTCCTTGTAGACGGGAGAGCCAGGCGCCTTGACGCGGATCCAGTCCGGCTTGCGCAGCACAACGCTTTCCGGCCGGTTGGCCTTTTCAGGGTGGCGCGGCTTAGCCAAGGAAGTGTCGATCAGAGTGACCAAGGGATGTCCTGACGTTGGGTATGATCGCGGCTAGGCGATTAGCCGTGCAAGCAGCACGACGATGATGGCGCCCACCGTCGAGGTGACGATCTGGCGGGCAACATCGTTGCGGATGCCGAGATCGATCCGCAGCGCGGTGAACAGATACCCTCCCACGAACGAACCGATCACACCGCTGACGAGGTAAGTGATCAGGCCGCCGCCTCCGACGATAAGACTGGCGAGAAAGCCCGCCAGGATGCCGATTCCCAGAAAGATCAGGATCGCGCGATTATTGTTGCCACCCATGGTGAAGCCCCCACCCGCTGCTTGCCGTTCCGGTAGTCCCATGATTTGCCCTCTCAAACTCTCGACGGGATATTGCGTCCCGGCGAGTGCCGTTCAAGCCCCTGCCCTTCAGGCGATCACTCGCGCGACCGCGAGGACCACGATAGCACCGATCGTTGCGGTGATGATCTGGCTGACCAGCGCATTGCCGATCGGCAGCGAAATATTGGCCACCGATAGCAACCAGCCGCCGACAAAGGCGCCGATGACGCCCACGATCAGGTTGCGCAGCAGCCCGCCGCCGCCCAGCACCAGCCCGGCAAGCCAGCCGGCAACCAGCCCGATGCCCAGGAAAATCAGTAGCTCAGTCATACCGACGCTCATTGCAGGACCTCTGCGATTTCGACCCATTCGCCATGGCGTGAAGCCGACAGAATCGTCGCCTGTACCAGCGCCAGCGAATGCAGATTATCTTCTCCCGAGCTGAAGCGCGCGGGGATTGCACCCGTCTCGATCACCTTGGCGATGGCGGCCAGGGTGCCGGTGCGGTCGGCATATTCGATGCCGTCGAGCGGGAAGTTGATGGCTTCGCCATCGCGCTCGCGCAGGCTCAGCTTGTCGGGGCCGGCCTTGCCCATGAAATGGTCACGCGAGCTCCAGATGATCTCGCCCTCCGAGCAATCCATGGTCCATTCGCCCGCCCAGGGCGTCACCGGGCCGCTGCTCATCCAGCTACCGCGATAGGACACGATGGTGCCCTTCTCGAATTCCAGCGTTGCCACGCCAATCGGGTGATGCCCGAAGGGGCTGGCAGGCGGGTTCCAGGTGCGGCACGAGACGCGCTTGGGATTGTCATTGAGCACCATGCGCATCAGGTCGAAATGGTGGATCGACATATCGGCCAGCAGCGGATCGGGCATGTCCCAATAGCGATAGCCCTGGCTGGGCGCGTGGCGCCGGAATTCGATCGACACCAGGTTCACCGGGCCGAACTTCTGCGCGCCGATCAGCTCGGCGGCGGCAATCGGGGCCGGCTGGAAGCGGTAGTTCTGGCTGACCATCAGCACGCGGCCATTGGCGCGGGCGAGTTCCACCAGTTCCTTGGCCTGCGCAATGGTCGAGGCGAATGGCTTTTCGACGAGGACGTTGAAGCCCAGTTCGAGGCAGCGCTTGACCACCGGATAGTGGGCTTCGGTGCGCAAGGTGCAGATGGCGAGGTCCGCCTCGACGCCCTGCGCCGCTTCTTCGAGGCTCAGGAAACAGCGCTTTTCCTCGATACCGAGTTCGGTCTGCACCCGCTTGATGGCTTCCGAACTGGAATCCACATAGCCCACCATGTGGATGGTGGGAACTTTGGGGATAACTTCCTTGGTCCAGCTAAATCCCCAGTGTCCCAGGCCGACTTGGATCGCCTTGACCATGTGGATAACTCCTTTGCGTTCGGTTCCTCGGAGCCGCGCTAGATGTTCAGCGCGCGGCCATAGGCATCCAGAACGCTTTCCTTCATCGTTTCGCTCAGCGTCGGATGCGGGAAAATGGTGTGCATCAGGTCTTCCTCGGTGGTTTCGAGGTTCATGGCGATAACAAAGCCCTGGATCAGCTCGGTCACTTCCGCTCCGACCATATGGGCACCGAGCAGTTCGCCGGTCTTGGCGTCGAAGATGGTCTTGACCAGGCCATCGGGCTCGCCCAGCGCGATCGCCTTGCCGTTGCCGACGAAGGGGAAGCGGCCGACCTTGATCTCGCGACCGGCTTCCTTGGCCTTGGCTTCGGTGAGGCCAACGCTGGCCACCTGCGGTTCGCAATAGGTGCAGCCGGGCACCTTGGTCTTGTCGAGACCGTGGACCTTGAGGCCGGCGATCTTTTCGACGGTGATGACCGCTTCGTGCTCGGCCTTGTGCGCCAGCATAGGCGGGCCGGCGACATCGCCGATGGCCCAGATGCCTGCCACGTTGGTTGCGCCATAGTGGTCGATGACAATGGCACCGCGCTCGGTCTTGACGCCGACTGTCTCGAGGCCCAGGCCTTCGATATTGCACTGCACCCCGACGGCCGAGATCAGCTTCTCGCCGGAAATCTGCTGCTTGGAGCCGTCCTTGAGCTCGACATGGGCGGTGACGCCGGCCGCGGTCTTTTCCACCTTGGCCACCTTGGCGTCGGTCAGGATCTTGATGCCACGCTTTTCGAGGCGCTTGCGGGCGAGGCCGGCAATCTCGGCGTCTTCCACCGGCATGATCTGCGGCAGCAGCTCGATGATGGTCACTTCGGCGCCGATGGAGCGATAGAAGGACGCGAATTCGACGCCGATAGCGCCCGAACCCATCACCACCAGGCTCTTGGGCATGGCTGCCGGCTTCATCGCCTCGAAATAGGTCCAGATCTTGTCGCCATCGGGCTCGATACCGGGCAGTACGCGCGGGCGGGCGCCGGTGGCGATGATGATATGCTTGGCCTTGTAGGTGCCCTCGCCCAATGGGTTCTTCGGGACGGGGCCTTGCGGCTGCACGATGGCCTTCTTGGTCGGCGCGACCTTGACTTCACCGGGCTTGGTGATGACAGCCTCGCCCCAGATGATATCGACCTTGTTCTTCTTCATGAGGAACTGGACGCCATTGTTCATCTGCGCCGCGATGGCGCGGGAGCGCTTCACCACGCCGTCGATATCGACGCCGAACTTCTCGACGGTGAGGCCATAATCCTTGGCATGGCCCATGTGACCGTAGATTTCGGCCGAGCGCAGCAGCGCCTTGGTCGGAATGCAGCCCCAGTTGGAGCAGATGCCGGCCATGTGCTCGCGCTCGATGATGCCCACCTTCATGCCAAGCTGCGCGCCACGGATGGCGGCAACATAGCCGCCGGGGCCGGCGCCGATGACGAGAAGGTCGTATTGGTCAGCCATTTGGGCCTCCAGTAAGTCTGGTTGTCTCGGCCTAGAGGCCGAGCATGGATTTGACGACCGGCACGAGCCCCTCGCCGATCGCGCGGGTATTGGCCGCGTCGAGATGGACGCCATCGAGCGGATCGGCCTTGGCCACCGTTGAGGCGTCGAAGAAACCGGTATTCCACTCCTGCGCCCGGCGCGCATAGTGGACGGCGAACTGGCTGGACTGTTCCAGCCCATGCGCCAAGCCGCCGAAATGGCCGATCATGTCCGCATTGTCGCTGTCGCAGAGCAATGGCGGCGCGACGATGACGATCTCCGGTGCCGCTTCGCCCTTGCCGGCATAGTGGCCACGGATGAGCTGGACCAGCCGCCGAATGCCGAACGAGGCTTCGAGCGCCGAGCCGCAGATAGCGGGCTTGAGGTCGTTGGTGCCCAGCATGATGATGACGAGATCAAGCGGGCTGTGGCTTTCGAGCAGCGTCGGCAGGATGCGGGCGCCATTGCGATCGGCATTGGCATACCAGTCATCGGAAGCCGTCGTGCGCCCGCCAAGGCCCTCGGCGATCACGCGCACCTTGCCGGCCAGACGATGCTCCAGCACGCTCGGCCAGCGGTCTTCGAAGGCGTGCCGCGGTCCACCGGGCTGCGGATTGGCGCCGAATGTCAGGCTATCGCCATAGGCCAGGATGGTTTTCATGGCTAGAGCCCCAGTTTCTCGGCTGCGAATTTGAAGTCGACGTGATGGCGTTGCATCAGGAACGGACCATCGCTCCCACCACGCAAGCCGAAGACATTCCCTTCGGCTCGTTCACCAAACAAGTACACCGCCGACTCGAGCACGATGCATGGACGCCCTTCGCTGAGACCGTCGAAGTCGAGGCAAAGCAGTACTTCGTTATCGCCGAGCCAGCCGGCCTCCCAGGTTCCGCTATGGATGCGCTGTTCCACCGGGCGCCACAGGGCAATCTTGCCGTTGGGGGCAAAGTAGACGAAGGAGCGACCGTCAAACGGGTAGGCTGGCTGAGAGTTGCTTGCCTTCATGATGAAGGTATGGTCGGCGAAGAAGCTCTTGATCTCATGCCCTGGCGCCTGGGCAATACGTTTGATCATCGAACGGCTGACTGACTCGACAGCGATCTCGGCCTGGGCCGCGCCCACGCTCAGCAACGTTGCCAGCAGTATAGCAATTCCGCTCTTGATAGTGCGCATCGCCCTGCCCCTTAGGCCAGCATCATTACCGGGTTTTCGATCAGGCCCTTGAAGACGCCGAGCACTTCGGCGCCGAGCGCGCCATCGACGGCACGGTGGTCGCAGGAAAGCGTCACGGTCATGAACTGGCCGATCTTGATCTGCCCATTCTCGGGATAGACGCGCTCTTCACCGACGCCGACGGCGAGGATCGTGCCATGCGGCGGGTTGATGACGGCGGCAAACTGCTTGATGCCGAACATGCCCAGGTTGGACACCGAGGAGGCGCCGCCCTGGTATTCATGCGGGGCGAGTTTCTTGCCACGGGCGCGGGTCGCCAGATCCTTGACCTCTTCGGAGATTTCCCGAAGCGACTTGGTATCGCAGGACTTGACCACGGGGGTAAACAGGCCGCCCGGCACGGACACCGCAACCGCGACGTCGCTGCGCTTGTGGTAGAGGATCGAGTCGCCGGCCCAGGTTGCATTGGCCGTCGGCACGCGCTGCAGGGCAACGGCCCAGGCCTTCATCACGAAGTCGTTGACCGAGAGCTTGTAGCCCGGCTTGCCGTCCTTGCCCTTGGGCGCGGAGGCGTTGATCTGCTCGCGGGCGGCCAGCAGCGCATCGATCTTGCAATCGAGCGTCAGGTAGAAATGCGGGACGGTCTGCTTGCTTTCGGTGAGGCGCGCGGCCACGACCTTGCGCATGCCATCATTGGGCACGAGCTCGTAGCTGCCTTCCGGATAGAGGGCGAGCACCTGGGCCTTGGTCATGCCGGTTGCGACAGCGCCACCAGCGGCCGGAGCCGAAGTCGCTGATGCGGCAGCCTTAAGCGGCGTCTTGCCGGATTTGGCGGCTTCGACGTCGGACTTGACCACGCGGCCCTTGGGGCCGGAGCCGGAAATGGCCGAAACTTCGATGCCGGCTTCCTTTGCGAGACGGCGGGCGAGCGGCGAAGCGAACACCTTGCCGCCTTCCGACCTGGCGGGCGCAGGCGCCGCCTTGGCGGGTGCGCTGGTGCCGGTATTGGCATTGGCGACAGGTGCGGGCGCGGCAGCAGGAGCCGCGGCCTTGGGCCCTTCAGCCTTGGCGGCGGGAGCCGGAGCAGCCTTGGGCGCAGCGGCCGCATCGGCGCTTTCGCCTTCCTGCAACAGCACGGCGATCACGGCGTTGACCTTCACGCCCTCGGTGCCTTCGGCGACCAGGATCTTGCCGATCTTGCCCTCGTCCACGGCCTCGACTTCCATCGTGGCCTTGTCGGTTTCGATCTCGGCGATCACGTCACCGGAAGAGACGCTGTCGCCTTCCTTGACGTGCCACTTGGCGAGCTTGCCCTCTTCCATCGTCGGAGAGAGCGCCGGCATGGTGATATCGATTGGCATCCCGGGTCTCCTTACGAGCGGTAGGTCACGGCGTTGACCGCCGCGATCACTTCATCGACGTTCGGCAGCGCCAGCTTTTCGAGGTTGGCGGCATAGGGCATCGGCACGTCCTTGCCGGTGACGCGGAGCACGGGCGCATCGAGGTAGTCGAAGGCTTTTTCCATCACCTGGGCCGAGATTTCGGCGCCAATGCCGTTCTGCGGCCAGCCTTCTTCCACTGTCACCAGGCGCCCGGTCTTCTTGACCGAGGCGATGACGGTGTCGATGTCGAGCGGGCGCAGCGTGCGCAGGTCGATCAGTTCGACATCGACGCCGGCAGCGACCAGCTTTTCAGTGGCCTGGGTGGCGTAGCGCATGCCCATCGAGAACGAGACGATGGTGACATCGGCGCCCTTGCGGGCGATGCGGGCCTTGCCGATCGGCAGCAGGAAATCGTCGACCTTGGGGACAAGGCCGGTCGAACCGTAGAGAATTTCGTTTTCGAGGAAGACGACCGGGTTTGGCGAGCGGATTGCCGCCTTGAGCAGGCCCTTGGCATCGGCGGCGCTATAGGGCGCGATGACGGTAAGGCCGGGAACCGAGCTGTACCAGGCCGAATAGTCCTGGCTGTGCTGGGCGCCGACGCGGGCGGCAGCACCGTTGGGGCCACGGAACACCATGGGCGCCTTGACCTGGCCGCCGGACATATAGAGCTGCTTGGCGGCGGAGTTGATGATCTGGTCGATCGCCTGCATGGCGAAGTTCCAGGTCATGAATTCGACGATGGGCTTCAAACCGGCAAAAGCGGCGCCGACGGCGAGGCCGGCAAAGCCGTGCTCGGTGATCGGGGTATCGATGATGCGCTGGGGCCCGAATTCCTGCAGCAGGTTCTGGGTGATCTTGTAGGCGCCCTGGTATTCGGCTACTTCCTCGCCCATGACGAACACGTCGGGGTCGCGACGCAGCTCTTCGGCCATGGCCTCGTTCAGCGCCTGGCGCACAGTCATCTCGACCATCTCGACGCCTTCGGGCAGATCGGGATCGCTCTGGGCTTCGAACTTGGGTGCAGCGGGCACGGCGGCCTGCGACGGGGCGGCCTCGGCGGCCTTCTCGGCAGCCACGACGGGCGCCTCGGAGGGCTCGGGCGCGGTCTGGGCGACGGGCGCCGCGGACGCGGTCTCGCCTTCGGCCAGCACGAGCGCGATCGGGGTATTGACCTTCACGCCCTCTGTGCCCTCGGCGATCAGCAGTTCCTTGACCAAGCCTTCATCGACCGACTCGACTTCCATCGTCGCCTTGTCGGTCTCGATCTCGGCCAGCACGTCGCCGGATTTGACGGTGTCGCCGACCTTGACCAGCCACTTGGAGAGCTTGCCCTCTTCCATGGTGGGCGACAGCGCGGGCATCAGGATTTGGGGCATATCAGCTCTCCAGGATTAGTGCGCCGGGCATGGTGGCCACGCGGCGGTTGTCTGTATTGAAGGCAAATTCGGCGGGGATGACGCGGGGGGCGTTGATCAGGCGGGGTTCGGCCGAGGCGCTGGCCGGAGCCGGTGTCTGGTTGACGGCCCAGCCGCTCAGCGCCACGCCGAGTACGATGAAGGTGATGAAGGCGATTGCCGCCCGCTTGTAGATGGCAAGGTGCGGCCCTGCCGCCGGCCCGGCCTTCTGCTCGAGCTGGCCGAACTTCCACCAGCCCAGTGCCATATAGGAGCCAAGCCGCTCGCTGGCCGGCGCCAGCCGCACGATGGCGACGGCCTGCATAACCGCCACGACCAGTGACAGAATGGCGAATAGCGCAATCACACCGAGCAGGATGCTCATCTATCGCTCTCAGGCGCTGATGGTGATGTCGGTCCAGAGTTCGGACGCATCCGGCTCCGGATCGTTGGTGGCAAAGTCAGCGGCTTCCGTGACAATGGCGCGAATGTCGTTCTCGATCTTCTTGAGGTCTTCCTCGGTCTGGAAGCCGCCTTCGATCAGCCGCGCCTTGACCTGCTCGATCGGGTCGCGCTCCTGGCGATACTTGGTCACTTCGTCCTTGGAGCGATACTTCGCCGGGTCGGACATGGAATGGCCCCGATAGCGGTAGGTCAGCATTTCGAGGATGAACGGGCCCTTGCCCGAGCGGGCATGCTCGATGGCGCGCTTGGCGGCGTCATAGACCATGCGCACATCCATGCCATCGACCTGCTCGCCCGGAATGTCGAACGAGGCGCCGCGCATGGAGAAATCGGTGGTTGCCGCGGCGCGCTCGATCGAGGTGCCCATGGCGTATTTGTTGTTTTCGATGACGAACACGACCGGCAGCTTCCACAGCTTGGCCATGTTGAAGGTCTCGTAGACCTGGCCCTGGTTGGCAGCGCCGTCGCCGAAATAGGCCAGAGAGACCGAGCCATCGCCCTTGTACTTGGCGGCGAAGGCGAGGCCTGCCCCCAGCGAAACCTGGGCGCCGACGATGCCGTTGCCGCCATAGAAGCGGTGTTCGTTGCTGAACATGTGCATCGAGCCGCCCTTGCCCTTGCTGAGGCCGCCCTGGCGGCCGGTCAGCTCGGCCATGACGCCCTTGGGGTCGAGGCCCATGACCAGCATGTGGCCGTGGTCTCGATAGCCCGTGATCTGGGCGTCCTTGCCCTTCTCGGAGGCCATGGTGATGCCGGTAACGACGGCTTCCTGGCCAATATAGAGGTGGCAGAAGCCGCCGATCAGGCCCATGCCATACATCTGGCCGGCCTTTTCCTCGAAACGCCGGATCAGCAGCATCTCGCGATAGGCTTCGAGGTCCTGTTCCTTGGTGAATTCAGGTACGTTGGATTGCGTCTTGGCCTTAGTGGCCACAGCCTTACGCGCCATGGGGGAACGCTCCGCATCGAAATGGATTTGCCGCTTGGCCCGATCTGGCCACAGTTGCGCATCATAGTGCAAGCTGATGAGAGAAAGCAATGCTCGGCGGCACTGCGAAATAGCAGCTAGAGCGTTGAATCCGCTTCGATAAGCTGGATTAACTCATCTGTGGCTAATTCTTCAAATTTACCGGAAAGTGGTTTACCCGAATGCGGGTCGACCATGACGATAACGTCATCCGCGTTGGCCATGTTCAGCAGGGCCCTGGCGCGCTCGATGACGATGTCCGGATCGAGCCGGCGGGTGTCCATCAGCGTTGCGCGATGGCTGTAGGCATCGATCTCGGCCTGCAGGGCGGCGGACCGAGCCTTGAGCTGATCGATGTCGAGCATGATCTGCGTCCGGCTCTCAATGCCGAACTGGCCACCGATGGCCGAGAAGCCGAGATAGCCCTGAAACCCCAGCAGCGCCACGGTCAACGCCAACGGGCGCCAGATTGCAGGACGTTTGAGACGGGTGGGCATGGGCTAACCAGAACTGAACCCGGCCACTATGCCTGACAAGGGTTTAACGCGGGGTTGAAGCTTGGCCTACTCCACGCACTCACCCAGTAAAGGCCCCTCACCCGTCGGCTGCGCCGCCGACCTCTTCCCGCGAAGGGAAAGGTGAAGGAAGGTCGCTACTCGGCCGCCTGGTCCAGGCGCGCGGCATCGTGGAACAGAGCGCTCACCGATTCCCCGCTGTTGATGCGGCGCATCGCTTCGGCCAATGCCGGCGCCACGGACAGCACCTTGAGCTTGTCGACCATGCGCTCGGGGGCGATGGGCAGGGTATTGGTGCAGACGATCTCGGCGAGGTCTGGTTCGGCTGCCAGGCGCTGCAGGGCGGAGCCGGCGAAGATGCCATGCGTGCAGGCAATGCGGATCGATTTCGCCCCGCTGGCGCGCAGGTGGCGCAGCAGTTCGAGCATCGAGCCGCCATTGGCGATTTCGTCATCGAGCACGATGACATCGCGGCCGCGGACATCGCCGATGATGGCGGTGATACGAACTTCTGTATCGCTCAGCCGCTCCTTGGCGCCGGCAGCGACGGGCGTCCCCAGCCGGCGCGCGAAAGCCGCCGCGGTCTTGGCATTGCCAAGGTCCGGCGAGACCACAACGGCATTGCTGAGATCGTAGCGCTGGAAATGCTCGGCCAGTTCGGCCAGGGCATGCAGGTGATCGACCGGTACGCTGAAGAAGCCATGCACTTGCGGCGAATGCAGCGTCATGGTCAGCACGCGATCGGCGCCAGAGGTTGCCAGCAGATCGGCCACGAGCCGCCCGCCGATGGAGATGCGTGGCGCATCCTTCTTGTCGGAGCGGGCGTAGGAATAATGCGGAATGACGGCGGTGATGCGCGAGGCCGAGGCGCCACGCGCCGCATCCAGCATCAGCAGCAGCTCGACCAGATGGTCCTGCACCGGCGAGCTCAGCGTCTGGATCAGGAATACATCCTGCTCGCGGCAGTTCGCCTGCAACTGCACTTCGATGCAGTCGTTGGAGAACCGCGTCACGCGGGTCGGATTGAGGGGAACGCCCAACTGGGCGCAGATGTCCCGCGCCAATTGGGGATGCGAGCTACCACCGAACACAGCGATCTGGTTCATGGGCACATTCTCGGCACTCCGGATGGCGATGTCCGGGCTCTAGCACGCGCCCCGAAACCGGGCAAGCGCCCGCCGGATCACAATGGCACGTAGTCGATCTCGAGGAACCGCGCCACTTCGGGGACCCAGCGATCCCGGACGAAGGCGACGTGGTCGGGATGATCGTTGTAGCCCGAATAGGCGGCCTGGTCGGTGAACTCCATCGAGAAGCCGAAGGCATAGTCGTTCTTGGGGCTGACCTGCTTGAGGTGCTCGAATTTCTCGACGCCCGGAATGGCCGCCAAGACATTGGCGTCGCGGAGGAAGGCGCCCTCCTCCGCCGAACCGGTAGCATGCTTGAGGTTGAATACGACGGTGTGGCGGATCATGCCTCGGCTCCGATGGCTTCGGTGGCGGCAATGGCCGCCATGTTGACGATGCCGCGGCTGGTCACCGAGGGCGCTAGGATATGGGCCGGCGATTTCGGACCCATCAGGATCGGCCCGACAGCCAGGGCGTTGTTCATTTCCTTGAGCAAGGTCATGGACAGGTTGGCTGCGTCCAGGTTCGGGAAGATCAGCAGGTTGGCTTCGCCGCCCAGCATGCTGTCGGGAATATAGCGCTCGCGCAG
Organism: uncultured Devosia sp.; assembly: GCA_966212275.1. Lineage (GTDB taxonomy): Bacteria > Pseudomonadota > Alphaproteobacteria > Rhizobiales > Devosiaceae > Devosia. Next base: position 67,025 of record CBIHQV010000008.1, read on the forward strand.
TTCCTGGTTGAGCGCCAGGTCGCCCTGCATTTCGCCTTCGACGATCAGGTCGGGGGCTACGGCTTTGAGCTTGTTGTAGGCTTCGCGCATCTTGTAGGCGCTGTCGCCGTCGCGCGAGCCGAAGTTCGAATAGCTCAGCAGTGCCACCTTGGCTTCGATGTTGAAGCGCTTGAGGTGGTTGCGGGCCTGCAAGGCAATGCCGACGATCTCGTCGGGCGTCGGGTCCTGGTTGACATAGGTATCGGCCAGGAAGAAGGCGCCGCGCGGCATGATCAGCAAGGAGAGCGCCGAAACATCGGTCACCCCGTCCTGCAGGCCGATGATCGAGCGGATGTCGCGGACATGCTTGATGTAGCGGCCCTGCAGCCCGCAGATCATCGCGTCGGCCTCGCCACGCTTGACGGCCAGGGCGCTGATGACGGTGGTATTGGTGCGGACCACCTGGCGGGCGGTATCCGGCGTCACGCCGTTGCGACCCACCAGCGAGTGGAACAGGCTCACATAATCGCGATAGCGCGGATCGTCCTCGGGGTTCACCACCTCGAAATCGACGCCGGGCTTGAGGCTCAGGCCGAAACGCTCGATACGGGCCTCGATGACCGAGGGGCGGCCGACCAGGATTGGCCGCGCGATACGCTCTTCCAGCAGCACCTGCGTCGCGCGCAGCACGCGCTCGTCCTCGCCATCGGCAAAGGCGATGCGCTTCTGCTGGCCCTGTGCCCGATCGATGATCGGCTTCATCACGAGGCCCGAGCGGAAGACGAAGCGGTTGAGGCTATCGAGATACGCGTCCCAATCGGCGATCGGCTTCTTGGCGACGCCTGATTCCATTGCCGCGCGCGCCACTGCCGGCGCGATACGCAGGATCAGTCGCTGATCGAACGGGTTGGGAATGATGTGTTCGGGGCCGAACACGGCCGGCGCGCCGGAGGGCGAGACTTCAAGGCCCGGCTCATGCGCCAGCTTGGCGATGGCGCGCACGGCCGCCAGCTTCATTTCCTCGTTGATGGTGGTAGCGCCCACGTCGAGCGCACCGCGGAAGATGAACGGGAAGCACAGGACGTTGTTGACCTGGTTGGGATAGTCCGAGCGGCCGGTGCAGACCATGGCGTCCGGCCGGGTTTCCTTGGCCAGCTCCGGGGTGATTTCCGGATTGGGGTTGGCCAGCGCCAGGATCAGCGGCTTGGGCGCCATCTTGGCCAGCATTTCCGGCTTCAAGGCGCCGGCGGCGGACAGGCCGAGGAAGATATCGGCGCCCTCGATCACTTCGGCGAGCGTGGTCGCGTCGCTGGTGCGGCGGAACTGGCCGCGCCACTTGTCATTGACGTCGTTGCGCTTGTGGGTGACGAGGCCATCCTTGTCGGCGACCCAGATATTCTCGTACTTGGCGCCCAAAGCCACGAGCACGTTGAGGCAGGCGATAGCCGCGGCCCCTGCCCCGGAGGCGCAGATCTTGACCTCGTCGATCTTCTTGCCCTTGAGCTCGAGCCCGTTGAGCACTGCCGCGCCGACGATGATGGCCGTGCCATGCTGATCGTCATGGAAAACCGGGATCGGCATGCGCTCGCGCAGCGTCTCTTCGATCTCGAAGCAGTCGGGCGCGCGGATATCTTCGAGGTTGATGCCGCCGAAGGTCGGCCAGAGCGGCGCCACGGCCTCGATGAATTTCTTGGGGTCGATTTCGTCGATCTCGAGATCGAACACGTCGATGCCGGCAAACTTCTTGAAGAGGACTGCCTTGCCTTCCATCACCGGCTTACTGGCCAGCGCGCCGATATTGCCGAGGCCGAGCACGGCCGTACCGTTGGAGATGACCGCAACCAGGTTCTGCCGCGAGGTGTATTTGGCGACGGATTCCGGATTGGCGGCGATTTCCTCGCAGGGGGCGGCGACGCCGGGCGAATAGGCCAGCGCCAGGTCTCGCTGGTTGCCCAGCGGCTTGGTCGGCTGGATTTCGAGCTTACCGGGCTTGGGGAACTCGTGGAAATGCAGCGCGGCTTCACGCAGGGCTTTCCGCTGCTCGTTGAGGTCGGTCGTCACGCAGTCCTCCTCGCCCGCCTGGTCTGATTTGCGGACATAGTTTGGGACAGCGTTGGTGCCACCAATCGCCGCGGATGAAAAGTGGCTAAGTCAGCGGAATGCTGCAACTAAAGTCGCAGAGCCGTCACGCGGCGCTGGCGACGATGCTCTCGATGCGGCTGCGTGGCGTCACCGTGGCGTGGAGCGCGGTGGCCAATTCGCGGAAGGCTCCGATCTTGAGTGCAGGTGCGAAGATGAAGCCCTGCGCCTGGATGACGCCGCGCGCCCGCAGATACAGCGCCTGTTCCTCGGTCTCCACGCCCTCGGCGACGATCTCGCAATCGAGGTCCTTGGCCATGGAGATCAGGCCATCGAGCACCGGAACCTGCGTCGTGCCGGGCTTGACCATGTCGACGAAGATGCGGTCGATCTTGATGATGTCCACGCCCAGCGTGCCGAGATAGGCCAGGTTGGAGTGTCCCGTACCGGCGTCGTCCATGGCGATGCGCGAGCCGAGCGCATGAATGCCGGCGATGACGCTGTTGGCGACGGCCGAGTTGGCGAGCGGATGCCGCTCGGTGATCTCGAACACCAACTGGCGGAAGCCGATGGGCGAATTGCCGAAGATCGCCTGCACGTCCTCGACGATGCTGTCGTCGCGGAAGTGGCCCTCGAACAGATTGATGGAGATTTTCATCTCCGGCATCATCTGGCTGAGGTCGCTCAAATCGAACTTGACCTGCTGCATCAGCGACAAGGTCATGGGAATGGCAAGACCGGTGACTTCGGCATAGTCGATGAAAGCGCCAGGCGGCACCACCTGCCCGTTTTTCTTCTCCCAGCGGCACAGCACTTCGCAGCCCATCAACTCGCCGGTGCGCAGGTTAATGACGGGCTGGTAGTAGGGCTTGATCTCGCCGCGGGCGATGGCGCGTTCGAGATCGAAGGCGGGGACGCGCGAGCGCCGGACATAGCCGAGTGAGAGCAGCAGCACGACGGCGCTCATCAGGCAGGCGATGGCGGTGAAGGCCATGTCGAGATCGGCATAGGTCGCGCGGGCCATGACGAAGGGAATGGCATATTCGACCTTGAGCGGGAGTTCGCCGGCAAAGGCATCGGCGACGATGAACTCGGCGCTGGAGCCGCGCCGATCGAAGGCGCTGGCATCGCCGATGGTCAGGACCGGCGTGCCATTGGTCAGCAGCACGCGCATCATCGCGGCGCTGGGGAGCCCCTGCGCCAGGCCATCGGAGGTCTGACCCATGAGCGGCATGAAGGCCGAGACGCGCCGCGTCTGGCCGAAAGCCTGGGTGATCTTGAGGGCCGGCATGGCCAGCTCGCCGAGCTGGACCAGCGTGATGGTCTCGGTATGGCCGGGGACCGGCAGGCTCTCGGAGAGCGGCGAATAGACGACGGTGCGGCCAAAGGCGTCGCAATATTGAACGCCGTCGGAGTTCTCGACCAGCACCTGCTTCATATTGAGACTGGATTCGATCTCGTGCTGCACGTTGGCAACGAAGGTCGGCGTGCACAGCGAGGGGCTCTCGGCGAGGATGCGACGCAGCGCCCCGATGGCGTCGTTGGCGCTGATTTCTATCTGTGAGGTAACGCCGCTAACATATTGTGCTGTTGCGGTTTTCTCTCTGATCCGAACGTAGCTGTCCAACAGGTAATCCACCGCGATGATGGGGACGAACGCGAGCAGCGCACCCATCAGCGTCAGGATATGAGAATATTTGGACTTCAAGATTCGAATCCGGAACGGTCGTTCGCCTAGGTCATCGGTATCAATCAGCGTTTAATGGACTGTTAACGCTGGTTAACCAGATGCAAACCCCGGGAGGTCGCGGTGAGCCAGGATTGGCCAAAGACGTCGTTTGGGCATTTGTGGCCCGACAAGACCTATGTGGTGGTGCAGCCCTTTCGCGACTTCGACGGGCAGGAGCATCGGGTGGGTGAGAGCTGGATTTTCATCGGCTCCAGTTTCCTGCCCTATGACGATGGCCTGTCGCTGTTCGCGGACATCGACGGCCAGCGCCGTCAGATCCGCATGCAGTGGCGCGACGACCAACAGGGGCCGATCATCGACAACCTCGCCGACTATGTGCAGGCAAAGAAATAGGCGGCTCCGTTTCCGGAACCGCCTGTTGTTTCCCCTCGCAGAGAGAGGCTCGAACTTACTGCACGTTGAGGCGGATGCTCAGTTCGCGCAGGGCCTTGGCCGATGCGGGGCTTGGCGCGCCCATCAACAGATCTTCGGCCTGCTGGTTCATCGGGAAGGCCGTGATCTCGCGCAGGTTGGCCACGCCGCAGAGCAGCATGACAATGCGGTCGATGCCGAATGCCGCGCCACCGTGTGGCGGTGCGCCATACTGGAAGGCGCGATAGAGGCCACCGAACTGCTCCTCGACCTCGTCGCGCGTCTTGCCGGTCAGCTCGAACGCCTTGACCATCAGGTCGGGCAACTGGTTACGGATCGACCCGGAGGCGATTTCGTAGCCGTTGCAGACTGCGTCATACTGATAGGCCTTGATCGTCAGCGGATCCTGGCTGTTGAGCGCGTCGATGCCGCCCTGTGGCATCGAGAACGGGTTATGCGCGAAGTCCACGCGCTTTTCTTCTTCGCTCCACTCGTAGAACGGGAAGTCGACAATCCAGCACAGCGCGAACTGCTCGGTATCGACGACGCCCAGGTCGGTGCCGACCTTGGTGCGGGCCTCACCGGCGAACTTGTAGAACTTCTCCGGGCGACCGGCGACGAAGAACACGGCGTCGCCGTCATCGAGGCCGAGCTGGGCCTTGAGGGCAGCAGTGCGCTCCTCGCCGATATTCTTGGCGATCGGGCCGGAGCCCAGCCCGTCCTTGAAGAAGATGTAGCCCAGGCCCGGCTGACCCTCGCCCTGTGCCCAGGCATTCATGCGGTCACAGAAAGCGCGGCCGATCGGCTCGGCGCCGGCCTTGTTCTTGGCCGGGATAGCCCAGACTTCGACCTTGGGATCGACTTCGATCTGGCCGGCGAACACCTTGAAGCCGGAACCCGCAAAGTGCTCGGTGACGGCCTGGATTTCGATCGGGTTGCGCAGGTCCGGCTTGTCCGAGCCGTACTTGCGGATGGCGGTGTCGTAGGGAATACGCGGCCAGTCCTTGGTCACGCGCTTGCCCTCGGCGAACTGCTCGAAGATCGAGGTGATCACCGGCTGCGTGGTGTTCCACACGTCTTCCTGGGTGACGAAGCTCATTTCCAGGTCGAGCTGGTAGAACTCGCCCGGCAGGCGGTCGGCGCGCGGGTCTTCGTCGCGGAAGCAGGGCGCGATCTGGAAGTAGCGGTCAAAGCCCGCCACCATCAGAAGCTGCTTGTACTGCTGGGGCGCCTGCGGCAGGGCGAAGAACTTGCCGGGATGGATGCGCGACGGCACGAGAAAGTCGCGCGCGCCTTCGGGCGAGGACGCGGTCAGGATCGGGGTCGAATATTCGGCGAAGCCCTGCTCGGTCATGCCGGAGCGCATCGCCGCGATCACCTTGGTGCGCTTGACGATGTTGGCATGCAGCTTTTCGCGGCGCAGGTCCAGGAAACGGTACTTGAGGCGCACATCTTCCGGATAGTCCTGGTCGCCGAAGACCGGCAGCGGCAATTCCTTGGCGGCCGACAGCACTTCGATCTCGCGGATGAACACTTCGATCGTGCCGGTGGGCAGGTTCGGGTTCACTGCGGAGGAGTCGCGGAGCTTCACTTCGCCATCGATGCGGATGACCCACTCCGAACGCACCTTTTCGGCAGCGGCGAAGGCGGCAGAATCAGGGTCGATGACGGCCTGGGTGACGCCATAGTGGTCGCGCAGGTCGATAAACAGCAGGCCGCCATGGTCGCGGATGCGATGCGCCCAGCCGCTGAGGCGCACGGTCTGGCCGGCTTCCTTGGCGGTAAGAGCCCCGCAGGTGTGCGAGCGGTAGCGATGTGAGGTCATGTCGGAACTCTGGGAAAAGGCCGGAATCTTGGGCGGGAAAAGCGCATGGGAGTCCCCGCTTGTCAAGTTTCACCGGCGCCCATGAAACCCGGAGCGCCCCTTGCGCGCTAACCCTGCCAGACCACTGAACAAATCCGGTATGGAGTGGGCCTGCCGCACCTGCTAGGAAGAATATTGACGAATTTGAGACGGACGCCGATGGACCTCATAGTTTCCACAGATGTGCTCGCTGCATTCTGCGAGCGCGCTGCGAAGTTTGATTTTGTGACAGTGGATACCGAGTTCCTGCGCGAAACGACCTATTGGCCTAAACTCTGTCTCATTCAGGCGGCCACCGACGACGAGGCGGTGTTGATCGATCCGCTGGCGCCGGAGCTGGATCTTTCGGCCTTCTTCCACCTGCTGGCCAATCCCAACGTCACCAAAGTGTTCCACGCCGCAAGGCAGGACATCGAAATCTTCGTCAAGCTCACGGGCAAGGTGCCCGTCAATATCTTCGACACCCAGATCGCTGCCAGCGTCTGCGGCTTCGGCGACAGCGTCTCCTACGACAATCTCGTGCGCTCCATCACCAATGTCGAACTCGACAAGTCCAGCCGCTTCACCGACTGGTCGGCGCGCCCGCTCAGCGAGAAGCAGCGCCTCTATGCCGTCGCCGACGTGACCCACCTGCGCGACATCTACCGCGAGCTGCGCAAGCAGGTGGACGCGACCAAGCGCTGGGATTGGGTTGAGGACGAGCTGGGCGTGCTGCGCAGCATCGATACCTACGTCGTCCAGCCCGAGCAGGCCTGGGAACGGCTCAAGATGAAGATCAATCGTCCGCGCGACCTGGCGGCGATGATGAAGCTCGCCGCGTGGCGCGAGAAGCGCGCGCAGGACAGCGACCAGCCACGCAGCCGCGTGCTCAAGGACGATGTGCTGTTCGAGCTGGCCATGCAGCGTCCGCTGACGCCGGATGCGTTCGAGAAGCTCCGGGCCGTGCCGCGCGGCTTTGGCCGCAGCTCGGCCGCCGCCGAGATCATGGCACTGCTGCGGAATGTCGAGGAGCTGACCAAGAACGAGCTGCCCAGCATGCCTGAGCGTTATCGTGGTCCCTCGCCCAAGGGCGCGGTCGGCGATCTTATCCGCGTGCTTCTAAAGTCCGTGGCCGAGCAGCATGGCGTTGCCGCCCGCATCCTCGCCACGTCAGACGATATCGACGCCCTGGTGCTCGATGACGATGCCGACGTCCCTGCCCTCAAGGGCTGGCGCCGCAAGCTGTTCGGCGACAAGGCGCTCGATATCAAGCACGGCCGTATCGGTCTCGTCGCAACCCGCAAGGGCGTGCTGGAATTCGCGGTGAAGGATTCGACGCCGGCGGAGTAGCTACTCTACCCGCACCGTCGAGCTCTTGAAGCCGGCGACGCCAGCCAGTTGTTCCAGCCGGCCGCGCAGATGCTCGCCATCGAGGAAGGCGAGATCGCCCGGCAGCACCAGCGACAGCGAACCATTGGCCACTTCGAAGCGGATGCGGGGCAGGATGCCGGGCATGGCCGCCGTCATGGGATAGGCGACCCGGAACAACGCACCGATCAGACGAGCGCGCGCCGTCATATCGGTCGAGCCGAGCACGGCGAGCGGGGTTGCCGCCTTGCTCTTGAGCCCGTCGTAACGCACCGCGATGGCCTGGGCGAGGAACGAGCGGCCCGGATGGTCCACGCCGCTCAGCGAGCTGTAGGCGACGGCGTCGACGCTCTGCGGTCCGCGATAGTCGGGATGGGCACGCCAGCCGATATCGGCCAACAGGCAGGCCACGGTGCGCAAGCGGCCCTGCTCGGCCGTCTCGGCCGTTCCGGTGACGTCGAGGAACTGGCCGCTGAATTCGACGAGGTCGCTGGCATGGGCCGGTGAGCGGGAGCGCAGGACCGAGAGTTCCTCGGCGCCCTGGATCAGCGGGTCGATGGCCTGCTCACGCTTGTCGAGGAGGCCATAGAGGTAGCCCTCGCGCACACCAAGCGCCGAAAACACCACATCGGCGAACTGCCCGGCCTTGAGCACCTCGGCCATCACGGCGGCGCCGAAGGGCACCAGCTCGCGCCGGGACGAGCTCACATGCTCGGCGCCGTCATAGGACTTGAGGGAGCTGGCGTTGATGATCGCCTGGCAAAACTGAATCATGTCGTCTGCCGGGACGACATAGTGCTGCACCATATGCAGCGGGTAATTGCGCACGATCTGGTGCAGCTTGGCCAGCGAGCGCCAGGTGCCGCCAATAGCGGCAAAAGAGGCGCCCTTGGCGGTTCCGGCCAGCGAGGACTTGAGCAGGCGCTCCCGCACGATGGCGGCGGCGCGGGTTGGCGAGCCGTTGCTGTCGTCCTGCAGGCGGATGACGCCGATCTCGAAGGATTCGCCGTCGGTGTCGTTGCCTTCGCTGATCCTTGACAGTTCGAGGCTGCCGCCACCCAGGTCGCCGACGATGCCGGTATAGCCGGGAATGCCGGCCACGGCGCCGAGGGCGGCGTAGTGGGCCTCCTGCTCGCCAGACAGTACCTGGACCTTGCTGTCCATCAGCGCCTCGACGGCGTCGACGAATTCCTGCCGGTTGGCCGCGTCACGAACGGCCGAGGTGGCGAGCACCCAGACCTTGCCGACCCGCATCATGCGGGCCACCAGGGCAAAGCGCTTGATGGCGTCGAGCGCCTGGGCCACGTTGGCGTCGGCGAGACGGCCGGTGCGGCCAACGCCGCGCCCAAGGGCACAGGCCGACTTTTCGTTGTAGAGCGGCGTCAGCGCCCTGGCGTGGCGCTCATAGACGACCAGACGCACTGAGTTGGACCCGATATCGAGGACTGCCACGGGCTTGGCGCCCTTGATGCGGCCCTGCGCCGTCGGATCGGCATCGACGCCCCAGAATTGGTTCAAGCCAAGCCCTCTTCGCCGTCGCCACCGGCGCTACCGCGTCCAGATAGCGACGGATTGGTCATGAAATAGTCATGCGCATTGAAGGGTTCTTCCCCTTCGGCGCTACGCACCCGATGCGAACTGCCATCGGGCAATACTTCCCAGCTCTGCTGGTTGTCACGCAGATAGGCAACCAGAATCCGGTCGAGGATCTGCTTATGCACGGTCTTGTTGAGAATGGGCACCATCACCTCGACGCGACCGTCGAGGTTCCGCCCCATCAGGTCTGCCGAGGAAATATAAACCTTCGCCAAGGGGTTAGGCATGCTCTCGCCGTTGCCGAAGCAATAGATTCTGGAGTGTTCGAGGAAGCGGCCGACCACCGACTTAACCCGGATATTCTCCGAGAATCCCGGAATGCCCGGCCGCAGGCAGCAGATGCCGCGCACGATCAGGTCGACCTTCACGCCGGCCTGGCTCGCGTCGTACAGCGCATCGATCACCTGGGGATCGACCAGCGAATTCATCTTGAGCAGGATGCTGGCCGGCTGGCCGCTGCGCGCGAAGCGAACTTCGTTCTGGATGTTTTCGATCAGCGTCTGCCGCAGGTTTACCGGCGACACGGCGATGGTTTCGAGCTCTGTCGGCCGCGCATAGCCGGTGATGAAGTTGAACACGCGCGCCACGTCGCGGGTGATCGAGGGATCGATCGTGAAGTAGCTGAGGTCGGTATAGATCTTGGCCGTGATCGGGTGGTAGTTGCCGGTGCCGATGTGGCAATAGCTGACCAGCTTGCCTTTTTCGCGCCGCACCACCTGGCTGAGCTTGGCGTGGGTCTTGAGTTCGATGAAGCCGAACACCACCTGCGCGCCGGCGCGTTCCAGATCGCGTGCCCAGCGGATATTGGCCTCCTCGTCAAAGCGTGCCTTGAGCTCGACGAGGCACGTCACCGACTTGCCGGCCTCTGCGGCCAGCACCAGGGCCTTGATGATCGGGCTATCGGCCGAGGTGCGGTAGAGCGTCTGCTTGATGGCGACCACATCGGGATCGCGGGCCGCCTGCATCAGGAACTGGGCCACCACGTCGAAGCTCTCGAAGGGGTGGTGCACCAGGATGTCCTTGGCGCGGATGGCGGCGAAGCTGTCGCCGTTATAGTCGCGGATGCGCTCGGGAAAGCGGGCGTGATAGGGCACGAACTTGAGGTCGGGCCGCTCAATGTCGCAGACCTTGCGCGCGTCGGCGAGCCCCAGGAACCCCTGCACCTCGAAGACGTCGCCGTCCTTGACGCCGAGCTGTTCGCTGATCTGGCGCTTGAGGGCGCGCGGCATCGAGCTTTCGATCTCGAGGCGGATCACCTGGCCGCGCCGGCGCTGGCGCAGGGCGGTCTCGAACTCCACCACCAGATCGGCGGCTTCGTCGTCGATTTCGATTTCGCTGTCGCGGATGACGCGGAAAGCGCCCGATCCGACCACTTCATGGCCGGGGAACATCTTGTGGAAGAACAGCTTCACCAGCGTGTCGATGGTTACGACCTCGCTGCGACCTTCCGAAACCAGCCCGCTGGGCAGGTTGATGAAGCGATCGAGATTGCCGGGAATGCGCACCAGTGCCGTCAGCGGCAGGTCATTGTCGGGGCGCTTGAGCTCGAAAGCCAGGGCCAGGCCGAGGTTGGGAATGAACGGGAATGGGTGCGCCGGATCGACCGCGATCGGGGTCAGCACCGGGAAGATTTCTTCGCGGAACAGCTTTTGCAGGTAGTTGACCTGGTCCGGTGTCAGGTCGTCGGCCTCGTGGATCACCACGTTCTGGGCAAACAGCTCTTCGCGCAGGCTCTGCCAATGGTCCTGCTGCTCAAGCTGCAGGTGCTGGGCGAGGGTCGCGATCTCTTCCATCTGCTCGGCCGGCGTCAGGCCATCGGCGCTCTGCTTGGATAGACCGGCGCGCAACTGGCCTTTGAGGCCGGCGACGCGCACCATGTAGAATTCATCGAGATTGTTGGCCGAGATCGAAACGAAGCGCAGGCGCTCAAGCAGCGGATGGGCCTCGTTGCCGGCCTCTTCGAGCACGCGCATGTTGAACTGCAGCCAGCTCACCTCGCGGTTGACGAAGCGCGCCGGGCTCTTGCGCAGGGCCTCGATGTCGGGGACCGCACCATCGGCTTCGGCAAACTCGCTCATTTCATTCATCGTCTTCGGTGTCCCAATCCTGTTCCAGGCCCGCACCACCGCCTGCAAGTCGGCGGCGGTTGAGTGCCTCTGCGGCGACGCTGCGGGTGATGGCCGTGCCCTTGGCCAGCGCCAGTCGGTCCATAAGGTCCGCGAGAATCACGACTTCTTCGGCGGAGCGCTCCATGCGCGCCACCAGATAGCCAATGATTCTGGGATCGACCTTTATCTGGCGATCTCCAAAGAGTTTCACGAACATCTGTGACAATTGAATGTCGTCCGTCAGTTCCAGCGTAAACGCGGCCGCACGGCGGGCGCGAGAGCGCACATCATCGGTCGCCAGCGGCCAGTTCGCAATGTCTTCCCGCGCGGTGAGCAAAATCGGCCGCTGTTCGCGCATGGATTGGTTCAGAAGGTGGAACAGACCTGCCTCGTCATAATCGAGCCGGTCCACATCCTCGACGATGACAGGTGCGGTGCCGCCTTCGGTCGCCAGCGCCTCAAGATCCCCGGTGCCGGCAAAGCGGGCGCCGCTGCGGTCGGCAAAGATGCGCGCGAGGTGCGATTTACCGGATTTGGCGGGACCGGTCACCAGCGTCACCGGATCGGGCCAATGCGGAAAGGCCAGGATGCGGCCATGGGCGAGCGCGTTGCCCTCGCCGACAAGGAAGTCCGCCTCGCCCTGGGCGGGCGTGTGGCCCAGTTCGAGCGTCAACTGCCCCCTGGGCTCGTCAGGACTGGCCGGGAGCGCCATCGGGGCCACCATTCTGCCCGAGATAAAGGGTACTGGCCTTGTACTTGGCCACGCCATAGCGGACGAGCACGCCGACAATCGCCGCCAGCGGCACCGCCAGCAGCAGGCCGACAAAGCCGAACAGCGCGCCGAAGGCCAGAAGGGCGAACATCAGCCAGACCGGGTTGATGTTGATCGAGCCGCCGACCAGCTTGGGATAGAGGATGTTGCCCTCGATGAACTGCCAGCCGAGGAAAATCGCGCCGACCCCCACCACCATCCAGTAATTTGGCCAGAATTGCACGATGGCGATGCCGATCGACAGCGCGAAGCCCACGGCGAAGCCGACAAAGGGAATAAAGCTCAGCAGGCCGGCGATGAGCCCGACGGCCAGTCCGAAATTGAGGCCGATGAGGCTGAGGGCGGTCGCGTAATAGGCAGCGTCGATCAGCAGGACACCGCCCTGCCCGCGGATCACGCCGGCCATGGATTTGTCGATGTCGCTCAGGATCTGGTTGATTTCGGTGCGCGAGTCATGCGGCAGCAGACCCTGGAGGCCGCGCACCATGCCCTCCCAATCGAGCAGCAGGTAGAAGGCGACGACCGGCGTCAGCAAGGTAAAGCCGATCACGCCGGCGCCGGTATAGCCGATATTGACCAGTTCGGCCGGCAGGGTGGCGATGAAGCCGAGGGCCTGGCGCGCCATTTCGTTGATGCTGGCCTGCAATTGCGCGGCGCGTTCGGGGCCGAGCCATTCGTTGATCTCCGGCGACCATTTGGTGATCAGTGCCTGCAAGTCCGAGACATAGCCGGGCAGTCGCTGGATCAGCCCGATGATCTGCTGGCCGATCAGCGGCACGAACATGAAGAACAGGCTGACGACGATGGTGATCACGCTCAGCAGCACCACCGCCGTGGCCCAGCCGCGGCTGAACCGCCAGGTCTGCAACTGGTTGACCAGCGGATTGAGCAGGTATGCCAGGGCCGCGCCGACCACGAATGGCAGCAGGATGCCGCGGAACAGCCAGAGCAGCAGCACCAGCACCACGAGGAACGTGACCCAGATCAGCACTTGATTTCGCAGTGTCATGGTGCTGGCCGGCCCTTGCGTCGGTGTGGTGGAGAAGCTATCAGGCCGTCTAGCTTCCGGCTCCGGAGTTGGCAACCGCCTTGGTCTTCCGGTAACGGCTTTGCGCACGCTTTCCCCATACGGTGTTGAGGCCAATGTCCGATCCGCAAAACCTGACATCAAACGGTCTGTCATACAAGCAGGCGGGTGTCGACATCGATGCCGGCAATGCCCTTGTCGAGGCCATCAAACCCGCCGTCCGCTCGACGCGGCGCCCCGGCGCCGATGGCGAAATCGGTGGCTTTGGCGGGCTGTTCGACCTCAAGGCCGCTGGCTTTACCGATCCCGTACTCGTCGCGGCCAATGACGGCGTCGGCACCAAGCTCAAGATCGCCATCGATACCGGCAATCACGGCACGATCGGGCAGGACCTGGTGGCCATGTGCGTCAACGACATTATCGTCCAGGGCGCCGAGCCGCTGTTCTTCCTCGACTACTTTGCCACCGGCAAGCTCGATGTCGAACAGGGCACGGCCATCGTCACCGGCATTGCCGAGGGCTGCCGCATCGCCGGCTGCGCGCTGATCGGCGGCGAGACTGCCGAAATGCCGGGCATGTATCACGGTAACGACTATGACCTGGCCGGCTTTGCCGTCGGCGCCGCGGAGCGTGGCACCCTCCTGCCCCGCGCCGATATCGCCGAGGGCGATACGCTGGTGGCCATTGCCTCGTCGGGCGTCCACTCCAATGGCTATTCGCTCGTCCGCAAGATCGTGGAGCTGAGCGGCGTTGCTTGGACCGCCGATGCGCCCTTTGCGGCGGGCCAGTCGCTCTCCGAAGCGCTGCTCACGCCCACCCGCATCTATGTGAAGCCGCTGCTGGCCGCGCTCAAGGCCGGCATCGGCATCAAGGCCCTGGCCCACATTACCGGCGGCGGCTTCATCGACAATATCCCGCGCGTGCTGCCCGATCATCTGGCGGCGCATGTCGACCTCAATGCGGTCACCGTGCCCAAGGTCTTCGGCTGGCTGAGCCAGATCGGCGGCATGAACGAGCGCGAAATGCTGCGCACTTTCAATTGCGGCGTCGGCATGCTGGTCGCGGTGGCGTCCGAGGATGCGCAGAAGCTGGTGGATCACCTCACCGCATCGGGCGAGATCGCCTCGGTCGTCGGCAAGCTCACCACCCGTACCGATGAGCCGGTGACCTTCGAAGGCCGGCTGGCGCTCTGACATGGGCGCGCCCGGCCGCTTGATCCTCATCTGCGGCCTGCCGGGCGCAGGCAAGACTACGGTCGCTGATCGCCTCGTTAGCCGGCTCGGCATTCCCCGCTATAGTTCGGACGAGTGGCTGGCGCGCCTATCGCTGCCCGTTTGGGACGAAGCGCGGCGGGCGAGCATCGAAGACCTGCAATGGATCGAGATCCAAAACTTGCTGGCGCTGGGCGGCGGCGCCATCGTCGAGTGGGGCTTCTGGGCCCGTGCCGACCGTGACCGGCTGCGGCTGGCCGCCCGCGCCGCGGGTGTTGCCGTGCATCTGGTCTATCTCGAGGCACCGCTGGACGTGCTGCTCGAGCGCATCGCGCTGCGGGCGCGTGAAAACCCACCCATCACCTGGCAGATGATGGAGCGGTGGGCCGCCAGCATGCAGGCGCCTGACGCCGAAGAGCTTGCCTTGTTCGATCCCCTTTCCCCGGACCTTCTCAATGACTGAGTTCAAAAAGCGCGTTGCCATCCTGATCTCCGGGCGCGGCTCCAACATGTCGGCGCTGATCGAGGCCGCCAAGGCCGCTGACTATCCAGCCGAGATCGTCGGGGTTTTCTCCAATAAGCTGGATGCGCCGGGTCTCGATTTTGCCCGGGCCAATGGCGTTCCCACCACCGCCGTCTCGCACAGGGATTTCGTCAGCCGCGAAGACTTTGACGCCGTGATCGACGAAACCCTCGCCGGCTGGGGCGTCGACTATGTCTGCCTTGCCGGCTTCATGCGCATCTTTTCCTCGGGTTTTGCGCAGAAATGGACCGGCCGGATGCTCAACATCCACCCTTCCCTGCTGCCCCTCCACAAGGGTCTCAAGCCACAGCAGCAGGCGCTTGACGCGGGTGATGTCGAAAGCGGCTGCACCGTCCACTGGGTGATCCCCGACCTCGACGACGGCCCTACGATCCTCCAGGCCCGGGTACCGGTGGAGCCGGGTGATGACGCCGACACGCTGGCGGCGCGGATTCTCGTCCAAGAGCACAAGGCCTATCCGCAGGCGCTGGCGATGGTCGTTCGCGGCGAGGCCCGGTTCCCGGGTTAGGGACCGGCCTCGGAATTCGGATCACTTGCAAGCAATGGTCGCGGGGTCGCGAAGACCTAGGGCCACGTTGCGCTGCTTACTTTTCGGGTGCACCATAACACCCATGCAGTAAAGTGTCCGACGCGAGCCGACCCTTGGAGGTCTAGATGAAATACGCGATTTTCGGCGTTTTTGTTTCGACTTTGTTGCTGGTTGACCCTTCGACGGCCGCGCCGAAGGTTTTCGCCACTTCGGTGCAGACGGCCAAGGGCGCAGCGATAAGCAACAACACCTATGATGGCTGGGGCGCTGCCTCGTCGACCCTGGCGAAAACCAAGAACCAGGACTTCGACGTCGCTTGCGACATAACCGTTTCGCGGTCTGGTGATGTGAGCGAACACGCGACGATCCCCAAGCTGATCGACAGCGTGGCGCTGATGAACCAGGTCCAGGCGCTCGGCGTCGATGTGTTCGTCATCGACCAGCTCAAGGTATGCGGCACTTCGGTTGTTCCACCGGATTCTCCCGCCGGTACCGAGTTTGCCGGCTGCGCGAATTCTGTCGGTCCGCTGATTTTGGTCAATCGCGGGGCGCAGACTGGGCAGAGCCTGATCCATGAGATCGGTCACAAGGCGGGCCTCAGTCATACCTGGCCCACCAACCAGTGTTCGCAGACGCAGCCCGCTGGGCTGTCCTTTGCCGGGTTTGTGAACCTCATGTACTGCATGAACCACGCCAAGCGCCTGGTGCTGACGCAGGGCGACTGTACCAAGCTCACCAATTCCACTTTCGCTTCGGGTCAGGCCGATCTCGGCGTGCCGCAGGGCGTTGCGCCGCCGGTCGAACTCTCGCCGATGGAAGAGTTCCTGCTCTATGGGTTCTCGGAAGGCATTCCCTTCGCCCAGATCGCTGTATTGACGGCGGAGGATGTGGGAGCGGTCCGCGAGCTGCTTTCCAGCCCCAATGACGAGCTTTGGGCGCCGGCTGCGCTCATTCTGGGATTGCGTGGCGATGCCAGCGACATAGAGCGGCTGATAGAACTGGCCCGGCGGGCCGCAGCAGTGGACACGCCCGGCGCCTTCCGCGCGCAGACGTCGATCCCCGACGCCATCGCCTTCTTCATCATGCGTGGCGAAGCCACGGGCCGGGACGCCGCAACCGCGTTCCTGCTGACCGGCATCGACGTTGAGCGTGCGGCAGGTCGATCCAACAGCGACGAGGATGCGCCGCTGGTCGCCCGGAGCTACCTGCGGGCGGCTGCCCTCACGGGGCAGCCCGATATTGCCGACGCGGCCCTCGCCATTGCCACGCAGCAGGCCGAGACGAGCGGCCGCGACGACGTCTCTGCCGCGCTGAGCATGGATTTTCAGATGGAAGTGGCCGACCTTGCCCTGCGCGTCATGGACGAGGGCCTTGAGCGGGCGCTCAATCAACTGCCGTCAATCCGGGGCAATGCCATCGACCTGCTCCAGCAGCGCAATCTCGAGCAACTGACCTTGCCCATCGTGCCGGAGACGCTCAGGGAGCTGGGGATCGAAGGCGAGGTCATGCAGCGTTTTCAATGAGCTGAAGTGGCCTGGCTGAGGTTCTTGCGCCCATCACAAGAATTGATCAGCCTCATCGTCAAAATCGGTTCGACCTTTGTTCTCCTCGGGCGTAGCGTCCGACGCTTCAAGGGGGAATCGCATGTCGTTGCGCGACTGGTTCTGGATTGTGCTGCTGGGCGGCATCTGGGGGTGCTCGTTCATCTTCAACGCCGTGCTGATCCGCGAGATCGGGCCCTTGTGGGTGACGAGCTTCCGCGTCGGCATCGGGGCACTGGGCTGCTGGCTGGTTATGCTTGCGCTGCGCAAGCCCGTGCCGCGTGACCCCATGCTGTGGCTGCAACTGGGCGCACTTGGCGTCGTTGCCTACGCGATCCCCTTCGCGCTGTTTCCGCTGGCCCAGGCGCACCTGGCCAGCGGCGTCGCTGCCATCATCAATGCGCTGACGCCAATGGTCACCGCGCTCATCTCCCATTTCTGGATCGGCGGCGAGAAGGCGACCCGGACCAAGTTTACCGGCGTGGTGATCGGGTTTGTCGGTGCGGCGCTGCTGGTGTCGCCGGCTCTGTCCTCGGGCGGTACCTCGCAGCTCTGGGCCGTTGCCGCCTGCCTTGGCGCGACGCTGTGCTATGCGGTGACGCTCAACATCACCCGCAGCTACAAGCATGTCGAGCCAACCGCCTTTGCCTCGATCGCCCTGACCGGTGCGGCCGTCGTTGCCGTGCCCATCGCCTTCTTCACCGAGGGCGCGCCGGTGATAGTGCGACCAGAGACCTGGGGCGCGGCGCTGGCCATCGGCCTGCTGTCGACCGCCTTCACCTTCCAGATCATGTACCGCATCCTGCCCCGCGTCGGGGCGACCAACTTCGCCACCACGACCTTCATTGCGCCGATATCGGCACTGGTGCTGGGCGTCACCCTATTGGGCGAAACCATCCTGCCGATCCAGCTCGGCGGCATGCTGGTGATCTTCCTCGGCCTGCTGTTCATCGACGGGCGCATCGGCAAGATCTGGCGACGAGCGGCGCTCTGACCCGCAACAATTCAAACGGAGGCCGTTTATGCCCTTGCGCTATTGGATACTGATTATTCTGCTCGGCGCGGTCTGGGGCTGCTCGTTCCTGTTCAACGCCATCCTCATCCGCGAGATCAGCCCACTTTGGGTTTCGGCCGGTCGCGTCACTATCGGCGCCGCCATCTGCTGGGTGTATTTCCTCGCCATGCGCAAGACGCTGCCCAATGACTGGCGCATCTATGCGCAGCTTTTGGTGCTGGGCATCCTCAATTACGCCATCCCGTTCACGCTCTTCCCTTTTGCCGAGCAGACGGTTGCCAGCTCCATCGTCGGGGTCATCAATGGCCTCACGCCGATGAGCACCGTCATCGTTTCCCAGCTCTGGCGCGGCGGCGAGAAGGCCACCTGGAACAAGGTGGTCGGCGTCGTCATCGGTTTTGTCGGCGCCTTCATCCTGGCGCTGCCATCGCTGGGCGCCGGTGCTTCGGCCCAGGTGCTCGGGCTGCTTGCGGCGATGGGGGCCACGCTTTGCTACGCGCTCACCCTCAACTATGCCCGCCGCTTTAAGGATATCGACTCGGCTGCCGTGGCGACCTGTTCGCTTACCGCCGCGGCGCTGTTCTCCGTGCCGATCGCGCTGTTCTTCAGCGGCGTCCCTGTGATCACCCGCATCGAGACCTGGGGTGCCCTTTTTGGCATCGCCGCCTTCTCGACCAGCTTCAGCTTCCTCCTGGTCTACTGGCTGCTGCCGCGGGTGGGCGCCACCAATATCTCGCTCAACACCTTCATCACGCCGATTTCGGCGATCCTGCTGGGCGTGCTGGTGCTGCATGAGCGGTTCGAGGCGGCGCATGTGGCGGGCATCATCGTGATCTTCATCGGCCTCATCTTCATGGATGGCCGGCTGGTTCGGCGGCGGGCGCCAGCGGCGGCCTAGGGGAACTGCGGCGGCTGGCTGGCCGTTCTGCTCCTTCAAGGAGCGTCCCATGAACCAGCCACAGCCAGATATCGATCCGCGACCTGTCCCCGAGATCGTGCCGCTACCCGAACCGCCGCAACCCCAGCCGGTCGACCCGGTGCCTGGCCATCCGCAGGAACTGCCCGACATGCCGCAGCCAGTCGAGGATCCGACGCCCGGCCAGCCGGCGCCCATGCCGGGGCCCGGCACCGATCAGCCACCGACGAGGGCTTGAGCGATGGATGACAAACATCCCAAGCCCAAGCCCATGGCGCCTCCGCCCGAGCCGGTGCCGCCTATGCCGGTCCATCTGCCCACCAGCGACGCAGAGCGGCCGCATACATCGCCGCTTCGACACGGCGAGAAAGAGCCCGTCGACCCCAACCTGCCGCCGGAGCCGGGCAACGATCCTAACCCGTGAGCTTGGCAGCCCCGGCGGTTCGGCTATGCTGATGGCCTGTGTATGAGCGAGCGCGGAGCGGTACGATGTTCATTGAGACTGTCGAGCCCGAAGAGGCGACCGGCGACATTGCCGCGCTCTACCAGGCCGAAATGTCGGGCATGGGCCGCGTGATGCAGGCGACGCAGTGCTGGTCGGCGCGCCCGGACATGATCGTTCCGGTGGAACACCTGCTGCATCAGATGCGCGACGGCTTCTCGCTCGGCCTGCTCAATTTCAGGCTCATTACGCTGGTCGCCGCCAAATACGTGCCGTCGAGCTATTGCTCACATGTCTATTTTCGCACCCTGTCCGGCATGATGGGGCGTGAACAGGCGCTGGCGGTGCAACGCGACTACCGCACTGCCGGTCTCAGCGAGCAGCAGGTCGAAATGCTGGCCTATGCCGAGCAGATCACCCGCGATGCTTCCAAGATTACCAGGGCCGATATCGACCGGCTGCATGCTGTCGGGCTCAGCGACCTCAACATCGCCGACATCGCCATGGCCGCGGCCTTCCGCAACTTCATGAGCCGCTATTTCGATGCGGTCGGCGCCGAGCCGGAAGAAGCGTTTCTAGACGCGGACCTGGCAATCCGCGCCGAAATGGCGGTCGGCAAGCAGTAAGCCGCCGGACTATTCGATCCCGAGCTTCTTCTTCATCAGGTCGTTCAGGGCCTGCGGATTGGCTTTGCCGCCCGAGGCCTTCATGGCCTGGCCGACGAACCAGCCGATCATGGTCGGCTTGGCGATGACCTTGGCGACCTGATCGGGATTGGCGGCGATGATCTCGTCGACGATGGCTTCGATCGCGCCCATATCGGTCACCTGGGCCATGCCGCGGCGCTCGACGATTTCTGCCGGTTCGCCTTCAGGCTCCTCGGCGATGATGACCTGCAGCAAGTCCTTGGCGCCCTTGGAGGAAATCTTGCCCGAAGCGACGAGGTCAACGATGCCGGCGATCTGGGAGGGCTTGAGGTGGGTTTCCCACACGGCCAGGCCCTGACTGTTGGCGAAGGCCGCCACGTCGGCATTGAGCAGGTTGGCCACGGCCTTGCCGTCGCGCTTGGCGCCGCCGAAGGCAACGCAGGATTCGTAATAGTCGGCCGTCTCGCGATCGAGCGTCAGCACCATGGCGTCATAAGCGGTGACACCGTAATCGGCCACGAAGCGGGCCTTCTTTTCGTCGGGCAGCTCCGGCAGGCCTGCTGCAAGATTGCTGATGAACGTCTCGTCGAATTCGAGCGGGAGGAGGTCAGGATCGGGGAAGTAGCGATAGTCATGCGCTTCTTCCTTACTGCGCATCGAACGCGTCTCGCCGGTCTTGGGATCGTAGAGACGGGTCTCCTGGTCGATCTTGCCGCCATCTTCCAGAATATCGATCTGGCGGCGTGCCTCGTATTCGATGGCCTGGCCGGCAAAGCGGATCGAGTTGACGTTCTTGATCTCGCAGCGCGTACCGAATTCGCCGCCGGGTTTGCGCACCGAGACGTTGACGTCGGCGCGCATGGAGCCCTGCTCCATATTGCCGTCGCAGGTGCCGAGATAGCGCAGGATGGTGCGCAGCTTGCCCAGATATTCCTTGGCTTCCTCGGACGAGCGCAAGTCGGGCTTGCTGACGATTTCCATCAGCGCGACGCCCGAGCGGTTGAGGTCGACGAAGCTCATGTTCGGATGCTGGTCGTGGATCGACTTGCCTGCGTCCTGTTCCAAGTGCAGGCGCTCGATGCCGATCTCTATCTGGCCTTCGGGCATATCGAGATAGACCTTGCCTTCGCCGACGATCGGGTCCTTGAACTGGCTGATCTGGTAGCCCTGCGGCAAGTCCGGATAGAAGTAATTCTTGCGGTCGAACACGCTGCGCTTGTTGATCTGCGCCTTGAGGCCCAGTCCGGTGCGCACGGCCTGGCGCACGCATTCCTCGTTGATGACAGGCAGCATGCCGGGCATGGCCGCGTCGACGAAGGATACGTTGGAATTGGGGGGATTGCCGAATTCGGTCGAGGACCCCGAGAACAGCTTGCTCTCCGATGTCACCTGGGCATGCACTTCCATGCCGATGATGACTTCCCAGTCACCGGTCGAGCCATGGATGAAGCTCTTGGGATTGGGCGTGCGCGTATCGATGAGGGTCAATTGAGAGGTCCTGCGAGGCAAGGCGAAAGGTATGTAAGTGCTTACTTAGGCTGGGCCCGTGATGCAATGCCCAACCACCGCGCGTCACCCTCGGCCTTGACCCGAGGCGTTGTACTTTTGCGCGTTCAGCAAGTGAAGAGCCCTCGGGTCAGGCCCGAGGTGACGACCGCGTATGCCGGGGGTCTCGCTCAATCCTCGTCGTCGATATCGCCTTCGAACGGCAGCAGCCGCTTTTCGAGGTGGACGCTCATGAACGGCTCGTGCGCCGCGCGGCCGTCGGGTCGGAGCGCCAGGATGCGGTAGCCCTGTTTTTCGTAGAAGCGCACCGCGCGGACATTGTCGGCCGGGGTTTCGAGTTGCACCCGGTCAGCGCCCTCGAGTTCGAGCATCGATTCCATGCGACGCAGCAGCATCGAACCCAGGCCATGGCCCTGCAATTCGGGCATGACGAAGAGATAGGGAATGTAGGCGCGCCGCGCCGAGCGCGAACACCAGGCGACGACGATGCCGTCCACCTCGGCCACGATGATGCGGCTCAGCGTTTCGGACACGGCCTGGGCCAGGCGGCGCTGTTCGGCCTGCTTGATGCCGGGCTGGTCGGTCAGCAGCGGAAAGATTCCGCTTTCCCAGGCGCGATAGGCGATATCGGCCAGCCGGCGGGCATCTGCGGTCTCGGCTTTGCGAATGGAAATGCCTGCCATAGTGACCTCCTGCCTGCGTGGGACAGCCTTAGCCGCGGCGCCGCGCCGCGATGATGCCCTTCTCGTAGTTGATGTTCCAGTCGATCAGGGTCCGCCACACAAGTTCGGCCTGATCCTCGTCAAGATCAAGAGCCAAACTGCGATCGCGGACCTTGGCGATAACCGCCTCGATGCGGGTCGGATCGCGCGCTTCGTGCGGGTCGGTCTTGATCTGCGCCATGCGCGTCACGTAGCGGTGGCGCTCGGCGAACAGGGTCAGCAGCGCGTGATCGATGCGGTCGATCTCGGCGCGCACCTCTTCCTTGGTCTGGCAGGCGTCGGGCGAATTTGATGCGGTCACGGCAGGTTCCAGTCACGTTTGCTGTTGCTGGTTTGCACCGCTCCGGCCCCGATTTCAACCGCCTGTCTTGCGCAATTCGTCTGAGGCGCGTTATCAAATCAGCATGTTTAGTCAGTCTGAATCCGCCTGAAGCCCCGTCCTACGGCGACGGGGCATGAATGAACCAGTCGATCGCCGCGCGTGACGCCGGCGGCCGATATTGTTTGTTCGCGGGGTCCTGCCCCGCCCATAGGCGACAGACTCTTCAATGGATATTTCACGAGACGAACAGCGGGTGCTGCACGCCCTCGCTCAGGGTGGCCGCATCGCGCTGCTCAAAAATGACGCCGGCAAGGTAACCGGGCTCGAATTCTTCAACCGCGAAGGCTGGCTGATGAGCAATTGCAGCCTGGTGCTGTTCAAGAAGCTCAAGGCCAAGAAGGCGATCAAGAGTTCGGGAGGGCAGCCCTATCGCATCACGAGGCGCGGGCTGGAGCTGGTGCGGAGCGAGTATGACAATAGGTAGGGCTTACCCTGCCCGGCGCGACGTCATTCCGGCGAAGGACGGAATCCATCCTGAGATGACGCATCCTGCCGCGGACGCGGAAAGACTTCAGGATGGACCCCGGCCTGCGCCGGGGTGACATCGCTCTTGTGATGAAATCGCGCCTAGTGCTTGGTGACTTCGCTCAGGGCGGCGGCGATGTGTTCCCATTCGCTGGCCACGCTGGCGGTTGCCCGGCGCTTGCCGGCGCGGCGATACCAGTAGTCGGCATTGCCCATATCGGCTTCGATCCAGTGCATCAGGGCATGGACCCAGTCGAAAGCCTGAACGCCCTCCATGGCCTGGACGATATTGTGCGCCTGCTCCCATTCGGGGCCGACGCGCAGCTCGCCTTTCTTCAGCCACCACAAAGCCTGCAGCGGCTTGCTCATGTCCTTGGGCGGCTCGGACCAGTCCAGTGAGGTGAAGATGTCAGCGGCCATCGGTGAAACCCTTGTCGGCCCGGACGCCACGCGGGGCGACGTCACAACCAATTTCAATTTGTGCATTGGCGCCAAATAAGGCGGAAAGCGGAGTCAATCAAGTGGCGCGGGCATTTGGGGTAAATTCGGGTGCCGGTGCTTGGCGCCCCACCCCACCCTCGGTCCCTCCCCATCGAGGGGAGGGAGGCGCAGGTAGCGATGCCGGGTTTGTCGTCTCCCTCCCCTTGTGGGGAGGGATCAAGGGTGTGGGTGCGTTACACGCGAATTACCACCAGGCCTTCGGCGCAAAATCCCCGCCAGCGGCCTTTTCGATCACGCGCGCTGCGGCGAACAGGGTTTCCTCGTCGAACGGCTTGCCGATGAGCTGGAGGCCTAGCGGCAGCCCTGCCCCATCCTTGCCGGCGGGAACGGCGATGCCCGGCAGGCCCGCCATGTTCACGGTGACTGTGAAGACGTCGTTGAGATACATCGCGACCGGATCGGCGGCCAAGGCCTCGTCGCCCACGCCGAAGGCGGCCGACGGCGTTGCCGGGGTCAGGATGGCGTCGACGCCGGCATTGAAGGCGTCCTCGAAATCCTTCTTGATCAGCGTACGGACCTTCTGCGCCTTGACGTAATAGGCGTCGAAATAGCCGGCGGACAGCACATAGGTGCCGATCATGATGCGGCGCTTCACCTCGCGGCCGAAGCCGGCGGCGCGGGTGAGTTCGTACATGTCGGTGATGTCTTTGCCGGAAACGCGCAGCCCGTATTTGACGCCGTCATAGCGCGCCAGGTTGGACGAGGCCTCGGCCGGGGCGACGATGTAGTAGGCCGGCAGCGCGTATTTGGTGTGCGGCAGGGAGATGTCCTTGACCGTGGCGCCCTCGGCCTTGAGCCATTCGAGGCCCTGGGCCCAGAGCTTCTCGATCTCGGCCGGCATGCCATCCATGCGGTATTCACGCGGCACGCCAATGGTGAGGCCCTTGACGCCGCGTTCGATGGCGGCGGCGAAGTCCGGCACGGCCAGATCGACGCTTGTGGAGTCCTTGGGGTCGAAACCGGACATGGACGTCATCAGCAGCGCGGCGTCCTCGACGGTGCGGGCAATCGGGCCGGCCTGGTCGAGCGAGGAGGCAAAGGCCACCACGCCCCAGCGCGAGCAACGGCCATAGGTTGGCTTGATGCCGACCGTGCCGGTGAACGCGGCCGGCTGGCGGATGGAGCCGCCGGTATCGGTTGCCGTCGCGCCAGCGCAGAGCCACGCCGAAACCGCCGCTGCCGAGCCGCCAGACGAGCCGCCGGGCACCAGATTGGCATTGCTGCCCTGGGCGCGGAACGGGCTGATGACAGGGCCGTAATAACTGGTCTCGTTGGACGAGCCCATGGCGAATTCGTCCATGTTGAGCTTGCCCAGCATGACGGCGCCATCGCGCCAGAGATTGCTGGTCACGGTCGATTCGTATTCCGGCTTGAAGCCGTCGAGGATGTGGCTCGCCGCCTGGGTGTGCACGCCCTTGGTGCCGAACAAATCCTTGATGCCCAGCGGAATGCCCTCGAGCGTGCCGCCCTGCCCCTTGCCGAGCTTCTCGTCGCTGGCCTTGGCCATGTCGAGCGCCTGGTCCGGCGTCACCGCCACATAGGCGTTGAGCGCAGGATTGGCCTTCTCGATCGCCGAGAGATAGGCGCCGGTCAGCTCGGTGGCGGTGAAGCTCTTGGCCTTGAGGCCCTTGCGGGCGTCAGCCAGGCTCAGTTTGGTCAGGTCAGTCAACGTGAAAACCTTTGAGTTAGAAACGCGGACGGGCAGATCGCGCTCGTCCGCGGCAGAGGGTTGTCAGGGGGCGGTGCAACGATGATAGGTGCCATCGGCTAGCGCCATGTCGGAGTTTGCCATGCCGCTGAGGCTGGTGACGGTGACCTCGTCACCACCACCATTGTCGGTAAACGTAATCAGGTCACCCCATTGGATCCCGGGCTCTTCGCAGAATGCGGTGGCAACATACCAGCCAGCATGCGCCTTGATATCCAGGAAGTCGCAATGAAAATCGATCGTCGCGACGCCTTTTTCTGGGTCAAAGAGGGTGTAATCGGTTGATACCGACGCCATCCCATCGGTGACCTGTTTGCAGGCCGCTTCGTCGGTCGAGAAGATGCCGCTAAACGACGGCTTGTCCTGAGCCGATGCCCCCGTCGCCAAGACTGCATATGCAAGAACTATAGCAATAGTGCGCATAGTAACCTCTCCGGTTGAACAGGAGAGCTGTAGCATCTGGCGTGCGCGTGGAACATCTGTCATCGCGCGGACCGGTGCGATACTTCCGCCGTGAGCTCAGTCAACGGGGATCTCGCTCAGATTGTCGCAGCGGGTGTACATGGTCACGCCGGGATTGGTGGTTGGGCCAGGCGGCGGCAGGATGCCGGTGGCCTGCATGACCCCGTCATAGCTGGACACGACCTGAATGGTCTTGTCGTCATATGGGGCGATGGCCAGCGTATCGGGGTAGAGTTCGCCAGGCAGTTCGCAGACGGCGTCGACAAACAGGAGCGGCGTATTGGGCCGGCTCTTGATGTCGTAGAAATTGCAGTGAAATTCCATCGACTGGATGCCGCCTGGAAAGGTCAGGCTCAGGAAATCCATGTCCATCCAGGCGTCGACGCCCTGCTTTTCCACGGCCTGGCATGCCTTGGGGTCACTGACATAGAGCTTGGTCTGGTCGATGACCATGTCTTCCTGCGCCACGACGGCGCCAGTGGCGAGGAGCATCAGCGCGAGAGCAGGCTTCAGTTGAACCATTCCAGCACCTTTCCAGCAACGTCGTCGCAGCGTGTGTAGAGGCCGGCATAGCTCTCGTAGTCAGGTGGATTGGTATCGGCGCGCATCGAAATGACTTCGACGATCTCGCCCATCTTGTGCTCTTGGGCGTCGTCGCCGAAGTGCATGTTTATGTTAAAGCTATCCGGCGCCACGGCGACCTGGTCGAGGAAGTTCGTCTCGAACCCCATGCAGCGCGTGGTCGAGAATACCTCTGGCTCCCAGGCGCCGTTGATCTGCGTCTTCTGGTCGTGGAAGTAGCAGACGATCTCGCCGCCGAGGATACCCTTGCTCGGATAGACCGCCCAGGCCTTTTCCTCGAACAGCACGGTGTTGATGTCTTCTTCGCCCGCCCGTTCGCAAACGGCAGGGTTGGACACGTAGGCGGCGTCGAACACGTCGTCGGCGACGACAGGCGTTACGCAAAGCAGGCTGCCAACGATGATCCAACCGCGCTTCAAGCTGGCTGCTCCTGCCGGAGCGGCATTTCGAAGAAGGCGGACCATTCGCTATCGGGATAGTCGAGGAACGGACCACGCGTAACGAAGCCGCTACGGGAATAAAGCCGGTGCGCTTCGGCCATGCCCGGGCCGGTGCCGGTCTCCAGCATCAGCGTGGGCAGGTTCTTTTCGCGGGCCAGGGCCACGATGGCGTCGAGCAGCGCCGAGCCGATGCGCTTGCCGCGCACTTCAGGGTCGGTGAACATACGCTTGACCTCGCCCAACTCGGCCGAATGCACCTTGAGCGCGCCCATGCCGACGGCCTTGCCGGTCTCGTCGCGCGCCACGAACAGCGTCGTATGGGCCTCGGCCATCTGTTCGACCGTCATCTTGAACTGGAATTCCAGCGGCGACAGCGGCAGCAGGTGATCATTGAGCTTGGCGACGAGGCCACGCACATCGTCCTGCAGTGGCGTCTCGATGGCGATGGAGACCGCCATGTTACTCGACCACCTTGGGGACCATGAAGAAGTTGTCTTCGGTCAACGGAGCGTTGCTGACGATCTTGTCGGCATAGCCGCCATCGCTGATGACGTCGTCGCGGCGGCGCAGCGTCATCGGCGTCACCGAGGTCATTGGCTCGACGCCATCGACATTGATCTCGGCCAACTGCTCGACAAAGCCGAGAATGGCATTGAGCTCGGTCTGGTAGCTGGCCACTTCGTTCTCTTCGATGCGGATACGCGCCAGGCGCCCGATGCGCTTTACGGTTGCGGCGTCGACGGACATGGGAAACTCCAGAACAGCGGCTTGTTTGGGCCGTTATTAGCAACCGCCCGCCACAAAAGACAATGAAAATGGCTGATGCGTCGGATCAGATTTCCAACGCCAGCCCGGCTTCGAGCGAGACCAGGCCCGTCGCGTCGAGGCGATCACGCAAGGCGGCGATGGCCGTGTCGATCGCGGCCTCATCGCCGGCCAGGGCCAGCAGCCGCGGCGGCGTGTCGTCGAGGATGGCATTGCCCAGCGCTGCAAGCTGATCGCCGGAGCCGAACAGCGCCACCACCGCGTCTTCCGCCCAGCGGCCCAGCGGCGCGACCTCATCGCTGACCAGCAGCAAAGGCGGCTCGCCCATGGCCTCCATAAGAATAGCCCCTGCCCCGGCAGACCATGCCTCGACGGGCGGCGGGACGTCGCTTTCGTCGAGCAGGCGTGGCGGCTTGCGCGGCTTCCAGGTGCTGCTGTCGACGGCGGCCAGCGTGGCGCCAAAGCCGGCAATCACCGTGTCGGCACCCGAAACCAGCTCGGCCGCATCGATTCCACCGGGCGCGCCGGCCGGATCGACCACCAGAATCGCCCCGCCAATGTGAATGCGGATCGTGGTGCCGCCGAACCAGGTGAGTTTCATGCTTGCTTTCCTGTCGCCAAACCGGGGCGCAGCCTATAGGACGAGCCTGATGTGGCAAGCGAGCCAGCAATGACCGACGACGATTTCGCCAATCCGCTCGAATCCATTCCGGCCACTGGCCGGATCATGGCGCTTGATCTAGGGACCAAGACCATCGGCGTCGCCGTCAGCGACGGCATGCGCTATTCAGCGACGCCGCTCGAAACGATCAAGCGCACCAAGTTCACCCAGGACGCAGAGCGCATCGTGCAATTGGTGGCCGAGAATCAGATCGCGGCGATCATCCTCGGGCTGCCGCTCAACATGGATGGTTCGGAAGGCCCGCGCGTGCAGTCGACGCGCGCCTTTGCCCGCAATCTGGCGCAGAAGGTCACCCTGCCGATCGCCTTCTGGGATGAACGGCTGTCGACCAGTGCGGTGACCCGCATGATGATCGAGGCCGACCTGCGCCGCGATCGCCGCGCCGAGGTGGTCGACAAGCTCGCCGCCAGCTACATCCTGCAGGGCGCGCTGGATCGGCTACGCCGCTAGCCGCCGCACGCCGCCTGGCGGTATGCCGAAAAACTGCTTGAAGGCCCGTCCAAACGCCGCTTCGGACTGGTAGCCGGCCCGGCTGGCCACGGCGCCGACAGGGTCACGGGTTTCCAGCAATTGTGCCCGTGCCAGATGCAGCCGCCATTGTGCCAGATATTGCGCGGCAGGCTGGCCGACCAGTTCGGTAAAGCGCGCTGAAAAGGCCGAGCGCGACATGCCCGCTTCGCGGGCAAGTTCGACCACGCTCCAGTCGGCCTCGGGCCGGCGGTGGATCAGCGCCAAGGTGCGGCCGACCTGCTTGTCGCGGAGGGCCGCGAGCCAGCCGAGATTGGCCTCCGGCGCTGTATCGAGCCAGGCGCGGATGGCCTGGATCACCAGGATATCGGCCAGCCGCGTCATCACCGTCTCGCCGCCGGGGCGCATGGCGCTGGCTTCACGGGCGATCAGGCTGAGGGTGCTTTGCAGCCAGTTGCCGTCGTCGCTTTCCCAGGCATCGATGCGCAGTACGGATGGCAGCAGCGACACCAGCCGCTTGGCCGCCACGCTGTCGAACTGCACGACGCCGGCCGTCGCGCGGGTGACGGCGCCGCCGCCGCCATGGCGCATGATCTCGTAGCGGTCGCTGACCTTTTCGACCGGAATGTCGAACAGCGGCTCGGCCTCCGCGTCCGGATCGCTGAGCAGCCGATAGGGCGTGCCATGGGGCAGCAGCACCATGCCGCCCTGCTGCACCAGCATCGGCGGCTCGTCGCCCATCTGCAGCCAGCCATGGCCTGCGGTGACGATGACGAACATCATCGAGTCGATCAGTTGCGGAAAGACAATACCCCAGGGCGCCGTCATCTCGGCGCGGCAGTACAGCGTACCGGTAAGGCGCAGCATGTGCAGCACCTCGCCAAGCGGGTCGGACAAGGGGGCGGGTTGGAAATGTGGATCGCTCATGCTGCCATCTAGCACCGGATAGCACCGTTCGTCCACAGTGTTGGACGATCTGCATATTATCGCGGCAGTCTTGTCATTGATGATCCGCCCGATCGGTCGCACCTTGTCCGCATCGTAACCCACAAGGACGCAGATCATGACCACCGAATCTCCCATCCTCGTCATCAACAGCACCGGCAAGGTCGGCAGCCGTGTCGCCGCCAACCTCGCCGCCCGGGGCCTTTCCCATCGTGGTGTATCGCGCCGCACCGCCATTCCCTTCGATTGGCAGGATGACGCGACCTGGGTCAATGCCCTGGCCGGCGGCAAGGTCGCCTTCGTCTCCTTCGTGCCCGACCTTGCGGCTCCCGAGGCAGTGCCAATTATGCAGCGCTTCGTCGCGGCAGCCCGTGACGCGGGGCTAAGCAAGCTGGTTCTTCTCGCCGGCCGCGGCGAAGTCGGCGCCATCGCGACCGAAAACGTCGTCCGCGAATCCGGTCTGGCCTGGACCATGGTTCGCGCCGCCTGGTTCAACCAGAATTTCAGCGAGGGACACCTGCTCGACTCCGTTCTCGACGGCCACCTCTACATGCCCGCCGGCGACAGCAAGGAGCCCCTGGTGGACGCCGCCGATATCGCCGACGTCGCCACGGCCGCCCTGCTCGACGATCGCCACAACGGGCAGATCTACGACGTGACCGGCCCGCAACTGCTGAACTTCGACCAGATCACCGCCCAGCTCGCCGCCGCTGCCGGCCGCCCCTACCAGTATGTGCCGGTGACGATCGAGGAGTTCCACGCCGGCCTGTTGCAGACAATGGGGCAGGAATGGGCGGATCTATTGCGCACCATCGCCGATGAGACGCTCGATGGCCGCAATGCGTGGATTGGCGATGGCGTACAGCGCGCGCTCGGCCGCCAGCCGCGGAGCTTTGCCGATTTCTGCGCCACCACCGCCACCACCGGCGCCTGGTCCGCATCGGTCGCCGCAGAGTGACGGCCCGGCGCTCGGTCATGGCCGGGCGCCTTACAACAAGGACAAAGCAATGACCTCTTTTCTCCTCAAGACCTACCTGCTGGTGGCCGGGCTGACCGGTATCGGCCTTGGCAGCACGATCCTCGTCGCGCCCGTCGCCTTCTACGCCGGCTATGGCCTCGACCTTGCCGGGCAAGTGACGCTGCTCAATGAGATGCGCTCGCATGGGCTGTCGCTGCTTGCGGCCGGCCTCTTCATTGGCGCCGGGAGCTTTGTCCCGCGCCTCGCAAATCCAGCTCTGCTCGTCGCTGCCGTGGTCTATCTCGGCTATGGTTTGTCGCGACTGGTTGCCATCACCCTCGATGGCCGCCCTGCCGACGGGATGGTGCTGGCCATGGCCGTCGAACTTGCCGCGGGCGCCCTCGCCGCCGTCCTCTATGTCAGCCGCCGCGGCCAGCCCGCTCTCTCGCCCCGCTAACCCGGAGTCCATCATGCAGACCTCAGCGCAATTTGTCGGCTTTGCTGCTCTCCTCGCCAGCGGCATCATGGCTGGCTTCTTCTGGACCTATTCCTTCACCGTCATGTGGGGGCTCGACCGCGCCGATCCACGCAGTGCCATCGACAGCATGCAAGGCATCAACCTTGCCGTGCCCAACCCGATCTTCCTCCTGTTCTTCATGGGCCTGCCGCTGCTGCTGATCGCCTCGGCCGTGCTGTTCTGGCAGAGCGGGCAGACCGCCTCGCTCTGGCTCTTCGCGGCATCGGCGCTGGTCTACCTGGTGGGCGGTATCGGCATTACCGGGGCGATCAACATCCCGCTCAACGACGGCCTCGCCCGCGCCACCGTGCCCACCGATATCGCTGCGGCCCGCGACATCTGGACCACCTATACGACGGCCTGGATGCCTTGGACCCATCTCCGCACCGCCGCCTCTGCCCTTGCCTTTGCGCTGGCCGGCCTAGGCGTGTTCTTCTCCGCCGCCTGATCGCAGCGGCCGGCAGCCAACCGGCCGTTGATTTCCTCGCCTTTGGGCTTGCCCCTACCGTCCCCCTCCGCTAGACCGCAGCAAATATCAGGGATGGGAGCGCATGGCCCAAGCACGCGCCAGCACAGCCTCGACGTCGTCTGCCGGTTCTGCCGGCGATTTTCCCCCATTCAACCAGCGCCATCTGCTTTCGATCGCCGATCTCAAGCAGCACGAGATCATCGATCTGCTCGATCGGGCCGAGCGCATGGTGCCGGTTTCGCGGCAGGAGCGGAAAAGCCATCCGACCCTGACCGGCAAGACCCAGGTCAACCTCTTCTTCGAGCCATCGACCCGTACCCAGGGCTCGTTCGAAATTGCCGGCAAGCGCCTTGGCGCGCTGGTGATGAACATGTCGGTCAAATCGAGCTCGGTGACCAAGGGCGAAACCCTGATCGACACCGCCGCCACGCTCAATGCCATGCGCCCCGATGTCATCGTCGTTCGCCACTCGGCGGCCGGCGCCGTGGAACTGCTCAGCCAGAAGGTTGGCTGCGCGGTGATCAATGCCGGCGACGGCGCGCATGAACATCCGACCCAGGCGCTGCTCGACGCTCTCACCATCCGCCGCCAGAAGGGCCGCATTTCGGGCCTGACGGTCGCCATCTGCGGCGATATCGCCAATTCCCGGGTGGTCCGCTCCAACCTGCTGCTGCTCGGCGCGCTCAACGTGCGCACGCGCGTCATCGCCCCGCGCAATCTCTTGCCCTCAGGCATCGAACACCTCGCCACCGAGGTCTTCACCGACATGCGCGAGGGGCTGAAGGGCGTCGACGTGGTGATGATGCTGCGCCTGCAGCATGAGCGGGCCAATGGCCGCATGATCCCCTCGGTCCGCGAATATTACCGCTTCTATGGCCTCGACGCCGAAAAGCTCGCTTTCGCCAAGCCTGACGCCATCGTCATGCATCCGGGGCCCATGAACCGCGGCGTCGAGATCGATCCGGCCATTGCCGATGGCGTGCAGTCGGTCATCAACGAACAGGTCGAAATGGGCGTTGCCGTCCGCATGGCGGTTCTCGATGCGCTGCTGCCGGCGAGGAATGACGCATGACCCCGCCCCTGCTCATTGAAAACGCCCGCATCGTCGATCCAGCCTCCGGCACCGACCAACAGGGGGCGGTCCTCGTCGAAAACGGTCTCGTCGCCGATATCGCCCTTGGTGCGCCGATCGGAGTTCCCGAAGGCGCCGAAGTCATCAACGCCAAGGGGCTGATCCTCGCCCCCGGCCTTATCGACATGCGCGTCTTTACCGGCGAGCCAGGCAAGGAATATCGCGAGACCCTGCAATCGGCCGGCGAAGCCGCTGCTGCGGGCGGCGTCACCAGTTTCGTGATGATGCCCGACACCACGCCAGTGGTCGACGATGGCGCATTGGTGGATTTCCTCATCCGCCGGGCCAAGGCGACCTGCAAGGTCAATGTCCTGCCCGCCGGCGCGATCACCAAGGGCCTGGCCGGCCAGGAAATGACCGAATTCGGCCTGTTGCAGGAGGCTGGCGCCGTCTGCCTCACCGATGGCCGCCATGCCATCCAGTCGACGGCGCTGCTGCGCACGGTCATGAGCTATGCCGCCAATTACGGCATGACCATCGTCCACCACCTGTCTGACCACAGCCTCACCGGCGATGGCGTGATGAATGAAGGGCTCTTCGCCACCATTCTCGGCCTCAAGGGCATTCCGCGCGAAGCCGAGACCATTCCGCTGGCCCGCGACCTGCAACTGGCCGCCCTCACCCGGGTCAAATATCACGCGGCGCAGATATCCTGTGCCGGTTCGATCGAACTCGTGGCGGCGGCCAAGAAGCGTAACACCTCAGTTACTGCAGGGGTTTCCATCAATAACCTAGCGCTCAACGAGAACGACATCGGCCGCTACCGCACGTTCTTCAAGCTCAGCACGCCGCTGCGGTCCGAAGACGACCGGCAGGCCGTCATCGAAGGACTGCGCAACGGCACGATCGATACGATCCATTCCGATCACGATCCGCAGGATACCGAGGTCAAGCGCCAGCCTTTCGCCGAAGCGTCGGACGGAGCCATTGGTCTCGAAACGCTGCTGGCGGCGGCCCTGCGCCTGGTTCACTCGGGTGATGTGGACCTGCTGACGGTGCTCCGCGCCATGACCAGCCGGCCGGCCGAGATTCTCGGCCTGCCCGCGGGTCGCATCGCCAAAGGGGCGCCGGCCGACCTGGTTCTTGTCGATCTCGACTATCCCTGGCAGGTTTCCGAACACGAAATCCGGTCGAGATCGCGCAATACCTCCTTTGAGGGCGCCCGGCTTGCTGGCAAGGTGATGCGAACAATCGTGGGCGGGCAAATCGTCTACACGCATGTGGAGGGCTAAGCCTTGGACGTCACGCTGATCTATGCCGCTATCATCGGCTATCTCTGTGGCTCGGTGCCGTTCGGCCTGCTGCTGACCCGTGCCGCGGGCCTCGGCGATATCCGCACTATCGGCTCGGGCAATATCGGCGCCACCAATGTGCTGCGCACCGGCAATCGCTGGGTCGCGTTCGCCACGCTTGTGCTCGACGCCGCCAAGGCAGCGCTGCCAGTGCTGGTTGCCCGCTATTATTGGGGCGAACAGGCAGCCATGCTGGCGGGCATCGGGGCCTTTGTCGGCCACTGCTTTCCGGTCTGGCTCGGTTTCAGGGGCGGTAAGGGCGTAGCGGTTTCCATCGGTTCGCTGCTGGCGCTGAGCTGGCCGGTCGGGCTCATCTTCTGCGCCGTCTGGCTGCTGATCGCTTTTGCCCGCAAGTTGTCCTCGCTGGCTGCGCTCACCGCTGCCGCCACCTCGCCGATCTTCGCCTATGTCGTGGTCAATGAGTGGCTGGCCGGCACAGCGGCCATCATGGCCCTGCTGCTATTTTACCAGCACCGCGAGAACATCGCCCGCCTCATCGCCGGCACCGAGCCCAGGATCGGGGCCGAGAAGAAGGCCTCCTAGGCCTTGATCGCCGCCAGCAGCAAGTCCGGCCTCACCGATGCGCAGCGCCTCGACTGGCTGCGCCTGCTGCGCACGGACAATGTCGGCCCGGCCACCTTCCGCCAGTTGCTAAGCCGTTTCGGTTCGGCCGATGCCGCGCTCGAGGCACTGCCAAGCCTCGCCGGACGCAGCGGCAAACCGTTGCGCGTACCGACCCGATCGGCGGCGGAGGACGAGATTGCGGGCCTCGCGCGCTATGGTGCGAGGCTGGTCGCCAGCGTCGACCCGGACTATCCGCCGCTGCTCAACTACATTCCAGCGGCGCCGCCGCTGGTGACCATGGCCGGTGGGCAGAACCTTGACTGGCAGCGCACGGTGGGTGTTGTCGGCGCCCGCAATGCCTCCGCCGCAGGCATCAAGATGACGCGCATGCTGGCCGGCGACCTGGGCGAACGTGGCTATACGGTGGTCTCCGGCCTCGCCCGTGGCATCGACACCGCAGCCCACCGGGCTTCGCTCACGACTGGCACCATTGCCGTGCTCGCCGGTGGCTTCGACAAGATCTATCCCGACGAGAACATCCCCCTGGCGCATGACATTCTCGACAGTGGCGGGGCGCTGCTCACCGAGATGCCGCTGGGCTGGGAACCGCGGGCGCGTGACTTCCCGAGGCGCAACCGGCTGGTTTCCGGTCTCTCGCTCGGCATCGTCGTGGTGGAGGCTGCCAAGCGCAGCGGTTCACTCATCACCGCCCGGCTTGCCCTCGAACAGAACCGGGACGTCTTCGCCGTTCCCGGTTCGCCGCTCGATCCGCGGGCCGAGGGCGGCAATGCGCTGATCCAGCAAGGCGCCAGGCTCATCACCTGCGCCGAGGACATCATCGAAACGCTGGGCATCGCCGACCCTGCTCGCAGCGCCCTCTTCGACCGCGACTGGGAACCGGATCTGCTGCCGGATACGCCGCCGCCCAGCGAGGACGACAAATCCCGCCTGCTCGCCGCGCTGACGGCCACGCCGATCGAAGTTGACGAGTTGGTCCGCCAGTCCGGGCTCTCGGTTTCGGCCATGCAGATGCTGCTGCTCGAGCTTGACCTGGCTGGGCAGATCGAGTGGTCGAGCGGGCAGTTGGTGGCGTTGAGGTACAACTAGCCTCCGTGCCGCGACCTCATCCTTCGACAGGCTCAGGATGAGGTCTATTGGGGCCCAGTAGTTTCAGTAGACCTCATGGTGAGCCTGTCGAACCACGAGGTCGTGGCACCGCCCGTCATCCGCCTGGAGCCTGCCTTCGGGCACCTTCTCCCTCAAGCGGAGAAGGAAGTGAGCTACCGCCCACCCCCGATATTCCGGTTGCGCTGCCCGATACCGCCTACCCCATAAGGATAATCCGACATGTCCGGCTTGCTCGTCGCGCTTAGCGTTGCGATCTCCTCTGCCGTCAGGGTTAGGTTGGCGGCGCCGAGATTGTCCTTGAGCTGGTCGGTCGTGCGAGCTCCAAGGATCACCGATGTCACGGCAGGTTGTGCTGCGACCCAGGCCAGAGCTACCTGCGCCATGCTGGCGCTACGCGCCTTGGCGATGTCTTCCACCGCGCCGATCACGTCCCAGGTGACCGACTTGGCATTGCGCTTCTCGAATGCCTCCATGCCGCGCGTCGGGTTTTCGCCCAGGCGCGTGGCTCCTGTGGGCATCTGGTCGCGCTTGTATTTGCCCGAGAGCCAGCCGCCGCCCAATGGCGACCACGGCAGGAGGCCGATGCCGGCATCGAGCGAGGCCGGGACGATCTCGTGTTCGATGTCACGCACCAGCAGGTTGTATTGCGGCTGCAGCGTCACCGGCGGCTGGTAGCCATTGGCCTTGGCGAGCCAGACGGCCTTGGTCAGTTGCCAGCCGAGGAAGTTCGAGAAGCCATAATAGGCAATCTTGCCTGATCGAATCGAGTCATCGAGGAAGCGCAGCGTTTCCTCGAGCGGGGTCAGCGCGTCGAAGGCGTGCATCTGGTAGAGGTCGATATGCTCGACGCCCAGGCGCTCGAGCGAGGCGTCCAGCGCTTCGCGCAGGTTCTTGCGTGACAGGCCGAGATGGTTGGGACCATTGCCCATGGGGAAGCGGCCTTTGGTGGTGATCACCAGATCACGCAGTACGCCCGGCTTGCTCTTGAGCCAGCGTCCGATGATCTCTTCGGACACGCCGGCGCTATAGACATTGGCGGTGTCGATGAAATTGCCGCCGGTCGCGACGTAGTCGTCCATCAGCCGGAACGAGGTGGCCTCGTCCGATTCCGCGCCAAATGTCATGGTGCCGAGGCAATAGGCCGAAACCACGGCGCCGCTATTACCGAGCTTGCGATATTCCATATCAAAATCCTCCTGAGGCCCCATGGCGATGCTCGGCGGACGGCGGCGCACACGGCGGGCCGGTCAAATCGGGGAGCAATGCACAGAATGGGGCGATGCGCAGAACGCGCAGAGCCATTCCTGCACATCTAGTATGGCAGTTGCAAGACCATGGCGCGGAATTCAGAACGGCGCGCAAATTTTCCTCTCTCTAAGAGAGAGTGTCGAAGCACCTGTTTTGCCCACATTGACAGTGTCGCCCGGCTTCACCATGTTGCGCCACTTCTCATTGAGCTGTTGCGGAACGGGTATTCCATGAAGGTCGTCGTCGTTGAAAGTCCGGCTAAAGCCAAGACAATCAACAAATATCTGGGGTCAGGCTACGAAGTCCTGGCCTCGTTCGGCCATGTCCGCGACCTGCCGGCCAAGGACGGTTCCGTTCGTCCCGACGAAGATTTCGCCATGTCCTGGGAGGTCGATACGGCTTCCAAGAAGCGCCTCGGCGACATCGCCAGCGCGCTCAAGGGCGCCGATGGCCTGATCCTGGCGACCGACCCGGATCGCGAAGGCGAGGCCATTTCCTGGCACGTGCTCGACGTGCTGCAGCAGAAGAAGTCCATCAAGAAGGACATGACCGTCCAGCGCGTGGTGTTCAACGCCATCACCAAGGATGCCGTGACCGCCGCGATGGCCAAGCCGCGCGAAATCGACATGCCGCTGGTGGATGCCTACCTGGCTCGCCGCGCACTCGACTATCTCGTCGGCTTCACCCTCTCGCCCATTCTCTGGCGCAAGCTGCCCGGCTCCCGCTCGGCCGGCCGCGTGCAGTCGGTGGCTTTGCGCCTGGTCTCGGATCGTGAAGCCGAGATCGAGAAGTTCAGGGCTGACGAATATTGGTCGGTCGAGGCCAAGCTGGCCCAAGGTGGCAAGAGCTTCCTCGCGCGCCTGTTCTCGGTGGATGGCAAGAAGACCGACAAGCTCGACATCAAGACCGGCGAGAATGCCGCCGAGCTCAAAAAGCTCATCGAAGCCGGCCAGTTCAACGTTTCCAACGTCGAAAAGAAGCCGACCAAGCGCAATCCCTACGCGCCGTTCACCACCTCGAGCCTGCAGCAGGACGCCTCGTCGCGCTTGGGCCTGTCGCCCAATCGCACCATGCAGATCGCCCAGCGGCTCTACGAAGACGGCCTCATCACCTATATGCGTACCGACGCCGTGCAGATGGCGCCCGAGGGCATTGCCATGGCCCGCTCGGTGATCGGCAAGTATTTCGGCGAGGAGTATCTCCCCGAAAAGGCCCGCATCTACCAGACCAAGGCCAAAAATGCCCAGGAAGCGCACGAAGCCATCCGCCCGACGGATATGTTCAAGCGCCCCGAGCAGCTCAATCTCGATGCCGACCAGGCAAAGCTCTATGGGCTGATCTGGCGCCGCACGCTGGCATCGCAGATGCGCTCGGCCGAGATCGATCGCACTACGGTCGACATCGCCGTCAACGTGCCTGGCCGCGCCGTCGAACTGCGCGCCGTGGGTTCGGTCGTCACCTTCCCCGGCTTCCTCAAGCTCTATGGCGTCGAGGTCAAATCCGACGAGCCCGATGACGAGGATGAGGAAAGCCGCGAGCTGCCGCCGCTGGCGGTTGGCGACAAGCCGGCTCTGCAGGCCGTCGAAATCGAGCAGCATTTCACCCAGCCGCCGAGCCGCTATACCGAAGCCAGCCTGATCAAGAAGATGGAAGAGCTCGGCATTGGTCGCCCGTCCACCTACGCGGCGACCCTGACCACGCTCAAGGACCGCGACTATGTCCGGCTCGAAGGCAAGGCGCTCCATCCGGAAGATCGCGGCCGTATCGTTACGGCGTTCCTCGAGAGCTTCTTTACGCGCTACGTGGAATACGGCTTCACCGCCGGCCTCGAAGAGCAGCTCGACCAGGTTTCGGCCGGCGAGCTCGAATACAAGACCGTGCTGCGCGATTTCTGGAAGGATTTCACCGCCGCCACCGACGAGATCAAGGATCTGCGCGTTTCGGAGGTGCTCGACGCCCTCAACGAAATGCTCGCCAGCCGCATCTTCCCGCCCAAGGAAGATGGCTCCGATCCGCGCCGCTGCCCCACCTGCGGCACCGGCCAGCTCTCGCTGAAACTCGGCAAGTTCGGCGCCTTTATCGGCTGTTCAAACTACCCCGAATGCAAGCACACGATGCAGCTTTCGGACGCGGCCAATGGCCAGTCCTCGGAAGCAGCGGCTGGTGATGGCGTACTGGGCACCGATCCGGAATCGGGCGAAGAGGTCTTCCTCAAGTCCGGCCGCTTTGGCCCCTATGTGCAGCTCGGCGATGGCAAGGAGCCCAAGCGCAGCTCGCTGCCCAAGGGCTGGGAAGCTGCTTCACTGACGCTCGAAGCTGCCCTCAAGCTGCTGTCGCTGCCGCGCGAAGTGGGGCTGCATCCGGAGACGGGTCTGCCGATCTCGGCCGGCATCGGCCGCTATGGTCCCTTTGTGCTGCATGACGGCAAATATGCCAACCTGCCCGATGTCGAAGAAGTCTGGCAGGTCGGCCTCAACCGCGCGGTCGATCTCATCGCCCAGAAGGCGGCTGGCGGCTTCAAGCGTGGCGGTGCCACCGCCATCGCGGCCATCCAGACCTTCGAGCACGACAACGGCCCCATCAGCGTCCGCGCCGGCCGCTACGGGCCTTATGTCAACCAGGGCAAGGTCAACGCGACCATCCCCAAGGACGTAAAGCCCGAGGACGTGACGCTGGACCAGGCGGTGCAGTGGATCGCGGCGCGCGCCGAAGCCACTGGCACCAAGGTCAAGAAAGCTCCGGCGAAGAAAGCTGCGGTCAAAAAGCCGGCCGCCAAGACGGCGGCAGCGAAAAAGCCTGCGGCCAAGAAGGCCGCGCCGAAGAAGACCGTGAAGCCGGAAGACGTGCCGTTCTAGGGCACGTCTAGTTTTCCAGCATCGTCTCGGTATGCAGCGCGCATTTCCAGCGCTTGCCGTCGCGCACCCATGTGGTGCTGTCGGCGCAGCGCAGGTCCATGGCCTTGCCGCCCATCTCGCCCTTCTGGTGGACCTTGTAGGCGACGATCGCGGTATCGTCGGACGGGAAAATCACGTTCAGGTCGCTGAACTTGAAGCTCTCCAGCGTCCATTTGCCGTCTTCGGTCATCGCCTCGTATTTGTCGGGGTCGATCTTCATGGCGCCCATGGGACCGGTGATGAGACAGTCATCGGCAATCATGGTCTTGGCGAGCTTGGCATCCTTGTCGACCATGGACTGCCAGAACCTGGTTTCCAGATCGACGATGGTTTGCTTGTTTTCCTGCATGGCCGTTCTCCTTTCTCGGAAAACGGCCGGGCGTCGGGTGAGGTTCCGCTAGCCCATCACCCGCTCGACCATCTTCAGCCAGTTGCCCATGGCGATCTTGCCGACCAGCTCGGACCCGTAGCCCTTGTCGAGCAGCGCCTGCAGCAGCTTCTGTACGCCAGTAACGTCCCCGATCACCGCCGGCATCATCGCCCCGTCGAAATCGCTGCCCAGCGCCACGCCGTCCTCGCCGAGCGCCTCTACCAGTGCATCGACATGGCGTACCAATATCTCGATATCGGTATCGGCGACGAACCTGCCGTCCGGCCGAAGGAAGCCGGTGGCAAAGTTGAGGCCCACCATGCCGCCGCTCTCGCGGATGGCGGCAAGCTGCCAGTCCACCAGGTTGCGGGCATGCGGGCAGATGGCAAAGACGTTGGAATGGGTCGCGACCAGTGGATGGCTGCTGATTGCGGCCACGTCGCGGAAGCCCGCGGCATTGAGGTGGCTGAGGTCCAGCATAACGCCCATGGCGTTGCAGACACGTACCAGCTCCTTGCCGACATCGCTCAGCCCCGGCCCGATATTGGGATCGGCATTGAAGCGGAACGGCACACCGGTGCCAAAGGCGTTGGCCCGGCTCCAGGTGATGCCGATGGAGCGCAGGCCGGCCGCATAGAGCACATCGAGCGAGCGGAAGTCGGTATCGATGGCCTCGGCGCCCTCGATGTGGAAGATCGCCGCCAGCGTGTCCCGCTCGATGGCCGAGCGCAGTTCGGCGGCAGTGCGGCAGACGGCCAGCGCCCCTGCCCGTTCCAGCCGCAACAGCACCGAGGCCATGCCATTGGTCGAGGCAAGGGCATCGGTGACGGCCAGCTCGGGCGGCAGGTTCGGATCGAGCCCAGCCGGTCCGCCGCTGATACCAGCCAGATTGCTCTTGAGCGGCGGGGGGAACATGGCGAAGAACCCGCCCTTCATGCCGCCGGCCTTGGCCCGCGGCAGGTCGATATGGCCTTCCTTGCTGCCCTCGATGAACGGCCGTTCCTTATCCGCCCCCGGCGCCTCCAGCAGGCGCAGCAGGGTATCGTTATGGCCGTCGAAGAATGGGATGGTCATGAAATGGTCCGGAGAATCGCGGGAACTCGGTACCCACCATACCCCCACCCTTGGTCCCTCCCCACAAGGGGGAGGGAGACGACGGGGTTGCGTGCCGTGGCACAATCGCGTCACCGCGCCGGCCCGGCCTCCCTCCCCCTTGTCGGAGGGAATGAGGGTAGAGGTAAGCCGTTAGCGTCGAGCTCCATTTGCCGAACACCGTGCCATCGCCTACATATCCCTCAACATGAAAACTCCAAAAACAATCAAAAAACCGCGCAACACCTCTGGTCCCCGCCGCGCCACGTCGCCGCGCGCCAGTGAGCTCCCCACCCGCGAACAGTTGCTCGAAGCCCTGGCCCAGCAGGCCGATATCAAGGGCAAGCGCGATCTGGCCAAGGTGTTCGGCATCCGGGGCGATATGCGCCGGCCGTTCAAGGCCATGCTGGCCGAGCTCGAGGGTGAAGGCGTCATCACGCGCACCCGCAAGGCGTTGCGCCGCACTGCCGCCCTGCCCCATGTCACGGTGCTCGACATCCCCACCGATGCCGATCCGGACAACATGCATGCCTATCCGGCGCAGTGGAACGAGGAGGAAGGCGACAAGCCGCGCGTGATCGTGCTGGGCGGCCGCGATGCCCGCGTCGTGCCGGCTCCCGGCGATCGCATCCTGGCTCGCATCGATGCGGGTGAAGACGACGTGCCGCACTACACCGCCAAGGCGATGAAGATCCTCGACAAGCCGCGGCGCGGCCAGATCGGCATCGTGCGCATGGACGAGGACGGCGCGCGCCTCATTCCGGTGGATCGCAAGCAGAAGGAAATGCGCATCCCGCTGGGCGACCTGCTCACGGCCGCCGATGGCGATCTGGTCGAAGTCGAGGTCAAGCTCTCCGGCCGGCTGATGATTCCGCGCGCCAAGGTGACTTCGGTGATCGGCAACCCGGCCTCGGAAGGCGCCGTCAGCCTCATCGCCATCCATAATCTCGAAATCCCCTACAACTTCCCGGCCTCGGTCATTCGCCAGGCGGAGGAGGCCAAGGAAGCAACGCTGAAGGGCCGGGAGGACTGGCGCGACATCCCGCTGATCACCATCGACCCATCCGACGCCAAGGACCATGACGACGCCGTCTATGCGCAGCCGGATGATGATCCGGCCAATGTGGGCGGCCACATCGTCTACGTCGCTATCGCCGACGTGGCGGCCTATGTGCGGCCTGGTACGGCGCTGGATCGCGAAGCCTATCTGCGTGGCAATTCGGTCTATTTCCCCGACCGTGTCGTGCCCATGCTGCCTGAGCGCATCTCCAACGAGCTGTGTTCGCTCAAGGAAGGCGAGCCGCGTGCTTCGCTGGCCGTGCGCATGGTTATGGGCGCCGATGGCAGGAAGCGTAGCCACACTTTTCATCGGGTGCTGATGCGATCGGCCGCCAAGCTCAGCTACCAGCAGGCACAGGCGGCCATTGATGGCCAGGCCGACGACAAGACCGGCCCCTTGCTCGACCCCATCCTGCGTCCCCTCTACGCCGCCTACGACGCCATGGCGTCTGCCCGGGACAAGCGCGGGCCGCTCGACCTCGACCTGCCCGAGCGCAAGATCGTGCTCGACGACAAGGGCATGGTGAAGGATATCCGCATTCCGGAACGGCTCGACGCGCATCGCCTCATCGAAGAGATGATGATTGCGGCAAACGTGGCGGCCGCCGAAACGCTCGAAGCGAAGAAGAGCGCCCTGCTCTACCGGGTTCACGACGAGCCATCGTCCGAGAAGCTGCAGGCCCTGCGCGATTTCCTCGGCTCGCTCGATATTGCGGTCAAGAAATCCGACAGCGTTCGCGCCAGCGATTTCAACGGTATCCTCGGCCAGGCCCGCAAGGCCGGCAATGTCGAACAGGTCAGCGAGATGGTGCTGCGCAGTCAGGCGCAGGCCGAGTACGCCGCCGAGAATTACGGGCATTTCGGCCTCAACCTCGATCGCTATGCCCATTTCACCTCGCCGATCCGTCGCTATGCCGATCTCATCGTCCACCGCGCTCTGGTTTCGGCGCTGGGCCTAGGCGATGACGGGCTGAGCGAGAACGAGGCCCTGCGCCTTGCCGGCATCGCCCAGCACATTTCGGCCACCGAGCGCCGGGCCATGATGGCCGAGCGCGAGACCGCCGATCGCCTCTTGGCGCAGTTCCTCGCCGCCCAGATCGGCGCCCGCTTCGAGGGCCGCATCTCGGGCGTCACCCGCTCGGGCCTCTTCGTGCGACTGCTGGAGACCGGCGCCGACGGCTTCATTCCGGCCTCGACGCTGGGCGAGGACTTCTATCGCTACACCGAGGACCAGCAGGCGATGATCGGCGACCGCACGGGCGAGAAATTTGCCCTGGGCGATCGGGTTACCGTTCGCCTGGTCGAAGCCGCTCCCGTCGCCGGCGCGCTGCGTTTCGAGCTTCTCTCGGAAGGCGCGCGCGGCAATCCGTCATCTGGTCGACGGAACCCAAAGCGCCCATCTAGGAGTTACGGTCCCAAGGGCCGGAAGAAGAGGTGATGTGATGGGTTCCAAGACACTGCAGGAGCGTAGCGTTGGTCAGGCCATGTGGCGTGGCACGCTGTGTCGGTGTCCCCATTGCGGCAAGGGTCGCATGTTCCGCGCCTATCTCAAGGTGGCGGACCAGTGCGAGGCCTGCGGCGAGCAGCTCAACCTGCATCGCGCCGATGACTTCCCGCCCTATATCGCCATCATGATCGTCGGCCACCTGCTGGTTGGCATCATGCTGCACATGGATATGGTGTGGCACGTCAACCCGCTGACCTACCTCTACACGATGGTGCCGCTGGGCATCGTGCTGCCCATACTTATGCTCCCCTCGATCAAGGGCGCCATCGTGGGTCTGCAATGGGCCAACCACATGTATGGCTTCGGCACCGGCCAGCGGGACTGATCTGGCTTGACTTCCGGACCAAAATCCGTAGGTTGCGCCCAAATTCCGGCGCCGGGGAATCCGCGGCGCCTTTGTTATTGTGAGGACTAACCATGGCCAAAGCCGCTTCCGTCAAGATCAAGCTCGTGTCGACGGCTGATACTGGCTACTACTACGTCACCAAGAAGAACGCCCGCACCCAGACCGAGAAGCTCTCGTACAACAAGTACGATCCGGTCGTGCGCAAGCATGTCGAGTTCAAGGAAGCCAAGATCAAGTAATCTGGCGCCTGCTCGAAGCTGAGAATCAAAAGCCCCGCATCAT
This sequence comes from uncultured Devosia sp., assembly GCA_966212275.1. Taxonomy (GTDB): domain Bacteria; phylum Pseudomonadota; class Alphaproteobacteria; order Rhizobiales; family Devosiaceae; genus Devosia. Next base: position 111,229 of record CBIHQV010000008.1, read on the forward strand.
CGATGCGGGGCTTTTTGTTGCTCTGTGACGGGAGCGGGAAACCTGATGCGAATCTGCTACCACTAGGTGGCGCAGTTCGTGACCCGTCTGGGCCGATGAGCGGTGCTTTATAGAATGGAGTGGCTGGTCCGGAGCGGCATGTCGAAGAGGCCACTCTGTCCGCGTCCGGACCAACCGCCCTACGGGACTCAGGAGTTGCGGCGGACCTGAGAAAACCGTAGGGAACCCTCAGCGAGAGCCCGTATCGGGTGGCTCGCTGGTGTTGAGGGCAACCTACGCTCTGGCCCGGAAAACTCAAGGAAAACCGGCCCTTGGCGGCCGGTAAGCTCTTGTTAATTATAACAGATAACCCTAACGCGTCCAATTGCGCGGGGTTTTAGGCGGCGTCGAACACGACCCGGTTGCGACCCTCGCGCTTGGCGCGATAGAGCGCTACGTCGGCCCGCTTGATCAGGGATTCCGGCGTGTCGGCGGCACTCTCGTTGAGCGTCACGCCGGCCGATACGGTCACCGATAGCGGCCGGCCGGCATTGACCTCGAAGCTGCGCTCGGCAATCGACTGGCGCACCCGCTCGGCCACCAGTTCGGCCTGGCCGAAATCGGTATCGGGCATCAGCACGACGAATTCCTCGCCGCCAAATCTGCAGGCCAGATCAACGCCACGGATATTGCGCTTCAAGCGCGCGGCGAACTCCTTGAGCACCGCGTCGCCGATATCGTGGCCATAGGTGTCGTTGACCGCCTTGAAGTGGTCGATGTCCAGGATCATCAGCGCCATGTCGCGCTCCTGGCTCTGCGCCTTGCCCAGCATGACGCCGAGATGGCGGTCGAAGTAGCGCCGGTTGTAGAGGCCGGTCATGTCGTCGGTCACGGCCAAGGCCATGGTATTGTTGACGCTTTGGCGCAGCTCGAGGGCATAGCGCTGCCGGCGGATCTGTGTGCGTACACGGGCTGCGAGTTCGTTGCGTTCCACCGGGCGGGAGATGAAGTCGTTGACCCCGAGGTCGAGCGCGCGAACTACGCGCGGCTTGTCGGCCTCGTCGGCGATCAGGATGATCGGCAGGTTGCGCGTATGCTCGAGCGTGCGGATCTGCGAGCACACCCGCAGCGGGTCGAAGTCGGTGAGCGCCATGGCCACGAGCGCCAACTCGTAATTGGCACCAGTGACCTGGAACACCGCGTCGGCCGGCTGCAGCAGGATATCGACGTCATGCTCAGGCGTCAGATAGTTCTTTATCCGCTCGGCATGCCGCTGGTCGGTATCGACAATGAGGATGGAGCCCGCTGCCGTGTTGATCTTGTCCATGGCTCGCATGGAATCTTCGATGGCGATCTGCTGGCCGGTGGTGGCCCGGGCGCGCAGCTCGTCGGTGAGTGACTTGAGGCGCACGAGGCTTTTGACGCGCGCCATCAGCTGCATGTCATCGACTGGCTTGGTCAGGAAATCGTCGGCGCCGACTTCCAGCCCGCGGACGCGGTCGGAAGGCTGATCGAGCGCAGTGACCATCAGCACGGGGACGTGCTGGGTCTTGGGGTTGGACTTCAGCCGGTGGCAGACCTCGAAGCCGTCCATGTCGGGCATCATGACGTCGAGCAGGATGATATCGACGTCGGAATTGTTGCAGATCTCAATTGCCTGCGGCCCAGACGAGGCCGTGACGACTTCATAATATTCAGCAGTCAGCCGCGCTTCGAGCAGCCGGACATTGGTGGGGATGTCGTCAACGATCAGTACGCGTGCAGTCACTGGTTTAGCCCCGAAACCTGTCGCCGGCCGCTGGCGTCCCCCAGTGGCGTCGAGCGGGCTGATCAGGCAGGCAGACTGGCTGGCTCTGCGCGGTCAGGCAGGCCCAATGTAGCGGGCAATAGTTTCCAGAAAGTGAGGCACAGAGATCGGCTTGCTGATGTAACCCTCGCAGCCGCCCTGCAAAATCCGCTCCTCATCGCCCTTCATGGCGAAGGCGGTGACCGCAATGACCGGGATATGCGCCAGGTCGTCGTCATCCTTGAGCCACTTGGTGACCACCAGCCCGGATACTTCGGGCAGTTGGATGTCCATGAGGATCAGATCGGGATGGTGGGCGCGAGCGAGATCGAGGGCCTCCATGCCGTTGCGGGTCTGGATGACGGCATATCCGCGCGATTCCAGCAGATCGTTGAAGAGCTTCATGTTGAGCTCGTTGTCCTCAACGATCATCACAGTCTTTGGCATCAATCTTCTCCGCGCCTAAGGCGCTGGCGGCGCTTCGCTTTGCCGCCCGGTTCAGCTAACATTGAATCTCTTACAAAACACCAAATGAGGCTGGCGGTGCCGCGTTCCGAAAAAGCCGAAAGCTCCGTTGCCTCCCTGGCCGATTCCTGCCTGGGCTACCTCGCCGAAAACCCCGATGAGCTCCTGGCGTTCATGCAGTTTGCCGGCCTCGACCCGGACGCGCTTCGTGGTTCTGTCGGCTCGCCGGCGCTCCAGCGGGGCCTCATCGACTATTTTGCCTCAAACGAACCGATTCTGCTCGCCCTCTGCGCAAATTCCGGCATATCGCCCGAACAGTTCATGCGCGTCTGGCATCGGCTCAACCCGTCGGGCTAGCGGTGACCCTCGACTGGCTTTGCCGCGACTGCCTCACCCACGGGTCCAGCGCGACGGTTCCCGATCGCTGCCCGGGCTGTGGCTCCCCTCGCCTGCGCAGCCACGCGGAACTGTTCCAGCTCTCTACCGCCCATGTCGATTGCGACGCCTTTTACGCCTCGGTCGAGAAACGCGACGATCCTGATCTCCGTGACAAGCCACTGATCATCGGCGGCGGCACGCGCGGGGTTGTCTCCACCTGCTGCTACATCGCCCGTCAATCGGGCGTTCGCTCGGCCATGCCCATGTTCCAGGCGCTCAAGCTCTGCCCGGACGCCGTGGTCATCAAGCCCAACATGGCCAAGTATGTCGGGGTCAGCCGGCAGATCCGCCAGCACATGGATGCACTGACTCCGCTGGTTGAGCCCCTCTCGATCGACGAGGCGTTCCTCGATCTGGCGGGCACCCAGACGCTGCACAAGGCGCCGCCGGCATTGGTGCTCGCCCGCTTTGCCAGGACCGTCGAGACAGAACTCGGGGTCACCATCTCGGTGGGGCTCAGCCATAACAAGTTTCTCGCCAAGGTGGCCTCGGACCTCGACAAGCCGCGCGGCTTTGCCGTGATCGGCAAAGCCGAGACGCTGGCCTTCCTCGCGCCGCGGCCCATCAGCCTCATCTACGGCGTCGGCAAGGTGTTTGCCGAGACCCTGCGTAAGGATGGCTTGGTCACCATTGGCCAGTTGCAGCAGGAGCCGCCCGAGAACCTGATGCGCCGCTATGGCGAAACCGGCGCAAGGCTGGCCCGGCTGGCCCAAGGCGAGGACAGCCGGCGGATATCACCGGACGGGGAGATGAAGACCATCTCGTCGGAAACCACATTCAACAGCGATATCAGCGACCTGGACCAGCTTTCTACCGAATTGCTTGGGGTGACCGAGCGGCTGTCGGAACGCCTCAAGGCCAAGAGTGTGGTTGGCGACACGGTGACATTGAAGCTCAAGTCGGCCGGTTTCCGCTTGCGCACACGCGCCCGGCATTTGATGATCCCCACGCAATTGGCCAATGTGATCTACGAGACAGGCCGGTCGCTGCTGGAGCGCGAGGTCGATGGCACCGCTTTCCGGCTGATCGGAATCGGTGTTTCGGGTATCGATACCGCCGACGGCACCGATCCGGCTGATTTGCTGGAGCCGGCCATCGCCCGCAAAGCGGCGGCCGAGCGTGCCATGGATCGCGTTCGCAATCGCTTCGGCCGTGAGGCCGTGGTGCGCGGCAAGCTCTACCGACACAAGCCGGCGCCGCAGCCGGCCGAACCAGACGACGACCAGAACGAAGGCAAGACCAGATGACCAGTCCGATCGAAAAGCTCCGCCAGTATGGCTACGAACTGCCGACCCCGAAGGCGCCGGTTGCCAACTATGTCCCGGTCGCCCGCACTGGCAACATCCTTTACGTTTCGGGCCAGATTTCGAGCAATGACCAGGGCGTGGTCACCGGCCTGCTCGGCGACACCATGAACGTGGTACAGGGCGGCAATGCTGCCGAACTGGCGGCGCTCAACGTGCTCAGCCAGATCGTCCATATCGGTGGCGTGCCGCTCGACGAGATCAAGCGCCTGCTCAAGATCACCGTCCTGGTCGCGTCCACCGCCGATTTCACCGAGCAGCACCTGGTCGCCAATGGCGCATCCAACCTGCTGGTCGGCGTATTGGGCGACAAGGGCAAGCATGCCCGCGCCGCCTTCGGCGTGGCCTCCCTGCCCTTCGGTGCGGCCGTCGAGATCGAGGCGGTCGTCGAAGTCTAGCCACTGCACCAATTGTCACATTCAGGTGCCATTGAGGCAGCTTAACCACGACGAGGCTAGCCATGACCGAAACGTTGTTCCCGAGCCCGGTTGCGCATCGCGGCCTGCATGATCGCGCCAATGGCGTCATCGAAAACACCGCCAGCGCCTTTGAGGCCGCCATTGCCGGCGGCTACGCCATCGAGTGCGATGTCCAGCTCACCAGCGATGGCGTGCCGGTTATTTTCCACGACAACGACACTCTGCGCCTGCTCGGCAAGCCGGGCGCCGTTGCCGATCAGACGGCGAGCGACATCACCTCGAGCGTGCTGCTGGACAGCGCGGCTGGAGATCGTCCGCAGCGGTTTGCCGATTTTCTGACGCAGATCGCTGGCCGGACCCTGCTGCAGATCGAGCTCAAGCACCAGCGCGACACGACCGGCACGCAACTGCTGGCGCGCTCGGTTGCCGAGGCGCTCAAGGGCTATGAGGGGCCGGTGACGATCGAATCGTTCGATCCGAATTTGCTGACCGCTATTCGTCAGGTCGGGTTTTCGGGTCCGCGCGGCATCATCACCTATGACTATGCCGATACCAGCGAGGACAGCCACCTCACCGAGGAGCAGCGCTATACCTTGCGGCACCTGCTGCACTGGCATGAGACACAGTTCGACTTTATCTCCTGTGCCAAAGATGCGTTGAGCCTCCCGGCCATCGTCTTCTGGCGGGCGCTGGGCAAGCCTGTGACGGCCTGGACCATCCGCTCGCAGGCCGAGGCCGACGCGGCAGCCGCCCTGGCCGATCAGGTGGTGTTCGAAGGATTTGGCCCTCAAGCCGCCTGAGTGTGGCGGTCCAATCTTACAATTGCCGATGGAAGGTCCTATTTCTAACGGGACCTGTTCATTCCGCACCGGACTTCTCTTGGCAGACCAGCCTGGGCTTCGCGCCACCATCCATCCCAGCACGGCGAGCATCCCCGCTGCCGTGTGGAATTCGCTCGTGCCATCGACCGATGGGCGCGCGGATAACCCGTTCCTGGACCATGCCTTTTTTGCGGCAGTCGAGGATTCCGGCTGTGCCACCAAGCGCACGGGATGGCAGCCGCAACACATTCTGATTAGCGACGACAGCGGCCAGCCCCTGGGCCTGATGCCGCTGTTTCTCAAATCCCATTCGATGGGCGAATACGTCTTCGACCATGGCTGGGCCAACGCCCTGGAGCGCGCCGGCGGCAGCTACTATCCCAAGCTGCAATGCTCGGTACCGTTCACCCCGGTGACCGCGCCCAAACTGCTGGTGCCCTCGGGCGATCCCGCGATCAGGCAGGCTTTGCTCTCGACGGCGCAGCAACTGGCGATCCAGCGCAATGCGTCGTCGGTCCATACTACCTTCGTACCCGGCGCCGAAGCCGAGGAGATCGAAGCCGATGGCTGGCTCAAGCGCTTCGACACGCAGTTTCATTGGCACAATGAAGGCTTTGGCAACTTCGAGGACTTTCTCGAGACCCTGTCATCGCGCAAGCGCAAGACCATTCGTCGCGAGCGGCGCGACGCGCTGGCGGACGGGCTGACGGTCAAGTGGCTTTCGGGCGCCGACCTGCGCGAGGAGCACTGGGACGCGTTCTACGCCTTCTACGAGGATACCGGCGCCCGCAAGTGGGGCCGGCCCTATCTCAACCGCGAATTCTTCTCGCGCCTCAACGCTACGATGGCCGACCGTATCGTGCTGATGCTGGCCTATGACGGGTCCGAAGCCATTGCCGGGGCCATCAATTTCCTGGGCAAGGATCGCATCTATGGCCGCAACTGGGGCTGCACGCGCGAGGTGCCGTTCCTGCATTTCGAGCTCTGCTACTACCAGGCCATCGACTATGCCATCGCCCACAAGCTGGACGTGGTCGAGGCCGGCGCCCAGGGCGAGCACAAGCTGGCCCGCGGCTATGCGCCCGCCACCACCTATTCGGTGCACTGGATCGCCCATCCGGGCCTGCGCGAGGCGGTAGCCGACTTCCTCGTGCATGAGCGCGCATCGGTCGAAGAGAACCAGGAACTGCTCGAGCAGTTCACGCCATTCCGCAAGGGCGAGCGGACGGACAGCTAGGGCGTGGCATGATCGCCACTTCCCCGTCGCGCACATCCCCATTAAACAGGACGCCATGATCTGGGATATTGTCGTCTTCCTGCTGCAGGCCGCCCTCGCCTTCGTCGCGTCCACGGCTCTGTTCGACGCGCTGCATTGGATTTTGCACCGGTGGGAGAGCTCCCGGATACCGCTCTTGCGGACCTTTTCGTCGTGGCACTGGGTGCACCACAAGTTCCTGGGCCTCGATATGCAGATCAACCCTGCCTATGCCCGGGCCAATATCTGGTTCCACATCCTGCCTGAATACCTGACTTCGGTGGCGGGGACCGTCGTGTTCCTGCTGGTCTTTCCATGGCCGCCGATCGCTGCCGTCCTGGTCCTGCGCACCATCATGCTGGTGATGACGCTGCGCGAGGAAGGGCTGGACTACAATCACATGTCGATGGACCGCGTGGGCGGCCAACAAGGCCTGCTCTGGGTGGGCAACAACTACCACGCCATGCATCATGTCTATCCGCACAACTTCTTCTCGTCCTTCGCCAATGTGTTCGACCTGATCGCCGGCACCGCCTGCCAGATCCAGGGGCGGCGGTTCCTCGTAACCGGGGCCAGCGGCGCTTTCGGTTCGGCCATGGTGGAAAAGCTGCGGCAATTGGGCGGCATAGTCGAGACGGCCAAGTCGGGCGTCGATTTTGCGGCGGGCAACTATGGCGCGATGCGCGAGAAGCTGGAGCGAACCGACGTGCTGGTGCTGGCGCACGGTGCCAAGACCGACGATTGCTGGAACGCCAACAATGTCACCTTCCGCGAGCTGACTGAGCTCTTCACGGATATCGGCAAGACCCGCCTGACGCCGCCCGAAGTCTGGGCCCTCGGCTCGGAGGTGGAATTCCACGGCGATATGGGGCTGGAAGAGCTCAAGGCCTATTCGGCCTCCAAGCGCGCCTTTGCGCTCCGCGCGCGGGACTATTATCGGTCCGATGCCCTGATCTACCGGCATATCGTGCCGTCTTCATTCACCTCGGCCATGGGCAAGGGCGCGATGAGCGCCGCGACAGCAGTCAATATCGCGCTGTTCCTGATCCGCCGTGGCATCCGCTACGTCCCGGTCACGCTGACGGGACTGGCGGTGCTCAACTATTTCCGTTTTCGTTTCTTCCAGAAGGGCCGGCCGGACGATCTGCAGCCGGCGGAGTGAACCATGAGCTACGATCCGTCCAACATTTTCGGCAAGATTCTGCGCGGCGAAATCCCGGCCCACAAGGTGTACGAGGACGACACTGCGCTGGTGATGATGGACATCTTCCCGCAATCGCGCGGCCACACGTTGATCGTGCCCAAGGCGCCGTCACGCAATCTGCTGGATGCCGACCCTGCGGCCCTCTCGGCCGTGATTCCCTTGGTGCAGAAGGTGGCCAAGGCCGTCAAAAGCGCGACAAGCGCGGACGGCATCCGGCTCGTTCAATACAACGAAGCGCCAGCCGGGCAGACGGTGTTCCATCTGCACTTCCATATCATCCCGGTCTATCAGGATGCGACGATGGCCCCGCATGCTGGGGGCAAGGCCGATGACGGGGAACTGGCAGCGCTGGCCAAGGTTATTGCCGCAGCGCTCTAACGGTGGGTGTGGCTGCTGCCATGCATGGTTAGTAGCGCCACGATCGCCATGGTCCCAATGATCATCAGCAGGGTCATTTGCCGTTCTCCTTGAGCTAGGAGAACTCAGTATGCGCTCATCCGGTTCGATCACAAAGTGTGATCGACCACCAGACCACCCTTGAGGGTCACGATGCGATCGGCGCGTCGCGCCAGATCGTGATTATGCGTGGCGATGAGCGCGGCAGCGCCCTCGTTCTTGATGAGGCTGGCGAGGGCCGCGAACACCAGGTCGCTCGTTTCCGGGTCGAGATTGCCGGTTGGCTCGTCGGCAAGGATAACCTTGGGGTGGTTGGCGGCGGCCCGGGCGATGGCGATACGCTGCTGCTCACCGCCCGATAGTTCCGCCGGGCGGTGGCTGGCGCGCGGCCCTACGCCCAGGAGATCCAGCAGCTCCATCGAGCGCTTGTCCGCCTCGGCTGGTGACTTGCCAGCAATGAGCTGCGGCATCGAGACGTTTTCGAGTGCGGTGAATTCGGGCAGCAGGTGGTGGAACTGATAGACATAGCCCACCGTCGAGCGGCGTAGCTGGGTGCGACCGCGATCGCCCAGCTTGCTGGTGGGAATGCCCATGATGGCGATCTCGCCGCCCTGCGGGCTCTCGAGGAGCCCGGAGAGGTGCAGCAGGGTCGATTTGCCGGCGCCGGACGGGGCGACCAGCGCGACCAGTTCACCGCTGTTGACGGCCAGATTGGCGGCCTCGAGGACGCGGACGATGCTATCGCCCTGCCCGTAGTGCCGGTGGACGTCGGTCAGAACCAGATGCGGCTTATTCATAGCGCAAAGCCTCAACCGGGTCATATTGGGCGGCCCGCCAGGCGGGGTAGAGCGTGGCCAGGAAGCTCAGGCACAGAGCCAGGCACACAACCACCGCAACCTCGACCGGATCGGTCTTGGATGGCAGCGACGACAGGAAGAATATCTCGGGCGGGAAGATGGCGACGCCCAGCGTATTCGACACGAAGGCGCGGATGGGTTCCGCATTGGCCGCCACGATCAGGCCGAGCACCACGCCACTCAGGGTGCCAACCACCCCGATCGTGGTGCCGGTGATGGAGAATATCCGCATGATCGAGCCGCGCGTTGCGCCCATGGTGCGCAGCACGGCGATGTCGGAGCTCTTGTCCTTCACCAGCATGATGAGGCTGGAGATGATGTTGAACGCTGCCACCAGGATGATCATCGAAAGGATCGTGAACATCACCACGCGTTCCACCTGAAGCGCGGAGAAGAAGGTCTCGTTGCGCTGTTGCCAATCGGTCAGGATCAGCGGGCGGGCCGATGCATCGGCCTGGAGGCGCTCGCGCATGGTCTTGGTATCGTCAGGATCGTTGATGAAAATCTCAGCCGCCGATGCCTTTCCGATCCGGTCATAGGCGGCGTCGAGTTCGGCATTGGTCAGTGGCGGGTCGAGCGGTCCGGTGCGCGGCGGCTCCAAGCCGGGCTTCAGCACTTCGTCGACCATGTTGAAATAGTCCTGCGCCGGCTCGAGCGGCATGTACATGAAGAAGCTGTCGAACTCGACCATGCCCAGGTCGAAGATGACATTGACGGGGTAGGACTTGATCTGTGGCGTGCTGCCAAATGGCGTCATGGCGCCATCAGGGTTGATGATCTGGACTTGGTCGCCCAGGGAGACGCCGAGCGTCTGCGCCAGCCGGTAGCCGATCGCCACGCCCTTGCTGTCGTCCCACTGGTCCCAGCCGCCCTCGATATTGGCGGAGTAGAGCAGATTGAGCTTCTTGAGGTTTTCCTCGTCCATGCCGCGCACGGTGACGCCGGTGGAACTGCCCTTGCCGGAGGCCAGCACCTGGCCCTCGACGAAGTAGACGGCAAAGCCCACGCCATCGACCTGCTCGAGCGCTGCCACCGTCTCCTTGTAGTCGGTGAACTCGCGCTCGATGGGATAGGCGGTGAAATGGCCGTTAAGGCCCAAGATCTTGGTCAGCAGTTCGGCGCGGAAGCCGTTCATGACCGACATGACGACGATGAGCGTCGCGACGCCGATGGCGACGCCAACCATGGTCAGGCTGGCGATCACCGAGATGAACGCTTCCTTGCGGCGGGCGCGCAGATAGCGCCCGGCGATCATCCATTCAAAGCGCGAAAAGGCGCGCGTGCCCTTGTTCAGCAGAGGCGGCGCCGTATCGGTCAAATGTCGGTCTTTCGCTGCGGTTCGATGAGGGCCTTGAGGCGCGCGACCGCATCGGCGATCGGCAGCGTTTCGCGCTCGCCGGTCTTGCGGTGCTTGATTTCGGCTTCGCCCGAAGCAAGGCCGCGCGGCCCCAGGATGACCTGATAGGGAATGCCGATCAGATCCGCCGTGGTGAACTTGGCGCCGGCGCCCTGGTCGCGGTCGTCATAGAGCATGTCGAGGCCGGCCGCGGTCAGCTCGTCGTAGAGCTTGTTGCAAGCCACGTCGCAGGCGGCGTCGCCGGCCTTGAGGTTGATCAGCACGGCTTCGAACGGCGCCACGGAAACCGGCCAGACAATGCCGGCATCGTCGTGGAACGCCTCAATCAGCGCCGGGACCAGACGGGTCGGACCAATGCCGTAGGAACCCATATGCACGGTGATTTCCTTGCCATCGGGACCGGTAACGGTCGCCTTCATGGGATCGGAATACTTGGTGCCGAAGTAGAAAATATGGCCGACTTCGATACCGCGTGCAGAAACGCGATGTTCCTCGGGAACGGCGGCTTCATACTCGGCCATGTCGACCATTTCCCCGGTCGCGGCATAGAGCGACGTCCAATCGTTGAAGATCGGATTGAGGTCGCCGCGGAAGTCGGTATCGGCGCCCGGAATGGGCTTGTCGAGCAGGCGGCGGTCGCAGAACACCTGGCTCTCGCCGGTATCGGCCAGCACGATCCATTCATGGCTGAGATCGCCACCGATGGGGCCCGTATCGGCGCGCATCGGAATGGCGGTGAGGCCCATGCGGGCATAGGTGCGCAGATAGGCCACGAACATGCGTTCGTAGGCCGCGACGGCTGCTTCCTTGGACAGGTCGAAGGAATAAGCGTCCTTCATCAGGAATTCGCGCGAGCGCATGGTGCCGAAGCGCGGACGCACTTCGTCGCGGAACTTCCACTGGATGTGATAGAGGTTCAGCGGCAGGTCCTTGTAGGACTTCACATAGCTGCGGAAGATGTCGGTGATCATCTCCTCGTTGGTCGGGCCATAGAGGAATTCGCGCTCATGGCGATCCTCGATGCGCAGCATCTCCTTGCCATAGGCGTCATAGCGGCCGGATTCGCGCCACAGGTCGGCCGACTGGATGGTGGGCATCAGCAGTTGCACCGCGCCGGAGCGGTCCTGCTCCTCCTCGATGATCTTCTGCACCTTCATCAGCACCTTGTATCCGAGCGGCAGCCAGGAATAGAGGCCGGAGGCCTGCTGGCGGATCATACCGGCGCGCAGCATAAGGCGGTGCGAAACGATTTCGGCTTCCTTGGGAACGTCGCGCAGCACCGGCAAAAAGTAGCGAGACAGGCGCATGTGAACTCCCGAAAACGTCCGTCGACTCAAGGCTTTTCTTGATGCCCACTCAAATCCTACTCGTCCATCTGATGCAAGCATGGAAGGCATGCAGAATCTGCGTGACAGGGCGAAATCTTGTTGTTAGGGTCCCTCGCAATAAAGCAAAGGCGGCACAAACCGCCGGACGTCGACAACGTCAAGGGAGGAGCGTTGGCAGCCGCTTAAGTAGCGCGCCTAAGACCAACGTATTGTCGAACAAACTCTTTTCAGCGGGGCCATGTGCCCCGCTTTTTTATTTCTGGTGGCGAAGGTAAGCCCGAGCGGCATTTCATGGGGTCATTGCATGGCTGACGGAGCCGATCTCAGACGCATAGCGCTTTCCCTGCCCGGAACAGAAGAAGCCCCGCATTTTGACCGAGCGGCGTTCCGCGTTGACCGCATCTATGTGACGCTGGACGCTGACGGTCGGACCGCCAACTTCAAGTTCACGCCGGACGAGCAGGAATTCAAATGCCAGCTCGCGCCGGAGGTATTCGTGCCGCTCGACAATGCGTGGGGACGGCAAGGCTGGACAATCGCTCGCCTGGCTGACGCCACCGAGGACGACCTGCGCGCGGCGCTCGAAATGGCGCATGTCCATGCCGTCGGCAAGCCGAAGCGGAAACGCTAAGGCGCGGGCAGCCTCAGGCCGGGTCGGTGATCAGCGGTTCCAGTAGTGATGCAGCGTCTCGTTGGTGAGGCCCCAGAGCAGCAGCGCCGTCAGGGCCATGGCCAGGCCGGTGGCGATAAGGGCTTTGCGCAGCAGGCGTGGGGCAACCGGTGCCCCCGGATCTGTGCCGGCCACCACCTCGCCCGCCTCATGCTGGCTGCGGTTGCCGATGGGCAGCACGGCGACAAAGGTCAGCCACCAGATGACGAAGAAGACGGCAATGATGGAGCCGATCTGCATGGCTTGGATTCCTGCTGCAACGCGTCCTAGTTACGCCCGCAGGCATTCGTGCGAAAGCGGAAATGTCCGTTTCCTATTGCCGCAGCCACCGGGATGCCCGCTTTCGCGGGAATGCCGGTGGTCTGTAGTCGGTCGTCGCGGTGGCACTACACGCGGTGCACGAACACCGAGACGTTGGGCTTGCGGCCCCAATAGGCGTTGACCTCGTTGCGGATGGCCTTGAACAGGGCCGAGTTCAGCACTTCGGTATCGCTGCGGCGCTTGGGCGGCATGGATTTGATGACACCGGCAATGGTGTCCTCGACCAGCTCGCCCAGCGACTCGTCTTCAGTCTCGGGCAGCCCCTCGATGACGAGATCCGGACCCGAAACGACCTGCCCGCCGCCATTGACGCAAAGGCTGACCACGACGTGGCCGCCGAAGGACAGTCGACGACGGCCTTTCACGCCCGATTCCTCGGGCGTGCAGAGCACGAGACCGTCGAGATAGAGCTCGCCCGTCCGAACCTCGGCGGGGAACGCCAGGGGCTCGGGGAACAGGCGCACGAGGTCGCCGTTGCGAGCGTCGATGACGTTGGGAATGCCGGACTCACGGCCGAGCTTGGCATGGGCTTCGAGGTGGGTCGCCTCGCCATGGACGGGCACCAGCACTTCGGGCTTTACCCAGGAATAGAGCTTGCGCAGTTCGTCGCGACGCGGATGGCCGGTGACGTGGACCAGACCGTCATTGGCGGTGATGACCTCGACGCCCTTGTCGATCAGCATGTTCTGGATGTCGATGACTTCCCGCTCGTTGCCCGGAATGGCCCAGGACGAGAAGATCATGCGGTCGCCGGCATTGAGATCGATGACCGGGTGCTCGCCACGCGCGATGCGGGCGATGGCGGCGCGGGCTTCGCCCTGGCTGCCGGTGCAGATCAGCACGATCTTGTTGCGGGCAATGGTCTTGTAGGCGTCCTGGTCGAGCAGCGGCGGCAGGCCTTCCAGCATGCCCAATTCACGGGCGATGCCCATGATGCGGTGCAGCGACCGACCGGACATCACCACCTGGCGACCGGCCTTTTCGGCGGCGCGGACGATGGAAATGACGCGACCGACATTGGACGCGAAGGTGGTGACGGCCACGCGATTGGGCGACTCGGCGATCATCGCCGCCAGATTGGCGGCGACCTCGGCCTCGCTGGGGCTTTCACCGTCCTTGAGGGCATTGGTGGAGTCGCAGATCAGCGCCAGGGGCGTCGACGTGTCCTCGCCGATCTTCTGCAGGCGCGCCACATCGGTGGGCGCATTGCCGACCGGGGTCGGATCGAGCTTCCAGTCGCCGGTGTGGAGGACGCGACCGATGGGCGTCGAGATCAGCAGCGCGTTGGATTCGGGGATCGAGTGGGCGACGTTGATCGCTTCGATGGTGAAGGGGCCGATTTCGAACGGCTTGCCCGGGCGCATGATGGTGACGTCGACATTTTCGACAATGCCATCCCCTGCCCGCTTGGCGGCTAGCATCGCCGCGGTAAAGGGCGTGCAGAAGACCGGCTTTTCGAAGCCGGGCCACAGGTCGAGCACGGCGCCATAATGGTCTTCGTGGCTGTGGGTGAGGATCAGCGCCAGCACGTCGTCGGCGCGTTCTTCGAGGAATTCGGGGTTGGCCATGATGAGCTCGATGCCCGGCAGGTCGGGCCCGCCGAAGGTCACGCCACAGTCGACCACGATCCACTTGCGCGAGCGCTCCGGGCCAAAGCCATAGGCACCCATATTCATGCCGATCTCGCCAACGCCGCCGAGCGGCACGAAGACGAGTTCATCCCTTTGGTTTTTAGCCATGGGTCAGTTCAGTCCTTTCGAGCGCAGCGCCGGAGCGATCTTTGGTCGCCGGTCGCCTGCGCAGTAGTTTGTGGTCAGCTTCGGGCGCTGGCCGTTGCCCCAAAATGCACGTCGCCCGCTGCGATAGCGATGCGACGGTTGTCGTCAGCGCGGACGATCAGGCGTCCGTCGTCGTCGATAGTTTCGAAGATGCCGCGCAGAACTTCTCCGTTCTGGTTCACGGCAACTGGTGCGCCAATGCCGGCGGCCGAAGCCCGCCAGCGCTTGAGCACAGTGCTGATGCCGCGGCCGTCATCCCAGAGACCGAAGGCGTCGACCCAGGCATCGCTCAGCGCCTCGAGGATCTGTTCGGCTGTGCGAGAGACACCCAGTTCGGACAGGCTGGTCGCCGGATACGGCAAGCCCTCGGGAGCGGCGACGACATTGACGCCGATGCCGATCGCAACCGCATGACGACCGTCGGAGACCTTGGTGGCCTCGAGCCCGATGCCGACCAACTTGGCCCCGTCGGCCAGCACATCGTTGGGCCATTTCAGCGCAATTCGGCCATGGCCATCGAGGCTGTCGGCGCCGTCCATTCCGACCTTGACGGTGCCGGGAGGCAGGACGCTGGCCAGCGCATTGCTGATGGCAATGCCGGCGACAAAGCCCAGCGTTGCCGACAAGGTGGGGGCTACGTCGGGGACGATCAAGAGGGTGGCAGCCAGATTGCCCGGCGGATGAACCCACGGGCGCCCGCGCCGGCCGCGACCGGCAGTCTGCTCGCGCGCCACAAACCAGATGCCGCCCGGATCGCCTGCCGCAGCAGCGGCGATAGCTTCGGTGGTCGTCGAGCCGATGCTGTCATAGGCGCGCAGCCGGTATCCGGCCGCGCGCGCCTTGGGCCCGAGGGCGAAGTCGGTCACCTAGAACAGGCTTCCGGCGGCAGTGTGGGCGAACGTAGCCAGGGGACTGCCGACGGTGAAGTAGTAGGTGACGACGAGGAAGCCGCTGACCGCCATGATGATGTTGAGTTCGGCCGGAACCACCTCGAACTTGGCGACGGGCTCGTCGAAATACATCACTTTCACCACG
The DNA here is from genome assembly GCA_966212275.1 of uncultured Devosia sp. GTDB lineage: Bacteria > Pseudomonadota > Alphaproteobacteria > Rhizobiales > Devosiaceae > Devosia. The sequence continues at coordinate 126,642 of CBIHQV010000008.1, forward strand.
CGCAGGTAGTAGAAGGCGCTCACGGCCGAGGCCAGCACGCCGATCACCGCCAGCACATAGAGCTGTGCGTCGATAGCGGCGAGGAAGGCGTGCCACTTGGCAAAGAAGCCGGCCAGCGGCGGCATGCCGATCAGCGAGAACATGATGATCGCCATGACGGCGGCAACGAACGGCCGGGTCTGGGCGGCGCCGCGCAGGTCGTCGATATTCTCGACAAAGCCCGCCTCGGTGCGCAGCGACAGGATGCAGGCGAAAAGCCCCACGGTCATGGCGACATAGATCGCCATGTAGATGGCGACGCCTTCGACGCCGACCTGCGTTCCGGAAGACAGGCCCACAAGGGCGAAGCCGACATGGCCGATCGAGGAATAGGCGATCAGGCGCTTGATCGACTTCTGGCCGATGGCGGCAAAAGCGGCCAGGACCATGGAGGCAATCGAGAGGAAGATCACGATCTGCTGCCAGTCGTGGGCGATGCCCTGGAACGTGTCCATCACCAGACGCACCATCAGCGCCATGGCGGCCACTTTCGGGCCCATGGCGAAGAAGGCGGTGACGGGCGTCGGCGCGCCTTCATAGACGTCGGGCGTCCACATGTGGAACGGCACGGCGGAGATCTTGAAGGCAATGCCGGCGAGCAGGAACACCACGCCGAAGATCAGGCCAATCGAGCGCTCTTCATTGGCGATCGCGACCACGATTTCCTGCAGGTTGGTGTGGCCGGTGAAGCCGTAGATCAGCGAGGCGCCATAGAGCAGCATGCCGGAGCTGAGCGCGCCGAGCACGAAGTACTTGAGGCCAGCTTCGGTCGCCTTGCCGTCGTCGCGCTTGATGGCGGCGAGCACGTAGAGCGACAGCGACTGCAGCTCGAGGCCGACATAAAGGCTCATCAGGTCATTGGCCGACACCATGGCCATCATGCCAAGCGTCGCGAGCAGGACCAGGATGGCATATTCGAACTTGTGGGTGCCATGCTCCTCTGCATGCGGCAGCGCCAGCAGCAGCGAGAAGGCCGAGCCGCCCAGAACGAGGACTTTCATGAAGCGCGCAAAGCTGTCGGCGATGAAGACGCCATTGAACAGCACGCCTTCGGCAGGTGCAAAAAGGATCAGCGCGGCAACTGCGAGCAGCAGCAGCACCGAAGCGTAAGAGACAAGGATCGAGCGTTCCTTGTTGATCACCACGCCGACGACGAGCAGCACGACAGCGCCGATCGCCAGAAGCATTTCCGGATAGGCGGGAGCCAGGCTCGCGAAATCGATAACGTCTGAGTTCACGGGCATTCTCCTAGTGGGCAGCCGGTTCGGCGGCCGGCTCTTCAGTGGCGTGCTCGCCTTCGGCAGCGTGTTCGCCCTCTGGGGCGGCAAGCGGTTCGGCGTGGGCCAGCGGCGCCTGGGCTTCCGCCAGCGACACGGCCGGGTCGAGGCCGACCGAGGTCGCGTAGTGGCTGACCAGGTTGTCGACGGCGGCAGCGGTCGTATCGAGGATCGGAGCCGGATAGAAGCCGAAGACGATCGTCAGCACGATCAGCGGGTAAAGGATGATCTTTTCGCGCAGGTCGAGATCGAGGATGCCCTTGAGGCTGTCCTTGGTCAGTGCGCCGAAGATCACCCGGCGATAGAGCCAGAGCGCATAACCGGCCGAGAAGATCACGCCGAAGGCGGCGCCGAAGGCCACCCAGGTATTGACCTGGAACACGCCGAGCATGGTCAGGAACTCGCCGACGAAGCCCGACGTACCCGGCAGGCCGACATTGGCCATGGTGAAGACCATGAAGGCGAAGGCGTAGCGGGGCATGCGATCGACGAGGCCACCATAGGCAGCGATGTCGCGGGTATGCATGCGGTCATAGATCACGCCGACGCAAAGGAAGAGTGCGCCGGAGACAATGCCGTGCGAGAGCATCTGGAACATGGCGCCCTGGATGCCCAGCGCATTGCCGGCAAAGATGCCCATGGTCACGAAGCCCATATGGGCGACGGATGAATAGGCAATCAGCTTCTTGATGTCGGTCTGCACCAAGGCGACCAGCGAGGTTACGATGATGGCGGCGACGGAGAGGAAGAAGACGATGTTGGCGAACTGTGCCGAGGCATCGGGGAACATGGGCAGGCTGAAGCGCAGGAAGCCATAGCCGCCCAGCTTTAGCAGGATGGCGGCCAAGATCACCGAGCCGGCGGTCGGCGCCTGCACGTGGGCTTCAGGCAGCCAGCGATGGAACGGCCACATCGGCATCTTGACGGCGAGCGAGGCGAAGAACGCCCACCACAGCCAGGGCTGCCAATCCTTGGGGAAGTCATGCGTCAGGAGCTTGGCAATATCGGTGGTGCCGCCATTCCAGTACATGGCCATGATGGCCAGGAGCATCAGCACCGAGCCGACGAAGGTGTAGAAGAAGAACTTGTAGCTGGCCTGGATGCGGGCGGAGCCGCCCCAGATACCGATGATCAGGAACATCGGCAGCAGCGTGCCTTCGAAGAAGACGTAGAACATCGCCAGATCGAGCGTGGTGAACACGCCGATCATCAGGGTTTCGAGGATCAGGAATACGATCATGTATTCCTTGACCTTGGTCTCGATGCTTTCCCAGCTTGCGAGGATGGCGAAGGGCATCAGCAGCGCGGTCAGCACCACGAACAGCACCGAAATGCCGTCGACGCCGACGCGATAGCCGATGGTGTCGCCGATCCAGGCGTTGTTGACCACGAACTGGAAGCCCGGGTTCGACGGATCGAAGCTCTGCCACATGGCCAGCGACAGCACGAACACGATGACCGTCACGATCAGCGCCAGCCAGCGGATGGCATTGAGCGAGGTCTTGGGCGTGAACAGCAGCACGATGGCACCCACGAAGGGCAGCCAGGTGAGGACTGTGAGAATGGTGTTTTGGAAGTTCATCAGATCAGTCCCCCGGCCGCAATGGCCCAGGTCAGCAGCGCCGCGACGCCGATCAGCATGGCGAAGGCATAGTGATAGACATAGCCCGACTGGAGCTTGGTGACCCACGCGGTCACGTTCTGCACCCGGCGGCCAAGGCCCTCGGTAATCTTGTCGTCGATCAGCCAGTCATCGAAGCCCTTCCAGAAGGCGCGTCCGATCCACAAAGCCGGCTTGACGAAGATCGCGTTGTAGAGCTCGTCGAAGTACCACTTGTTGAGCAGGAACTGGTAGAGCCCCGGATTGGTGGCCGCCAGCTTGCCCGGCAGTTCCGGACGGCGGATGTACATGACGTAGGCCGTGACGAAGCCGATGATCATGGCGAAGGTGGCGCTCCACTTGACCCAGAGCGGGACGTGGTGGGCGGCCTCGATGATCTCGTGATCGACGAAGATCGAGCCGGCGAAGAAGTGTTCGATATGCTCCACGCTGTGGAAGAACATGCCGTAGAACACGGCGCCAGCCAGCACAGCACCGACGGCCAGCACATAAAGCGGCACGAGCATCACATTGGGTGCTTCGTGGGCGTTGTCGTAGGCGCTGCCATGATGGTGGTCGTCGTGACCATGCGCGGCATGGTCGTCGAGCGGCTCGTCATGGCTGTCGCCATCATGGGCTTCGACATGAGCATGGCCGTGCTCGGCATCCCGCGGGGTGCCGTGGAAGGTCAGGTGGATCAGGCGCCACGAGTAAAAGCTCGTGAACAGCGCTGCGACGACCAGCAGCCAGAAGGCGAACATGCCGGTATTGCCGCCGACGGCATAGGCCGCCTCGATGATCGAGTCCTTGGAGAAGAAGCCGGCAAAGCCGAGCCACTCGGTGCCCGGGATACCCACACCGGTCAGCGCAAGCGTGCCGATCATCATCATGGCATAGGTGATCGGGATCTTCTTGCGCAGGCCGCCCATGTTCCGCATGTCCTGCTCATGGTGCATGGCGTGGATGACCGCGCCGGCGCCCAGGAACAGCAGCGCCTTGAAGAAGGCGTGGGTGAACAGGTGGAAGATACCGGCCGAATAGGCCCCTGCCCCGAGCGCCACGAACATGTAGCCCAGCTGCGAGCAGGTCGAATAGGCGATGACGCGCTTGATGTCGTTCTGCACGAGGCCAACGGTTGCCGCGAAGAAGGCGGTGATGGCGCCGATGACCAACACGACGGTCAGAGCGAAAGGCGAGGTTTCAAACAGCGGCGACAGGCGGGCCACCATGAACACGCCGGCGGTCACCATGGTCGCGGCATGGATCAGCGCCGACACCGGGGTCGGGCCTTCCATGGCGTCCGGCAGCCAGGTGTGCAGCAGGAACTGCGCCGACTTGCCCATGGCGCCCATGAAGAGCAGCAGGCAGATGACGGTCATGGCATCGAGCTGCCAGCCGAGGAACTGCATCACCGGCAGACCCGTGGTGGCGAACTCGCCAGCGGCATGGAAGGCGCCATCGAAATCGGCATGGCCGAGCACGAAGAAGGCGCCGAAGATGCCGAGGGCGAAGCCGAAGTCGCCGACACGGTTGACGATGAAGGCCTTCATGGCGGCAGCGGTCGCCGACGGGCGCGTGTACCAGAAGCCGATCAACAGGTAGGACGCCAGGCCCACGCCTTCCCAGCCGAAGAACATCTGCAGGAAGTTATCGGCCGTCACCAGCATCAGCATGGCGAAGGTGAAGAGCGAGAGATAGGCGAAGAAGCGATTGCGATGCGGGTCATCGGCCATGTAGCCGATGGAATAGACGTGCACGAGGCTCGACACGGTGTTGACCACGACCAGCATGATAGCGGTCAGCGTGTCGACGCGGAGGATCCAGCGCAGATCCATGTCGCCGACCTGGATCCAGCGCATGACCTCGATCTTGAGGACCGCCGTGTGGCCGTCGACCTCGGCGCCGGCCAGCCCGCCGCCAAAGGCGACCGGCAGGAAGACGACCCAGCTCAGCACCGCCGAAATGATCAGCAGGCCGGTGGTGATATACTCGCTCGGGCGGTGACCGATGGTGCGGCCCAGCAGCCCCGCAATCAGCGCGCCGATTAGGGGCAGGAAAACAATCGCCTGGATCATAGCGGTGGCTTAGCCCTTCATGCTGCTGATGTCCTCAACCGCGATGGAGCCGCGGTTGCGGTAGAAAATAACGAGGATGGCAAGGCCGATGGCGGCCTCGGCAGCGGCGACGGTCAGGATCAGCAGCGCAAAGATCTGGCCCTGCAGATCGTTGAGCGTCGCGCTGAAGGCCACCATGTTGAGGTTGACCGCCAAAAGGATCAGCTCGACCGACATCAGGATGACGATGACGTTCTTGCGGTTGATGAAGATGCCGAACACGCCGAGCGTGAACAGGATTGCTGCTACGGTCAGGTAGTGACCGAGCCCGATACCCAAGCCCATGTTTGCCTCCTACAGCCCTTGACCGCTTTTGACTTTGACGACTTCCAGCGTTTCCGAAGCCCGACGAGCGACCTGATCGATCGGGTTCTGACGCTTGACGTTGCTCTTGTGACGCAGGGTCAGCACGATGGCGCCGATCATGGCGACCAGCAGCACAGCACCCGCACCCTGGAACAGGAAAATGTAGCGCGTATAGAGCACCAGCCCGATCTGGGTCATGTTGTCGACCGCGCCGTCGATCGGCAGCGCCGAGCCTCCAGCCGCCTCGGGCGAGATGACGAAGCTCCCCGCCAGCAGCAGCAGCTCGAGCAGCAGCACGATACCGACGATGACACCGACCGGCGCGTATTGCAGGAAACCTGACCGCATCGAGGTGAAATCGACGTCGAGCATCATGACGACGAACAGGAACAGCACGGCCACGGCGCCCACATAGACGACGATCAGCAGCAGCGCCAGGAACTCGGCGCCGGCCAGCATGAAGAGGCCGGCTGCGTTGAAGAAGGCGAGGATGAGGAACAACACGGCGTGCACGGGATTGCGCGCCGAAATGACCATCACGGCCGACAGGATGGCAACCGCCGCGAACAGATAGAAGAAGAATAGTGGAAGGGTCATGCTCCTCCCTCTCAGCGATACGGCGCGTCGGCGCTGAGGTTGTGGGCGATCTCGCGCTCCCAACGGTCGCCGTTGGCGAGGAGCTTTTCCTTGGAGAAGTAGAGCTCTTCACGCGTTTCGGTTGCAAATTCGAAGTTCGGACCCTCGACGATGGCGTCGACCGGGCAGGCTTCCTGGCAGAAGCCGCAATAGATGCACTTCACCATGTCGATGTCGTAGCGCACCGTGCGGCGCGTGCCGTCGTTCTGGCGCGGGCCGGCCTCGATGGTGATGGCCTGGGCCGGGCAGATCGCTTCGCACAGCTTGCACGCAATGCAGCGCTCTTCGCCATTCGGATAGCGGCGCAGCGCGTGCTCTCCGCGGAAGCGCGGCGAATACGGGATCTTCTCGAACGGGTAGTTCACGGTCTTCT
>CBIHQV010000009.1:0-131980 GCA_966212275.1 uncultured Devosia sp.
GCCAAGCTTGAGCGCATTGCGCCGGGTAATCAGGGTCATATCAATCTCCATTCTCGCCGCCGGGAGCATTCTGCCCACCAAACAAGCCAATTCAAAGTCACGGCCGCAGTTCCACTTCGATCTGCCGCCATTCGTCATAAGCGTCCGCCGACAGCATGTCGTAGGGGCCGCAGGACTGCACAGCCCGCTGCGCTGCCCGAGCCACTGCCCCGCCGGCTGGGGAAGGATCGGCAGATACGATCTGCGAGCCTGCGACAGTGCGGTCCTGGTTCATCGATACCAGCAGCGTGACATTGAGCCCGCTATTGATATCGCTCGGCAACAGGTTCCAGCACGTCTTGATACGCGCCACCAGCCCGTCGATCGCCGACTGGCTGAGCCGCGCCGAAGTGCCACCCGTATCGCCCAGGGTCGGCGTACCGCCCTGCCCGGTCGTGCCGCCGGTGGTGGTATCGGTGTTGATGATGGCGGAAATGTCGTCGGCCAGCGACGCATCGAGCTGCTCGGCCGGCTGCTCCTCTGCCGCCTGTTCGGCGGCAGCAGCGCGCTGGCGCTCCTCTTCCTCGCGCTTCTTGCGCTCGGCTTCGGCCGCGGCGAACTGCTGGCGCAACTGCGTCAGGTTGCTCGGGCGCGACGCCGGCACCGGCGCGGCGACAGCGGGCGTCACCGGCTCTGGAGTCGGTTCCGGCGTGGGCTCCGGGGTCGGCTCGGGCGTGGGTTCTGGCGCAGGCTCCGGCTCAGGAGTTGGCTCGGGTATCGGCTCCGGCACGGGCTCGGGAACCGGCTCCGGTTCGGGCGTCGGTTCTGGCGTGGGTTCGGGGCGGGTCGCCGGCACAGGCGGCACCACGGGCTCGGGCGTCGGCTCTGGTTCCGGCGCGGGTGCGGGCTCGGGTTCCGGCTCCGGCAGCGGCGCGGGCTCTGGCGTCGCCTGCGGCGCCGGCGCGGCATTTGTCACGGGCGCCGGCGTCGGAATATCGGCCGGCGACGGGGTCACCTGGTCCTCTTCCGTATTACCCGTGGGCTGCGCCAGTTCGGCCGGCTGATCGTCTTCGACGATGGACGGCGTATCGGTTTCGACGATCTCGCTATCGAGCTGACCGGCCCGGATATTGGAATATTCCTCGATCGGCACCAGGTCGACCGAGATGGACTCGACAACCGGCGTCAACGGCTCCGCAAACCCCAGATTGATGAGGCCGATGGCCAGCACCGCAATATGGGCGACGATGGAGACGGTTACGCCGGTACGCATCGGACTGGACTACTGTTCCGGCTGGGTGATGAGGCCGATCTTGGAAAAGCCTCCGGCCGACAGCAGACCCATGACGCGCATCACCGCACCATAGTTGGCGCTGGTATCGCCGCGGAGGAATATCCGGTCTTCCGCACCATTGACGCCAAGCGTGTTGAGCTGCGCCACGAGGTCGCCTTCGGCCACCGGCGTCTCGTCGATGAAGACCGCGCCTTCCGGCGTCACGCCCACCGTCACCGGATCCGCCTGGTTCGGCATGGCCGCCGCCGCCGAGCTCGGCAGGTCGATCGGCACGCCGGCCGTCATCATCGGCGCGGCGACCATGAAGATGATCAGCAGCACCAGCATCACGTCGACCATCGGCGTGATGTTGATTTCGCTCATCACAGCTTTCTTGCGGCCGCGACGGCGACGACCGCCGCCCCCGCCACCGGCTGAAGCACCACCCATGCCCATATCAGCGGCTCCGCGCTTCGAGCTGACGGCTGAGGATGGTCGAGAACTCGTCGGCAAAGCCCTCGAGACGGCCGATCATCTTGGCCGAGTCCGAGCTGAGCTTGTTATAGGCGATAACCGCCGGGATAGCTGCGACGAGGCCAATGGCCGTTGCGAACAAGGCTTCGGCGATCGGGCCGGCCACGACGGCCAGGCTGGTATTGGACGAGGCGGCAATGGCGGTAAAGGCATTCATGATGCCCCAGACCGTCCCGAAAAGGCCGATGAACGGCCCGGCCGAACCGATGGTCGCCAGGAACCCCAGGCGCTTTTCCAGATGCTCGCTTTCGCGCGCGATGGCGACGTCGAGCACCTTGTCGAGGCGCTGCTGCATACCCACGAAGCTTGCGGCATTCTGCTCGTGGCTGCGCTTCCATTCCTTCATGGCGGCGACGAACACCGCGCCCAGCCCGCCCGACGGCTTTTCCGCCTGCTGCTGATAAAGCTCTTCGAGCGACTGGCCGGACCAGAAGATGCGCTCGAACTTGTTCATCTCGCTATTGGTGCGGCGATAGGTGATGGTCTTGTCCACGATGATGGCCCAGCACCAGATCGAGGCGCCCAACAGGCCCAGCATGACGGATTTCACGATCCAGTCGGCGGCCCAGAACAGGCCCCAGATGGACAAATCAGCGTGCGGAGCAACGGCCCCCACAGCATCGACGGCTTCCATGTAGTGATCCTTCTCGGCCCGGTTCATGCACCCGACCCTCAAGCATCAGGCGATGGGGTCGAAATCTGTCAAAATTAAGAGAAATGCCCGGCAACCCGGCCCTTTGCGGGACCGCTACCGAACACGTGTTCGCTTTGCCGCAATTATGGTCAAGGACAAGTTAACAAACAGAGTCGCCCAGCCATGTGACAAAAGGGCGACCGCTATGGCCTGGGCGCAAACCGCGTCAGGATTTCGCGCGGCATCCGCGCCGGCCCGCCGCTGGTCTTGATGGCCACCACGACCACAATTGCCCGGGTCAATACCGTCTCGCCGCGCCGGATGACCTGGTTGAGCGTCAGGCGCGCGCCGCTGATCGCCGCGACCTCGGTGGCGACATCGAGCAGGTCATCGATATGGGCGGCGCCATCGAAGGCGATATCCATCGAGCGCACCGCAAAGGCAATGCCCTGCCCGGCCAGCTCGGAATGATGGATGCCCTCGTCGCGCAGGAATTCGGTGCGACCGCGCTCGAAGAACTTGAGATAGGCGGCGTGATAGACATTCCCCGAAAAGTCGGTGTCTTCGTAATAAATGCGGACCGGAAAATGGTGCAGCGTCATTGGCGCGAGCCTCCCAATTCGATCAGCACCAGCTCCGGCCGCGTGCCGATGCGCAGCGGCAGGCCCGAATAACCGAGCCCCGCACTGACGATCAACTGCTTCTGCCCCTCGGTGAAGTGACCATGCACATAGCGACTGCCATGGCGCGAGGGCACCACCGGCGTGCGGCCGAAGAGCCGCACCTGCCCGCCATGCGTGTGGCCCGATAGCGTCAGCGCCACGCGATCCGGCGTATCGGGGAACAGGTCCGGCTCATGCGCCATCAGCACGATCGGCTCGTCGCTGCTGACTTGCGCCAGCGTCGCCTCGAGGTCATCCGCGCCGAGCCCTCGACCAAAATCGTGCGAACCGCGCACAAAGGCATACTGGTCCCCCAGCCCGGCGAGCCAGAAAGCGCCGCCGCCATGGGCAATCCGCACGGCGCGGTTGATGTAGACGGGAATGCCGACATCGCCCAGCACTCGCTCGGCCGTGGTCGGCGTCAGATCAGCCCGGGTGTGGTCGTCATAATCGTGGTTGCCCAGGATAGCATGCACGCCCAAAGGCGCCGACAACCGCCCCAGCTCCGCCGCCCAGCTCTCCGGCGCCAGTGGCCGGCTGAAGCGCGGGCCCGGCGCATAATCGCCCAGCAGCAGGATGATGTCCGGCGCCTGCGCCATGGCCTCCGCGCAGATCCCCCGCAGCCGCGTCGCATCCATGAACGGCGCGCAGGCATGGAAATCGCTGAGCGCGACGATGCGCAGGGCCATCGCCTCGGACCAGCCCGGCAGATCGGGCGCGTAGCGGGTTACGAGCGTCACGACGCAGCGCGCGGCCTCACGCCGCCGGCTCCGCTTCGTGGAAAATGACATGCCCCGGCACGCCAGACAGCGCCCGCAGGCGCTCGGGCAGCCACGGCGGCAACAAGCGGGCTTCGCTCAGCGCCGGGCCCTCCAGGGGCAGCCAGGAGAACTGCAGCAGATGCCCCTCATCCTCGCGAACGAGGAACGGCTGCGCCCCACCCGGCCTGACGTCTTCGGGCAGTTCGATCGCATAGATGAAGCCCAGCTCGTGAAAGCGCTCGCCCACCCGCCCGTAAAAGCTCTCCGAGGTGAAAAGCAGCGGGCCGATGCTGACTGGCATCACCAGTTCCTCAGCCATTTCGCGCACCAGCGCCGCGTCGCTGGGCTCGCCCATTTCGACCCGTCCACCGGGCAGCATGCAGTAGTCGTCATCATCCTCGCGACAGACCAGCACATGCCCGTCGCGCACGGCGGCGCCGGCTACGCGATAGTTGAAGCGCGTGCCGCCGACCGGGAAGCTGAGCATGGTGCGCGGGCTGGTCATTCGTCCTCTGGCTCCTCGAACAGGCTCGCTTGCATACCCACAAAACCCTGCGGCACGATCTTGCCCAGATGCTGGAAGGCGGTGCCGGTCAACATGCGGCCGCGCGGCGTCCTTTGGATGAAGCCCTGCTGGATCAGGTAGGGCTCGACGATTTCCTCGATCGCATCGCGCGGCTCGCTGAGCGCAGCGGCGATCGTCTCGATGCCGACCGGGCCGCCATTGTAGAAATCGGCAATGGTGGTGAGATAGCGCCGGTCGAGCTGGTCGAGCCCGCGCGCATCGACATCGAGCCGCAGCAGCGCCTTGTCGGCAATGGCGCGGGTGATTTCGCCCGAGCCATCCACCAGCGCGAAATCGGTGACGCGCCGCAACAGCCGCCCGGCAATACGCGGCGTACCGCGCGAGCGCCGCGCAATCTCCATCGCCCCGTCGGGCGCCATCGGCATTCCCAGCAATCGCGCCCCGCGCTGCACGATCTGCACCAGTTCCTCAGGCGTGTAGAAATTGAGCCGCACCGGAATACCGAAGCGATCGCGCAGCGGCGTGGTCAGCAGCCCGGCACGCGTCGTGGCGCCCACCAGCGTGAACTTGGCGAGGTCGATGCGCACCGAGCGGGCCGCAGGCCCCTCGCCGATGATGAGATCGAGCTGGAAATCCTCCATCGCCGGATAGAGCACTTCCTCGATCGCCGGATTGAGCCGGTGGATCTCGTCGATGAACAATACATCGCGCTCTTCGAGATTGGTCAGCAAAGCCGCCAGATCCCCCGCCTTGGCGATAACAGGACCGGACGTGGCGCGGAAGCCAACCCCCAGCTCACGCGAAATAATCTGCGCCAGCGTGGTCTTACCCAGCCCCGGCGGACCGACGAACAGCACATGGTCCAGCGCCGCCCCGCGCTTCTTGGCAGCCTCGATAAAAACCTCGAGATTGGCCCGCGCCGCGGCCTGGCCCACGAACTCGGAAAAACCGGATGGGCGCAGCGAAACGTCGAGCGGATCGTCACGACCGGCGGCGGGAGAGGTGAGGGTCATCGCACTAGTCCCGACGCGTCAAAAGTATACCGAATCCATACTGCGCCAGATTCCAAACGTAGATGAAGGGCATTGCAAGCACCCAGAACGGCTCGTCCGGCGGTAAGCCCGTTATGGCGTCCGACACAGCAAATACAAGAAAGCAAAGGAAGAGCCATATGATGGGCGTAAGCACAAGCAATCTAACATGCGCACCAGCGCCAATCGGCGTCTTCGACATGGTCCTGAAGTGGAAGTAGGCAACCCATATCGCGTAGGGCAGTGACAATGCGACCACGATGGAAATGACGTCTGCCAGTCCCCCGGGGACCGGTTCTGGCGCTGGCGTTCTGAGGCCCCACAGGAACGTGACGACCACAACAATCGTCGGGCCTGTCGAAAACAAAGCCAGGAAGGCGAGCAGCGAGTTACGCAGCCGTCGCCGAACCGGCCGCCGCAGTGCCCTTACGTCGGTCAACTGCTCAGCTCCCGGAGCCCCATCCGGATCAGCGTCTCCGTCTTAACCCCATCGCCCTCGCGCGCCACGATCCGCGCCAGTGCGGCCGACGCCTGTGCGCTCGAATACCCCAGATTGGTGAGCGCCGAGACCGCATCGGTGATCGCCGACGGCGCCACGCCCTCGCCCAAAGCCGCCTGCAGCCCCAGCGTACCGGCATCGATGCCCGGCCCGGTCGGCGCCTTGCCCTTGAGTTCGGTCACGAGGCGGACGGCGAGCTTGGGACCGACGCCATTGGCCCGGCCGATCATCGCCTTGTCCTGCAACGCCACCGCGCTCGACAGTTCCGATGGCGACAGCACCGAAAGAATGGACAAAGCCACACGCGCGCCGACGCCCTGCACGGTCATCAGCAAATTGAACCAGCCCTTCTCGGCCTCGCTCGAAAAGCCATAGAGCCGGATCATGTCTTCGCGCACGATGGTCTCGATGAACACCACCGCCGCCTCGCCGACCCGCGGCAAGGCCTGCAGCGTGCGGCTCGAGCAAAAAGCCTCGTAGCAGACGCCGCCGCAATCGATCAGCACATGGTCGTCGCCAAAGCTGTCCACCAGCCCCTTGAGTTTGCCGATCATGCCAGGGCCCTCAGCCGCTGGTTCGATACGCGGTGATGCGCATGGCAGATGGCGATGGCCAGCGCATCCGCCGCGTCGGCGCCCTTGAAATCCGCCGCAGGCAGCAGTGTCTTGACCATCAATTGGATCTGTCCCTTGTCGGCATGGCCCGTGCCGACCACCGATTTCTTGACCAGGTTGGCGGCATATTCGGCCACCGGCAGGCCGCGCGCCGCTGGCGTCAGCAGGGCCACGCCGCGCGCCTGGCCCAGAATCAGCGCCGAGCGTGCCCCGGCATTGACGAAGGTTTCCTCCACCGCCGCCTCGTCGGGCGTGAAGCGGTCCAGCACCTCGCCCAGGCCTGCAAAGAGGATCGCCAGCCGTTCGGCCAGCGACCCATCGACCGGCGGCGTCACCGTGCCCGCCGCCACGAAGGTCAGCCGGTTGCCCAATGTCTCGATCACCCCCCAGCCGCAGCGGCGGAGACCGGGGTCGATTCCAATGATTCGGGTCGCAGCATTCATGCGCACATCCTTATGCAAGCGCCGCCAGCCTACCAAGGCCTATGTGAACAAAAAGGCAACGGATGCGGTGGAAAAGCCCGAATAGATAAAATCGCGCCGATCACGCAAACACCATCTTCAAGCCGTGCCCCGTAGTTTCCTCCCCGGGAATGCAGGGGCGTATCATGACGGAACTTCATCGGGACCTCCCGAAGCGAGCTTGGCTGCGCCGCTATCGGCGCGCCGAGACGATCACGCTGGCGCCGTCTTCGCGTCCGGCGCCCTGCCTCGCCCGCTCTCTGCGGGCATCTCGGCGAGCCCTGTCGCTTCGCCGCCCGGTCCCTCCACGATTTCAAAGATACGGCCGCGACCGCGTCGCCATGAAGCAGGCCGCCTGATGGAGAGCCCGACCGTCTGACCGTCCGTTCCATTTTAGCCGCGCCGCACCGTCTCTCCTGCCAGCCAGGGCGGCGGATGCGCCCTTTCAAAGCCAAGAGAATTGCAATGATGCCTTCCAAGACTTTGACTGCCCTGCAAAGCTGGTCCAGCGTCGGCCGCTGGACCCTGTTCGGCACCGCGGCTTGCGTCCTGATCTCGGTAACCTTCAACGCCCTGATGTTTGGTGATCTGGGCTCGGCCGCCCTGCACCGCTCCATCATCAGCGCGGTCATCCTCCCCGTCATGCTGGCGCTGCCGCTGTTCTTTTACATGAGCATCCGGGTGCGTGGCCTCGCCATCACCAACCTGCGGCTGGGCCTCGTCGCCCGCACCGATAGCCTCACGGCCTGCCTCAACCGCGGCGCCTTTACCGGCAAGGTCGGCTCGCTGCTTGCCCATCGGCCCTACGGCGCCAATGGGGCGCTGCTGATGATCGATGCCGACAATTTCAAATCCATCAATGACCTGTTCGGCCATGATGCCGGCGATGAGGCCCTGACCATCATCGCCCGCTCCATCCGCACCATCCTGCGCAAAGGCGATCTCGTCGGCCGCATGGGCGGCGAAGAGTTCGGCGTCTATCTGCCCGATGTCGACCAGCGCGGCGCCGAAGCCGTTGCCGAACGCATCCGCCGCTCGGTCAACCTCGCCGTCTTCGCACCCCACGGACAACAGCGCCCGCTATCGGTCAGCATTGGTGGGGTCGCCTTCGATGGCCCTGCCGGCTTTTCCGAACTGTTCCGCATTGCCGACCAACGCCTCTATGGCGCCAAGCAGACCGGCCGCAACCGCGTGACCGTGGTGCATGTCAACGACCACCCGGTCATCGACCTCAAGCGCAGCGCATGAAAAAGGGCGGCGCCACCAGGCACCGCCCCCACACATCTCGTCAGAAGCGATCAGCCTTCGAGCTTGGCGGCTTCTTCGTCGCTCATTTCGAAGTTTGTATAGACGTTCTGCACGTCATCGTCTTCTTCGAGCGTGGCGATCAGCTTCATCAGTGACGCGCCCTTGTCGGCATCGATCGGCGCATTGGTCTGCGGCTTCCACACGGCCTTGACCGATTCAGCCTCGCCCAGCACCTTTTCGAGCGCCGCCGCAACTTCCACCATCGCCTCGAACGAGGTGGTGACATAGTGGCCTTCTTCGTCGCTCTCGACATCGTCGGCGCCGGCCTCGATGGCGGCTTCCATGATCTTGTCTTCCGAGCCGGCCTTGAGCGGATAGGTGATCTCGCCAACCTTGTCGAACATGAAGCCGACCGAGTTGGTTTCACCCATCGCGCCACCGCTCTTGGAGAAATAGGAGCGGACATTGGAGGCGGTGCGATTGCGGTTGTCGGTCAACGTCTCGACGATGATGGCGACGCCGCCCGGGCCATAACCCTCGTAACGGATTTCGTCATAGTTCTCCCCATCCGAACCGATCGCCTTCTTGATGGCGCGGTCGATATTGTCCTTGGGCATGGACTGCGAACGGGCGTTGACCACCGCCAGGCGCAGGCGCGCATTGAAGGCCGGATCGGGCATGCCGAGCTTGGCCGCGACGGTGATTTCGCGCGCCAGCTTGGAGAAGATCTTGGAGCGCACCGCGTCGGACTTGCCTTTGCGGTGCATGATGTTTTTGGCGTGTGAATGGCCGGCCATCGGTCACTCCCCTCGTTCGAAAGAATGCTGGATTGGTGGCGCGTTATAGGCAAGCACGCGGGACTTGTGAAGCGGGCTGCGGACGATCTGCCGTCAAGGACAAGGCAGCAAAGCGATAACCAGTTCGCCGAAATCGACTTATCGGGCCAGCGGCCGTTCCCTAAAGATCGGATCAGGAGAAAACGATGCAAAGCTTGGTCTGGTGCTTTTTCGGATGGCGAGGCTATCTAACGCGTCAGGAATACGCTTTGGCCCTGCTGGTCATCGTGCTGGCCGGCTTCGTCATCACACCCGTGATCTCCGCCTTGATGGTCGGTCCCACCAACGACGGCGAGGTTTGGAACCGCGCCGATCTTGACCTGGCCAAAGGACGAGCCACGCTGACGGGATATCTGCTGACGGCCTGGCCAACGATGGCAGTTCAGGTCAAGCGGCTGCGCCATATCGGCTACCCGCCTCAATACCTGATTGGCGCCAATATTGCCCTGACGGTAGTGCTGCTCATCGCGCCAGCAGTAGCCATTTTCGCGATGTTGGCCGGCAGCCTATACCTGTTTCTGGCAAAGGGCCGCGCGACCACCCAACCAGATAGCTAGGGGCGGCTCCGCCCTCTGACTTCAGAACAGCGGCTCGGCCTGAGCCAGCGTGCCGCCAATGCGCACCGGCAGCACCTTGGTGGCCAGCCCGGAGCGTGGATCGGTTTCCACGGCCACGCCACACAGCGTCGCCTCGCCTTCCGCCGGGGTAAAGCGCCCATTGGCGATGCCCGTAAGGAACCGGTTGAGCGGCTCTTCGCTATCGACGCCGATGATGGAATCAAAGTCCCCACACATGCCGGCGTCCGCCATCAGCGCCGTGCCGCCCTTGAGGATGCGCTGGTCCGACGTTGGGATATGGGTATGGGTGCCGACAACAAGGCTGACCCGGCCATCCATGAAAAAGCCCATGCCCTGGATCTCCGAGGTCGCCTCGGTGTGGAAATCGACGATGATTGCATCGGCCTGCTCGCCCAGCGGACAGGCCGCCACCGCCGCCTCGACGGCGCGGAACGGATCATCGGCCGGCCCCATGAACACCCGACCCAGCGCATTGACGACCAGCACGCGATGGCCATTGCGGCCCTCGACGAACATGGCGCCGCGCCCCGGCGTGCCCGATGGCATGTTGATGGGGCGGATGAGCGTATTCTCGCGCTCGATATAGCTCAGCGTATCGCGCTGGTCGAAGGCGTGATCGCCCAGCGTCACGATATCGGCCCCGGCATCGCGCAGGCCCTGGAAATGCGGCTCGGTCAGCCCGCGTCCGTGGCTGGCATTCTCGCCATTGATGACCACGAAATCGAACTTGTAGCGCTCGATGATCCCTGGCAGCCGTTCGGCAACTGCATCCCGGCCGGAACGGCCCACCACGTCGCCCAGAAACAGAAACCTCATGCCGAAGCGCCGAAATGGCGCACACCGGCCTCGGTGACGATGATATCGAGCGGCACGTCATGGGCTTCGCGCGGAATGCGATCGAGCTCCTGCGCCGCAAAGGCGAGGCCGACCAGCTTGGGCTTCTTGGTCATGCTGGCGAGCGTCCGGTCGTAATAGCCACCGCCATAGCCCAGGCGCGTGCCGCGGCTGTCAAAACCCAGCAGCGGCATGATGACGATATCGGGTTCGGCGCGCGGCGCCAGCTCCGACGGCGCCAGCGTACCAAAACCGGATTCATAGAGCGAAGCACCCTGCTCCCAGACTCGCAGATCGAGCGGCTCCTCGGGGCCGAGCACCACGGGCAGTACCACCTTCTGGTTGCTGTCCATCAGCTTGACCAGTATCGGCTGGCAATCGAGCTCGTCGCGAATGCGCCAATAGGCGGCGACGACGTCGCTCGCCTGCAGCGCAATGGCATTGAAAAAGTGCCGGGCGGCCGCAACGGCGGCATCGGCGCGCTCACCGTGATCGAGCGACGCCCTCGCGGCCCGGGCCCTCGTCCGCAGCGCCGCCTTGGCTTCTTCGATCAACTCGTCAACCATGGGGCGTACTGCAACCTGCTCAGAAAATAAGGTGCCGCCCTGGCCGTGGGATACACGATCCCGGGAACCTACTTTACGTAGGTGGGCGCCGTTTGTCTGAGCCCAGGAGCCCAGTCAGGGACAGCTCCCTTAGGATCGTTAAGGCCCCGGGGATAAAGGTATCCATCACGCGCCGGGCAGCAAACGAGATATAGGCGCTTTGGTTGCCGGTGCAAAGAGCGCTACAGGATTCTGCGAAGGTTTTGATGGGCGTGCAGGATGCGGACGACCACAACGCTGTCAGCCACCAGATAGACGATGACATGCGACTCGTAGGGATGGATACGCACTGGCAGACGAAAGCCCGTGCGCTCCCGCGCCAGCAAAGGATGCTCGCCGATGAGGTCGAGACTGTTCCGCAACCCGGACTGATAGGAGTCCGCCTGCGAAATGCCGAAGCTGCGTGCGCTTTCGACATAGATGCGCTGGAGATCGGCGATCGCGCGAGGCGTTAGCTTAAGCTTCACGCTTTGCTTCCGTCAGTGCTCAAGCGGCGGGCCTCTGCGAAGATTTCATCCAGGCTCAAGTCGCTTATGCCGCTGTCGATTCCCTCCTGCACGAGGCGATCGAATTCGTCGCGCGCCTCCGCCCGCTCCTGGTCGCGCCGCACCAGGTCGCGCACATAATCGCTGCTATTGCCATACCGGCCGGTAGCGACCTGGTCTTCGACCCATTGCTTCATCGCATCGGGCAGGGAAACGTTCATCGTGGCCATGGCAGGTCTCCTTTCGCGACAATCTAAGCCCATTGGCAATCTTTGCCAAGTTTGACCTTGCCGCCGCCGCGCGGCAACACCACTATCTGTTGGTCGGAGGGCCATCGATGTTCGCGCATATTCTCATCGTCATCATCGTGGCCATCGCCATCACCGCCTTTGCCGAGCGGCGCAATTTCCAGCCCGTGCTGCTGGTGGCCATGGTGGGGCTGCTCGCCTCCTTCATTCCCGGCATGCCGCGGCTCGAACTGGAGCCGGAGATCATTCTCAGCGTCGTGCTGCCGCCCATGCTGTTCTCGGCGGCCCGCGATTTCTCCTTTGCCGAATTCACCCGGCGCATGGGCTCCATCACCAATCTCGGGGTCTTCCTGGTCTTCGCCACCACCGCCATTGTGGGCATGGCGTCGGTGATCATCGTGCCGGGCATGGCGCCGATCGCCGCCCTCGTCCTCGGCGCCGTCATCGCCCCGCCTGATGCGGTGACCGCCATCGCCATCGGCCGCCGCTCGGCGCTGCCGGTGGCGCTGATGACCGTGCTCAAGGGCGAAAGCCTCATCAATGACGCCGCGGCGCTGACTCTGTTTGCCGTGCTGGTCGCCAGTGCCAGCGGCACGCACGCCTTCATCGACAATATCATCCTCTATTTTCTCTATGCAGCAGCGGTCGGCATCGTCCTTGGCGTGCTGCTGGGCAACCTGGCCCAGGTGGCGCGGCGACGGCTGGGCAATCCGTCGTTGGCGACGGCGGTCTCCATCATCGTGCCGTTCGCCGCCTACCTGCTGGCCGAGGAACTCCATGCCTCGGGCGTCCTCGCCGTGGTCGCGGCCGGCTTCTCGCTCGGGCACCACAATGTGCAATCGGGCTATGCCGAGCGCATGCAGGAAAGCCAGTTCTGGCGCAGCCTCGATACGCTGCTCGAGACCTTCGTGTTTGCCTATATCGGCCTGCAACTGCGCTTCGTTATTACCGATGCCAACGAGGCCGGGTTTGAACTGCTGCCGCTGGCCGCCGCTGCCGCCGCGCTTCTCGTCGTCATCACCCTGGTCCGCTTTGCCTGGATCTTCGGCTCGTCCGTCATCGCCCGCCGGCGCCATGCGGCGCTGGTCCGCCGGTTGAGCGATCCGGCCGAATGGGCGCGGTTCGAAGCGCGCCTCGCCCGCCGCGGCCGCAAGGTAGAGCAGGAACAGCTCATCCGCATGCAACAGCGCCCCCTGACCTGGAAAGAAAACATCGTCCTGTCCTGGACGGGCATGCGCGGCGTGGTGACGCTGGCAGCCGCCGCCGGTGTTCCCGTATTGACCGCCTCGGGCGCCGATTTCCCCGATCGCGAGGCGATCGTGGCGCTGGCCTTCCTCGTGACCATCGGCACCCTGCTCCTGCAGGGCCTGACCCTGCCCTGGTTGATCAAGCGGCTCGACGTCACCGACCCGGGCGATGCAAAGCTCGAGGCCGAGCAGCACGATTTGGCGACCACCCTGGCGCAGACCGCCACCATCGAAGCGCTCGATGCCTATCGCGCCGCCAACCCGGCGCCGGCAAGCCAGCGCCTGGCCTATCTCATGGCGCAAAGGACGCAGCAGGCTGCCGCTGCTGACACCGGTAGCCAGCAACGGCCAGGCTTTGATCAGAGCGAAGCGCTGAAACTCGGCAAGCTGCTGCTGGAAGCGCGGCGCAACAGGCTCATCGCCGCCCGCGACGCAGGCGAGCTGGACGACACCATCGTGCGGGAAATGCTCGAGGCCATGGACCTCGAACAGGCCTTCATGGACAGTTGGGACAGCGCCGCCCGCTAGCCCTGCGGCACCGGGGCCGCTTCGTCGAGCGCGCCGGCCACGCCTTCGAGCGCCTTGGCGGCGTCGCTGAGCTTGGTGGCGAACTTGGCCTCCAGCGCTTCGATCTCGGCAGCCACTTCCTGCCCGGCCCGGGTCAAGACCAGCACTTCGGTCTCGAGCGCCTTGATCTTGCGCTCCGCCTCGGCCAGCTCGTCCACCACCGCAATGCCGGCCATCACGGTCAACCGGTTGTCGCCGATTTCGCCCACCGCGCCCTTGAGGCTCTCGACATGGGTGTTGAACCGTTCGGCCAGCCCGATCAGGTGCTGCTGCTGGCCCTCTTCGCAGGCCATGCGGTATTTGCGGCCGTTGATCTCGACATTGACTTCGGGCACTGCGCTACTCCGCCTTGGCCAGCACTTCGCGGACCGTCTCCATCGCCTCGACGAGGCGCCGCGACACGTCATGCGCGCTGTCATCGAGCCGCTTGGCCCGGGCGGCGGTCTTGTCGAGTTCCGTAGCCAGGCGGCTCCGCTCATGCACCAGGCGCTGCGTATCCACCTCGATGCGATTATGCTGGCGCAGGCGCGTCGACAGGTTGCGCACCGATTGGTCCAGCCGCGCCATGGCGCGATCGAAGCGCGCCGAGGCGGCAGTCAGTCCGTCTTCAAGTTCCGTCTCACTCATTGCTACTACGGTCCTCTGCCTACGGCGATTCCAGCGCGCTCAGGGTGCCCCAGCGCTCGCCGCAATGCAACCTTTTGGCCATGGCGGGCGGTGGCGCTGTCATTGACACGATAGGCGAACCTGTTATGCCTCGAACCCGCCTTTGGGAGGAGGCTTTCGGCGCCTCTTCTCCCCAGATTTCCAGCCCTGATGAAAGCGCGAGCCCGATGACGAACACCGCCCAGCAAAACGACTTGGCCAATGCGATCCGGTCCCTCTCCATGGACGCGGTCGAGAAAGCCAATTCCGGCCATCCCGGCCTGCCCATGGGCTGCGCCGACATCGCCACGGTGCTGTTCACCAAGGTGATGAAGTTCGATCCCGCAGACAGCAAGTGGGCTGACCGCGACCGCTTCATCCTCTCGGCCGGCCACGGCTCGATGCTGCTTTATTCTTCGCTCTACCTCCTCGGCTACGAGGACATGACCATCGACCAGGTCAAGAACTTCCGCCAGCTCGGCAGTAAGACCGCCGGCCACCCGGAATACCATTTCGCCCAGGGCATCGAGACCACCACCGGCCCACTTGGCCAGGGCCTCGCCAATTCGGTTGGCTTTGCCGTCGCCGAAGCCAAGCTGGCCACCGAATTCGGCTCCGACATCGTCGATCACCACACCTGGGTTCTCGCCGGTGACGGTTGCCTCATGGAAGGCATCAGCCAGGAAGCCATCGCCCTGGCTGGCCACCTCAAGCTCAACAAGCTGACGGTCATCTGGGACAACAACTCGATCACCATCGACGGCGCCGTGTCGAACTCCGACTCGACCGACCAGATCGCCCGCTTCAAGGCGGTGCAGTGGAACACCATCGAGATCGACGGCCATGATCAGGACGCCATCGAGGCCGCCCTGCTCGCCGCCAAGAAGTCCGACAAGCCGACCCTCATCGCTGCCAAGACCACCATCGGCTTCGGCGCCCCCAAGAAGGCCGGCACCGAGAAGGTGCATGGCGCCCCGCTCGGCGCAGAGGAACTGGCCGGCGCCAAGGCGGCGCTCGGCATCACCTATCCTGCCTTCGAAATCCCGTCCGAAATTCTCGCCACCTGGCGCGCTGCCGGCACCCGCTCGCAGAACGTGCGCGGCGAATGGGCTTCGCGCCTCGCCGCCTCGTCCAACAAGGCCGAATTCGAACGCCGCATGAAGGGCGACCTGCCGGCCGAGTTCAAGTCGGCAATGGACGCCTATAAGAAGAAGCTCGTCGAGGACAAGCCCAAGGTCGCGACCCGCAAGTCCAGCCAGATGGCCCTCGACGTCATCAATGCCGTCCTGCCCGAAACGCTGGGCGGCTCGGCCGACCTGACGCATTCGAACCTGACCAATACCAAGGAAATGATCCCGTTCCAGGCCGACAACTATGCCGGCCGCTACATGATGTACGGTATCCGCGAGCATGAAATGGCCGCCGCGATGAACGGCGTCGCCCTCCATGGCGGCCTCATTCCCTATGGCGGCACCTTCATGGTCTTTACCGACTATGCCCGCCCGGCCATCCGCCTTGCCGCGCTGATGGAACAGCGTTCGATCTACGTCATGACCCATGACTCGATTGGCCTCGGCGAAGACGGCCCGACCCACCAGCCGGTGGAACACCTGACCGCCCTGCGCGCCATCCCGAACCTGTTGGTCTTCCGTCCGGCCGATGCCGTCGAAGCCCTCGAATGCTGGCAGCTCGCGCTGGAATCGACCTCTGCGCCGTCCATCCTGGCCCTCAGCCGCCAGAACCTGCCGGCCCTGCGCACCGAATATCAGGCCGAAAACCTCTCGGCCAAGGGCGGCTACGTGATCGCCGGCGACAAGGCCGCAGACGTCGTCATCTTCTCTACGGGCTCGGAAGTCACCATCGCCGTCTCGGCCCTGGCGCTGCTCAAGGAGCAGGGCATTGCCGCCAAGGTGGTGTCGGTTCCCTCGATGGAACTGCTGGCCAAGCAGTCCGACGCCTACAAGGCCGAGCTCTACGGCAATGCCAAGGTTCGCGTCGCCATCGAAGCCGGTATCGAGATGAGCTGGAGCAAGCTGCTGGGCGACAAGGGTCGCTTTGTCGGCATGCACAGCTTCGGCGCTTCCGGCCCGATCGACGCGCTCTATGAGCACTTTGGCATTACGCCCAAAGCCGTTGTTGAAGCCGTCACCGCACAGTTGTAAGAGGGCGCTGCCCTCCCTTCCTAACTCCCTCCCTAGGAGCGTCTAATATGGCAATCCGCGTCGCCATCAACGGTTTTGGCCGCATCGGCCGCAACGTCCTGCGCGCCATCATCGAATCCGGTCGCACCGATATCGAAGTCGTGGCCATCAACGATCTCGGCCCGGTCGAGACCAATGCCCACCTCTTCCGCTTCGATAGCGTGCATGGCCGCTTCAACGGCACCGTGACCGTTGCCGGCGACACCATCGACGTGGGCCGCGGCCCGATCAAGGTGACCGCCGTGCGCGATCCGGCCGAGCTGCCGCATGGGGCCATGGGCGTCGATATCGCCCTTGAATGCACCGGCATTTTCACCTCCAAGGAAAAGGCCAGCGCCCACCTCAAGGCCGGCGCCAAGAAGGTCATCATTTCGGCCCCCGGCGACGGCGCCGACAAGACCATCGTTTTCGGCATCAACCACCAGAGCCTGACCAAGGACGACGTGGTGATTTCGAACGCCTCGTGCACCACCAACTGCCTGGCGCCCGTCGCCTATGTGCTGCACAAGGAATTCGGCATCGAAAAGGGAATGATGACCACCATCCATTCCTATACCGGTGACCAGCCGACCCTCGACACCATGCACAAGGATCTCTATCGCGGCCGCGCGGCTGCCCTGAGCCAGATCCCGACCTCGACCGGCGCCGCCAAGGCCATTGGCCTGGTGCTGCCCGACCTCAAGGGCAAGCTAGACGGTGTGTCGATCCGTGTTCCCACGCCGAACGTCTCCTGCGTCGACTTCAAGTTCATCGCCAAGCGCGATGTGACCGCCGACGAGATCAACGCTGCGATCAAGAAGTATGCCGATGGCGAGCTCAAGGGCATCCTGGGCTACACCACCCAGCCCAACGTCTCGATCGACTTCAACCACGACAGCCACTCCTCGACCCTGGCCTTCGACCAGACCAAGGTGATGGGCGGCAATTTCGTGTCGATCCTGGCCTGGTACGACAACGAATGGGGCTTCTCCAACCGCATGGCCGACACGGCCGTCGCCCTGGGCAAGACGCTCTAAGGCAAACGCAGCCACAATCAATCAGCCCCGTCGCTCCGCGGCGGGGCTTTTTGTTTGTGCTGACATGGTCTGACAGCTGCCTTGTGCTCATGTAGTGCGACGGAATTCCGTGTTCGTGGCCCCACCCCACCCTCGATTCCTCCCCATCAAGGGGAGGGAGGCGCCAGCTCTGAGGCCAATGTTCTTCGTCTCCCTCCCCCTTGTGGGGAGGGATCAAGGGTGGGGGTGAGTCAAACGCACCGCTGCAGGTAGGAGCAGGCCATGGACAAAACCGACTTTCGAAAAACCATCGACAGCTATCGCGCCACCACCACCATCGAACTCATCCACATCCCGCCCATGACCTTCCTCATGGTGGATGGCGCCGGCAATCCCAACACCGCCCCGGCCTACCAGACCGCCATCGAATGGCTCTACTCCACCAGCTACGCGCTCAAGTTCGCGTCCAAGGCGCAAGGCAACGACTATGTCGTGCCGCCACTCGAGGGCCTGTGGTGGACCGACGACCCGGCCGACTTCGTCGCCCGCCGCAAGGACAACTGGCGCTGGACCATGATGATCATGACGCCCGACTTCATCACGCCCGACATGGTCGAAGCCGCCGTCGCCAAAACCAGCAGGAAAGCCACGAGCAAACCGCCGGAAAGCTTGCGGCATACGCGCCACGACGAGGGGCAGTGCCTGCAAGTCCTCCATATCGGCAGCTATGACGACGAAGGGCCCGTGCTGGCCCATCTGCACGATGTCGAAATGCCCAGCCGCGGCCTTGCCTTCAACGGCCACCACCACGAAATCTACCTCAGCGACGCCAGGCGCACCGCCCCGGCCAAGCTCCGGACCATCCTGCGCCAACCGGTGCGCCAGGGCTGATCCGATGCTTGCCAGATCACCCGAACAGCCTCTATTTCTTGGCCCGCAAAGACGGGGCAGGCGTGCATCATGAGCCTTGATCGTACCATTCGCTGGCGCGGGCTCGATCCCGTGACGCTGGAGCATTGCCACGTCATCTCGACGCCGCGCGACACGCGTATTCGCGGCGCCATCGTCACGCCGGACTATGGCCTGTTCTACCGCATCAAGCTCGACGATACCGAGCGCGTGCGCACCATCAGGATCGAGCGCACCGATGGCAAGGTGCTCGAGCTCTTCTCCGATGGATCAGGCAACTGGTCCGATGATCGCGCCGAACCCCTGCCGGCCCTGCGCCACTGCCTCGACATCGATCTCTGGCCGACCCCGCTCACCAATTCGCTGCCCATGTGGCGGTGCCAGTGGGTGCTCGGCGAGCCGCAGCGTTTCGCCATGGCCTGGATCGACGGCGATGAAATGACCGTGCGGCGCGACGAACAGATTTATACCCAGCTCGACGCCACCCACTTCCGCTTCCAGAACGCAGATGGCTTCGAACGCGTGCTGGAAGTCGATGCCGACAGGCTCGTGGTAAATTATCCGGACCTCTTCGAACGCATCGGCTAGACGCAATTTTGCGCGCCCGTGCAGGGTTGGGTTAAGCGCTCGTCGCTATGGTCCAGGGCATGACGACTTCGGTTTCCGAGCCCATCGAGATTTCCCGCTTCACGCCGGCCTTCCTGCGCTGGGGACTTGCGGCCTTCGGTCTGGCCATCGGCGGCGTCGCCCTCGCCGAACTCTGGGGCGCCGTCTGGCCGCTATCGATCGTCACGCCCTTCTTCGGGCTGATAATGGCCATTGCCTTGTGCGCCGGCGGCGGCCTCGCCTTGGGCGCCCTGTTCGGGCCCGACGAAGCCTGGCGCATCGAACCGGGGCACCTGACCATCCACCAGTCCCTGCGCGGCGTCCGGGCGCAACAGCACTATACGCCCGCCAACATCGCCGCGATCACCCTCGAAACCTCCGATTGGGACAGCCGCCCCGCAACCTATTGCCTCGCCATCCGCCTCGTCAGCGGCAAGGTGCTGAAATCGCCCGAATTCGGCACCGAGGCCAAGGCCGCTGCCGCCATGGCCATGCTGGCCAAGGCCGATTGATCGCTGTCGCGGCAGAGTCATCAAATCAGCCTAGAACCACGGTGTTTCGTCGTGGGGGCACAGCCATGTTCCATATCTTGCGCCGGATTCTCGCCGGCCTGCCCATCGCCTCGGTGCTGATCGGTTTCGCCGGACAGCCCGCCATGCTGGTGGTGCCACCCGCCTTGACCGCCGGCCTCGTCCTGCTGCGCGACCGGCTGATCCGCCGCCGCGTCGGCCTCGCCGCCTGGCCCAGCGATGGCTTCGCCCGCCACGTGCTGGTCGATGACCTCGGCCGCCTGGTCTGCCTCACCCTGCTCGGCCTGCCGCTCTTCCTCCTGGGTGACCTGATCCGCCGGGTGCTGCTGCATCCCTGACCACCAAGAGATTTCTCCCGCTTGAGCTTCCCCCGTCCGCGTGGCTCTGCTACGCCACGGCGACGGCCTATACCCGGGAGACTTTTCTATGTCCGCGACCTTCAAAACCCTCGACGAGCTCGACCTGACGAACAAGCGCGTGCTGCTCCGGGCCGATCTCAACGTGCCGGTCGCTGACGGCAAGGTCACCGACGCCACCCGCATCGAGCGGCTGGTCCCTACCATCCGCGAAATCGTCAAGCACGACGGCAAGGCGATCCTCCTGAGCCATTTCGGCCGCCCCAAGGGCAAGGTCGATCCCGAATTCTCGCTCGAGCAGGTCTGCGAAGCCGTCGCCAATGAAACCGGCCACCCCGTCGGCTTCGTCGCGACCGACTGGAACGACGTATCGGCGGCCCGCCAGGCCATCGAGTCTGCCCCATCCGGCTCGGTGCTGATCCTCGAAAACACCCGCTTCCACCCGGGCGAAGAAGCCAATGACGTCGAACTCGCCAAGCGCATGGCGAGCCTGGGCGACGTCTATGTCAACGACGCCTTCTCGGCCGCCCACCGCGCCCATGCCTCGACCGAAGCGCTTGCCCGCCTGCTGCCGTCAGCCGCGGGCCTCGCCATGCAGGCCGAGCTCGAAGCGCTGGAAGCCGGCCTCGGCAAGCCCAGGAAGCCCGTGGTCGCCATCGTCGGTGGCGCCAAGGTTTCGTCCAAGATCGACCTCCTCGAAAACCTCGTCACCAAGGTCGATGGTCTCGTCATCGGCGGCGGCATGGCCAATACGTTCCTGCATGCCCAGGGCTATGCCGTGGGCAAGTCGCTGGCCGAAAAGGACCTCGCCGAAACCGCCCTGCGCATCATGGACAAGGCCGTCGACAGCGGCTGCGCCATCATCCTGCCGATCGATGCGGTCGTCGCCTGGCACTTCAAGGCCGATACCCCCACCCGCCTCTATGGCGTCGACGCCATCGACAATGACGGCATGATCCTCGATATCGGCCCCTCCTCGCTCGAGCGCATCATGGGCGCCATCGACGACGCCCATACCGTGGTCTGGAACGGCCCGATGGGCGCCTTCGAGATGAACCCCTTCGATGCCGGCACCGTGGCGCTCGCCAAGCACGTCGCCAAGCGCACCCATGATGGCAAGCTGGTCTCGGTGGCCGGCGGCGGCGACACCGTCGCGGCCCTCGCCCATGCCGGCGTCAAGGACGCCTTCACCTACGTCTCCACCGCTGGCGGCGCCTTCCTCGAATGGATGGAAGGCAAGCCCCTGCCCGGCGTCGAAGCGCTGAAGAAGTGACGTCACCCCGCATTGCCGGATGATGATCGGCACCGAATGGCCGGCACTCCGCTTGGAAGTGCTGGACCAGTCCGATGCAGAGAACCTCTATCGGCTGGTTCACGAAAACCGGGCGCACCTGACCGCGCATGGCGACCACAAGGAGCTGGTAGAAACCAGTCTCAGCGCCCTGCAGACGCAGCTCCAACACCCGGACCCACTCCGGTACGGCCTGTTTGTGGACGACATTCTGGTTGGACGCATGGATCTGGTTGCGGTTGATCCGCCCAGATACGGTTTGGGCTATTGGCTGGCAAACGGTGCCACCGGTCGAGGCTATGCCACCATGGCCCTCAATGCCCTTGTGGCGCACGCCGCCCAGTCCTTGGGCGCCACCGAAATCTTTGCTGGCGTGACGCATGGCAACACCGCCAGCGAGGCAGTGCTGCGGCGAGCCGGCTTCGTTCAGGTCGCTCGCCTTGAGACTTACACGAGGTTCCACCGCTCGCTGGCAACCGCGACCATTCCCTAGCGCTGGACCAACGTACAGCTGCCGTCGCCCCTCGGCAGGCGTACGATCGACCCGATCGTGCGCGGAGGGGCAGCATGGGCAAGGTGGGTGAGGACACGACCGCGGGAGTGGTCTGGCCGGTCAAACAGCGTGAACTGGTGCAGTGGGTCATCGATTCCCGACCGTGGAACGATTTCGCCATGCGCGACGATGACATCGTCATCACGACATGGTCCAAATCCGGCACCACCCTGATGCAGCAGATCGTCGGGCAACTGATCTTTTCCGGCGAGCCCGACATCTACTGCGAAGAGCGCTCCCCCTGGATCGAATTCCGCCTGCGCGAGGGCGCCCTGGCGCTTGCCGCCGCGCAGACCCATCGACGCTATCTCAAGTCGCATATGGCGATCGACGCACTCGTCTATTCGCCCTCCGCTAAATACATCATGGTCGGCCGCGATATCCGCGACACCTACTGGAGCTGGCACAATCACCATATGAGCTTCAACGAGAGCATCCTCGCCTATCTGAGCGCGCTTTATCCCGACCAGCCGCCATTCACCTATCCCAACCCCGATACGCGCCTGGCCTTCTTCCACTGGCTCGAAAACGACGCCTACCCCAATTGGTCGTTCTGGGACTACACCCAGGGCTGGTTCGACGCCCGCCACCTGCCAAACCTGAAGCTGGTTCACTTTGCCAATCTGCTGGCCGACCTGCCCGGCCAGATCAAGGAGATCGCCGAATTTCTCGATATCGAGATCGATCCCGAGACCTTTCCCGCCGTGCTCGAACATTGCCGCTTCGACTATGTGCGGCGCCTCGCCGTCGCGAGGGAAGGCATGTACGCCGTCTTCAAGGAGGGCGGCGCATCCTTCATCAACAAGGGCACCAACGGCCGCTGGCGCGACGTGCTCACCGCCGACGACAACGCCCGCATCGACGCCATCGTCGCCGAACACCTGACCCCGGACTGCGCGCACTGGCTGGCGACCGGACAGCTCAACTGAGCACATCTTCCATACAAGATTAGCCTTTCGTCGCATAACCACACGTCTAATCGCGGTGCCGAAAACGAAAGTCTAATCTCGGGACAATTCCAGCATCCGAGGTTAGCCCATGACGAAGTCGCTCAATGCCATCGCTCAGAAACTCATGGAGCCGGGCAAGGGGATCCTCGCCGCCGACGAATCCGAAGGCACGATCGCCAAGCGCTTCGCCAAGATCAACCTGCCCAATTCGCTCGATCTGCGCCGCGACTATCGCGAGATGCTGTTCCGCTCGACCGACGCGATGACCAACTACATTTCGGGTGTCATCCTCACCGAGGAAACGCTCGAGCAGCATGCTGCCGACGGCACCGCCTTCCGCGCCATCCTCGCCGATACCGACGTCATTCCCGGCATCAAGGTCGATCGCGGCGCTTTCCCCATGCCCGGCGACAGCGGCGAAAAGATCACCGAGGGCCTCGATGGCCTGCGCCAGCGCCTGACGCGCTATGCCGCGCTCGGCGCCGGCTTTGCCAAGTGGCGCGCCGTCATCACCATCAATGACGTGGCCCCCACCCGCAACAATATCCGCGCCAATGCCCACGCTTTGGCCCGCTACGCCATCCTCTGCCAGGAAGCCGGCATCGTCCCCGTCGTGGAGCCCGAAGTCGTCGGCGATGGCGATCCGGGCAACCATTCTCTGGAGCGCTGCGCCTCGGTCACCGGCGACGTGCTGGAAAACACCTTCAAGGAATTGCGCCTCGCCGGCGTTGATCTGGGCGGCATGCTGCTCAAGCCCAATATGGTGCTGCCGGGCATCAATTCGCGCGATCGCCCGACGGTCGAGGAAGTCGCCCGCCGCACGGTCGCAGTGCTGCGCGAGCATGTCCCCGCCGCCGTCCCCGGCATCGCCTTCCTCTCCGGTGGCCAGACCGACGAGGAGGCTACCGCCCACCTCTCGGCCATGAACCAGATCTCCGGCAAGCCCTGGCCGATGACGTTCTCCTATGGCCGCGCGCTGCAAAACGTCGCTCTGCGCACCTGGGCCGGCCGCCGCGAGAATTTCCCGCAGGCCCAGGCCGCCTTCACCCACCGCGCCCGCATGAATTCGCTGGCTGCCCTGGGCAACTGGACCGGCGAACTCGACCGCGCCGCCTGACTTCTACTGACGTCCCAACGTCACCTGCCTGCGCGCCTCCCTCCCAGGGGGCGCGCATTTTCTTTGCGCCGGCTGGGGCCTTAGCCTATTGGAAAGTCGTCCTCTTTGTCGCCAAAATGGGCAGACAGAAGGAGACCTGCTTTGAGTACCCGGACGCCATGGCCCCCCAGCTCTATCTGATCACCCCTCCCGATGCCGAGCCGGAAAGCTTCCCCGCGACGCTGATGGCCGTGCTCAACGCCGCCGAATTCTCGGCGCTGCTGGTGGCCCGCGGCGTCATGGATAGTGCGGCCTATGCCAGGCTCGCCGCCGTCGCCGTCAATGTCGGCCAGGGCGCCGGCTGCGCTGTGCTGATCGAGGACGACATCGCGCTGGCGCGGCAACTGGGCGCCGATGGCGTGCATATCACCGGCGATCCGGCGGCGCTCAAGGCCGCGGTCGGCGCGCTGAAGCCGGCCATGATTGTCGGCGCCGGCAACCTTCATTCCCGCCACGATGCCATGACGGCGGGCGAGCTCGATATCGACTACGTCTTCTTCGGCGGCACCGATGGCCAGGTCGACGCCACCGCCGCCGATCTGGGCGAATGGTGGGCCCAGACCTTTGAGGTCCCGGCCGTCTTGAGCCAGCCCGACGCCACCGCGGAAACCGTCGATGCACGCGGCGCCGAATTCCTGGCTTTGTCGCAGAGCGTCTGGTCGGCGCCCGAACCGGCCAGGGCCATGCAGGCCCTCGCCGCCAGCCTTGGAGTTTCCGCGTGATGCGCCGCTTCCTGCTTGCCGCCCTGCTCGCGCTGGCACCGCTTGGCGCCATGGCGCAGGAAGAGGCGCCGCCGGCCAACCCGGCCGATGCCATTTCCGACGAGATCTTCGGGCCGCGCGTCCCCACCGATTTCGCCTTCGGCGCCTTTCAGCGCGGCTATTTCCTCACCGCGCTCGAACTGGCTTTGCCGCGCGCCGAGCAGGGCGACGCCGCCGCCCAGACCCTGATCGCCGAGCTCTATGCCAAGGGCCTGGGCGTCGCGCAGAACGACCAGCGCGCCGCCGGCTGGTACCAGCTCGCCGTTGATGGCGGCGATCGCCTCGCCACCTTTGCCCTGGCGCTGGCCTATCAGGACGGCATTGGCGTGCCCAAGAACCGCGCCCGCGCCGCAGATCTCTTCAAGAAAGCCGCCGAGGCCGGCTACATCCCCGCCAAATACAACATGGCTCTGCTCCATGTCGAAGGCATCTATGCCTCGCCCAGCCTCGTCACCGCCGCCACCCTGATGAAGGAAGCCGCCGACGCCGACCTGCCAGAGGCCCAATACGACTACGGCTCCATGCTGATCGAAGGCGCCGGCGTCGCCCCTAATCCGACCGAAGGCGCCCGCTACATCGCCCTCGCGGCCGAACAGAACCTCGTCGCCGCCCAGATCGACTATGCCACCCTGCTCTATCTCGGCCAGGGCGTGGACAAGGATGTCGCGGCCGCCGCGACCTGGTATGCCCGGGCCGCCGATGCCGGCAATGCCGTGGCGCAGAACCGCTATGCCAAGCTTCTCGCCGTCGGCGAAGGCGTCGCGCTGAGCCTTGAAGACGCTGCCATGTGGCGGGCGCTGGCCCGCCGCCAGGGCCTTTCCGACCCCTCGCTCGATCGGCTCTTGGTCTCCATCCCTGCGGCCGAACTGGCCAGCGCCGAGGAACGCGCCCGCTTCTGGCCCTCGACCCCACCAAGCGAGGAAACCATCCTCTCGATCCCGACAGTCACGCAGACTCCCGACGGCGAGGCCCTGCCTGCGCCCACAGATACGGACGAGGCGCCGGACGCCGCCGAGCCGCAAGACCCTTGAACATCAGGGCGTTCTGAGGCAATAAGCCCGCCACGCCCCTAGAGCCCCATCAACGTCAGGTCAGCCGCATCCGGCGTGCGTGGCCCAGCAGATAATTCGCGCACCCCGAAAGCAGCATAATGGCCAAGATCAACGGCAACGAAATCCGCCCCGGCAACGTCGTCAACCATCAGGATCGCCTCTGGGTCGCGGTCAAGGTCGATCACGTCAAGCCCGGCAAGGGCGGCGCCTATGCCCAGGTCGAACTCAAGGCCATCTTGACCGGCACCAAGCTCAACGAGCGCTTCCGCTCGGCCGAGACGGTGGAAACCGTCGATCTGGAATTCCGCGATTTCACCTATCTCTACGAGCAGGGCGACGCCCTGGTCTTCATGGATCAGAACACCTACGAGCAGGTCGAGCTGGCCAAGGACTTCGTCGGCGAGCGCGCCGCGTTCCTACAGGACGGCATGAAGATCACCCTCGAAATGCACGAAGACACCCCACTCGGCGTCAAGTTCCCCCCCAACGTCATTCTCGAAGTGACCGAGGTCGATCCGGTGCAGAAGGGCCAGAGCGTTTCGAGCCAGTTCAAGCCGGCCATCCTCAGCAACGGCCTCAAGGTCATGGTGCCGCCCTTTATCGCCGTGGGCGAGCGCATCGTCGTCGATACGACCGAAGCCACCTACATGCGCCGGGCCGACTGATCATGGCACGTTCCGCAATCCTCAATGTCATGGTCAACGCCGCCATCAAGGCCGGCAAGTCGCTGACCAAGGACTTCAACGAAGTCGAAAACCTGCAGGTCTCCCGCAAGGGCCCGGCCGATTTTGTCTCGAAGGCCGACCTCCGCGCCGAACAGATCGTCTATGACGAGCTGCTCAAGGCCCGCCCGACCTATGCCTTCCTCATGGAAGAAGGCGGCGAAGTTGCCGGCACCGACGGCCAGCATCGCTGGCTGATCGACCCGCTCGACGGCACCACCAATTTCCTGCACTCGATCCCGCTCTTCGCTGTGGCGATCGCCCTCGAGCGCGCCAACGAGATCGTCGCCTCGGTGATCTACAACCCGGTGCTCGACGAGCTCTACACCGCCGAAAAGGGCGGTGGCACCTGGCTCAACGACCGCAAGCGCCTGCGCGTCGCCGGCCGGAAGTCGCTGGCCGATGCCGTGGTCTGCACCGGCATCAAGACGCAGGGCACCGCCAATGACGCGCTGCAACTGCGCCAGCTCGCCCATATCAACCCCGCCGTCGCCGGCATCCGCCGTTCGGGCTCCATATCCATGGACATGGCCTGGCTGGCCTCGGGCCGCTACGACGCCATCTGGGAAGCCGGCCTCGCCCCTTGGGACGTGGCGCCGGGGCTGTTGATGGTCAAGGAAGCCGGTGGCTTCGTCTCCGACTTTGCCGGCAGCCCCGGCTCGGTCTGGAACGGCCAGGTCGTCGCCGGCAACGAAACGCTGCAGGCAGCCCTGCTCAAGCAGCTCAAGCCGATCCAGTAGCCGCCACAGGCTGCCTGGCCTCGAACGCCAGCAGTTCCTCGAACCAGTTCATGTCCTCGAAGCTGCAGAAGGCCGGAGCCCGCAGCTCGAGGACCGGCGCGCGCCGCCTGATATCTTCCAAAACATCGTTGAGCATGGCCTGCCAGCCCGGCAGCGCCGCATCATCGAGCCAGTCGATCATATAGGCCATGGTGATGTGGAACTGGTAGCCGTCATGGTCCGGATGCCGGTAGCCGAACGCTTCGGCAAAGGCATCGCGCCAGGCCGCCATGGCATGGCGATCGGCCGGCGTCACGCCCTCGACGATCAATCCCGTGGGCAAAGCCATCGTCGCCTCGACATTGAAACCCGGCAGCACCGGAAAGCGCTCCAGCCGCTGCGTGAACTGCCGCGTCGTCTCGGCAATGGGCAAGTCGCTCGCCATGTCGGCCGGCCAATAGGGATAGTTGCGTCGCCCCTCGATCACGCCCTGGAACAGGGTCATGTGATAGCTCTCGATCGGCGTGAAGGCGAGGCTGGCCGCATCGGCCATGCCGCGATAGCGTACCCGCGCTTCGGTGAGCACGGCCTCGGTCGCCGAGCCGGCGACAAGATGGCAAACCACGGTATTGCCGGCCTCGGGCAGGAACGCGCCGGTCCGATCATAGCGAGTGCCCAGGTGCCGCGGCGGCAAGGCATTGCGGCTCTTGGCATAGTGGGTGGCGAGTTTGTCTGGATCGAGCGGCATCGGCGTATCCCCGGGGGCGGTGGTCCCTCACCTAATCGCTTCGAACGAAACTTCCGTGACAACACGATCCCATGCCCGGCCGCTGATTGACACCGTCAGACGTCATTCCCATCTTCCCCGCCAGAGGAGACCGCCCGCTATGACCACGCCCACGCTCTACGACTGGATCGGCGGCATCGAGCCGCTGCGGCGCCTCACCAGCGAGTTCTACCGGCGTGTACCCAGCGATCCCCTGCTCGGCCCGGTCTTTGCCGGCATGGATGAAGGGCACCCCGAACACGTGGCCCTGTTCCTCGCCGAAGTCCTGGGCGGTCCGGCGCTCTACACCGAACGTCACGGCGGCCACCCGGCCATGGTGCGCCACCATCTGGGCAAGCACCTGACCGAAGCCATGCGCCGCCGCTGGATCAACCTGCTGCTCGATACCTATACCGATCTGGGCCTGCCCGCCGATCCCGAATTCGCCTCGGCCCTCGTCGGCTACCTCGAATGGGGCACCCGCGTCGCCGTCATCAACTCCGCCCCCGGCGCCAGCGTCTCCGAACACGCCCCCATGCCCAAATGGGGCTGGGGCGAAACCGGCGGCCCCTACATCCCCAAGGGCTGATCGCCCACCGATCACGCCTCCATCAGCCGTTAACCTTTCCGATTGCCCGACCCGCTTGCGCTGACTACTCTGCCTGCTTGTGATTTGCGCGTATGGGGCAAGGTTCAGGCAAGATGACGCAAGGCTACGATCCCTACCACCTGGCCAGCCCAACCGTTTACCTCGTCAAGATCGTTATATTTCTGGTGCTGGTCGGGCTCGTAGCCGCGATCCTGTTCACCAATATCGTGGTCTTCTTCTGGGCCAACCCCTTCATCAATTCGATGATCTTCCTGGCCCTGTTCGTCGGCATTTTCCTCAGCTTCCGCCAGGTGATCCGCCTGTTTCCCGAGGTGAAGTGGGTTAATTCGCTGCAGGACGGCACAACGACCAATGTGCGCCCGCCGATCCTTCTGGCGCCCGTCGCCGGCATCCTGCGCGAGCGGATCGGGGAAGCGGTGATCACCCCGACCTCGATGCGCTCCATCCTCGATTCCGTCGGCAACCGCCTCGACGAAGCCAAGGACACCTCGCGCTACCTCACGGGCCTCCTCGTCTTTCTCGGCCTCATGGGCACCTTTTATGGCCTCCTCGAAACCGTGGGCTCGGTCGCGGGCGTCATCAACGCGCTCGACGTCTCCAATGGCGATAGCGCCGCCCAGTTCGCCACCTTGCAGGAGGGCCTCGCCGCTCCGCTCGGCGGCATGGGCACCGCCTTCTCGTCCTCGCTGTTCGGCCTTGCCGGCTCGCTCGTCCTCGGCTTCCTCGATCTCCAGACCAGCCAGGCGCAGAATGCCTTCTATACCGATCTCGAAGACTGGATGACCTCCATGACCGAGCTCGATCACCCCGTCAGCGCCATGCAGGCCAATGCCGGCGGCCCCGAAATGCAGGCCATGTTCGACCGCCTCGGCGACAGCATGCAGAACCAGAATTCGAGCCAGAACGCCATCCGCGCCATGGCCGAGCTGGCGCGCGGCATCGATGGCCTGGTCAAGCATATCCGCGTCGAGCAGGACGATCTGCGCAAGCACATCACCGAACAGGGCGAGACCAACAAGAAGCTGCGCGACCTGATCGAGGCCGTGCTGGCGCAGGGCGACAACGAGGGGCGGAACTGACCCATGCCGGGAGCCCGTTCCCGCCGGCGCATTGAGGCCAACTACTGGCCCGGCTTCGTCGACGCCCTGTCGAGCCTCTTGCTCGTCATCATCTTCATGCTGTCCCTGTTCATGCTCACCCAGTTCTTCCTGGGCCAGGAACTGCAGGGCCGCGACACGGCGCTATCCCGGCTCAATAGCCAGATTGCCGAACTCACCGACCTGCTGCAGCTCGAGCGCGCCAATTCCGATGACCTGACCAGCCAGTTGGCCACCCTGACCGCCACCCTGGGCGCTGCCCAGGCCGACAATGCCAGCCTCACCACCCAGCTCGCCGGTATCGGCACCGGCCTGGGTGACAAGGATGCCGCCATTGCCGGGCTCGAAGACCAGTTGCTGACGGCCCAGGAGCTGTCCGACGAGGCCAATGCCCAGGTGACCCTGCTCAACCAGCAGCTCGCTGCTTTGCGCACCCAGATCGGCGCCCTCGAAGCCGCGCTCGAAGCCTCCGAAGCGCGCGATACGGAATCGCGCACCCAGATCGCCGATCTCGGCCGTCGCCTCAACCTGGCCCTGGCCCAGCGCGTTCAGGAACTCAGCCGCTACCGCTCGGACTTCTTCGGCCGCCTGCGCGATATCCTCGCCGGCCGGGCCGATGTGCGCATTGTCGGCGACCGCTTCGTCTTCCAGTCCGAAGTGCTGTTCGAGCCCGGCCAGGCCGATATCTCGCCCGAAGGCACGCCCGATCTCGACGCCCTGGCCGCCGCCATCCTGCAGCTCGAAACCGAAATCCCGCCCGATATCAACTGGGTGCTGCGCATCGACGGCCACACCGATATCCGCCCCATCTCCAACGCCCGCTTCCCCTCCAACTGGGAACTCTCGGCCGCCCGCGCCATTTCGGTGGCGCAATATCTGGTGACCAAGGGCGTCTCCCCCAACCGCCTGGTGGCGGCCGGCTTCGGCGAATTCACCCCGCTCGATCCAGCCGAGAACGAAGATGCGTATCGGCGCAACCGCAGGATCGAGTTCAAGCTGACGGAAGGATGAATGGCGACGGCGTGCTCACGCCGGCAAGGTCTGTTGGCACTGAACTCGCAGTCATCTCCCTCCCCCTTGAGGGGAGGGGCTTTAGCTCCACTCGGCTCCAGCAAAACTTATCCCCACCTCCCAAACCCATGCGCATACTCCGCCCATCCCCGTGCAAGCTGCGCGGTCGCGACGAACGGTCGGCACGGGGAGGCCGGATGGTCGTGGGGTCGCCCACGGCCCTGTGGCAAGAGGATGATCTGGATCCGGATTCGTCCCCGGGTCGGGCGGGGCAGGCGAATGTCATCCCGCCAGTATTGGCAACGGACTCCATGCCCAGACGGTCCTCCCCATAGAGCCTCCGGCACAGCATGGGGCAAGGCTTGCTTCATTTTACATTTCGCCGGACGACCGGCACCGAGGCGATCCTTGCCCCATGTCGCACAACCGCATCAGAGGCGGCGCTTCCGCTCGCCTGCCGATCGCGCCTGGGGCCTACCCCATGTCATCCAGCCGGAACTGCAGCTTGGCCAGTTCCGCATACCGCCCGCCCTTGGCCACCAACTGGTCATGCGTGCCCTGGTCGATAACCCGGCCGCCATCGAGCACCAGGATATTATCGGCGTCGCGGATAGTGGCCAGTCGATGCGCGATGACCAGCGTCGTACGGCCCGCCATCAGGTGCTCCAGCGCCACCTGCACCAGCCGCTCGCTCTGGGCGTCGAGCGCGCTGGTGGCTTCGTCGAGCAGCAGGATCGGGGCATTCTTGAGGATGGCGCGGGCAATGGCGAGGCGCTGCTTCTGCCCACCCGACAGCGTCACGCCGCGCTCGCCCACCATCGTGTCGTAGCCCAGCGGCAGGTCCTGCACGAAATCATGCACCAGCGCCGCCCGCGACGCCGCCTCGACCTCGGCTTGGCTCGCATCGGGTTTGCCAAAGCGGATATTCTCGGCAATCGTGCCGGCAAAGATCGTCGGCTCCTGCTCGACATAGGCAAAGCGCTGCCGCAGCGCGCGCAGCCCGGTATGCCGGATGTCGATGCCATCGACGCGGATCACGCCGCCGCTGACGTCGTAGAAGCGCTGCAGCAGCGACAGCGTCGTCGACTTGCCCGAGCCCGAAGCGCCCACCAGCGCCACCGTCTCGCCGCGCCCCACGGCAAAGTCGAGACCATGCAGCACCGGCTCGGCGCCATCATAGGAGAACGACACCTTCTCGAACGCCACCGTGCCCAATGCCGGCACCGGCAACGCTACCGGCTGGGCGATTTCGCGGATGGTCGGCTCGGTATCGAGAATTTCGGTCAGCCGCTCGGTCGCCCCAGCCACCGATTGCAGCGTGCCCAGCACTTCGCTGACATTGGTCAGCGCCCCCGATGCCATCAGCGCATAGACGAGGAACTGCGCCAGTTGCCCGGCCGTGACCGTGCCCTCGAACACCGACCGGGCGCCCCACCACACAAGGAACACCAGGGCCGACGTACCGAGGAAAATCACCATGCCGACCAGCACCGAGCGCGCCAGCAGCCGCCGCACTTCGGCGCGATAGCTGGCTTCGCTGCGCTCGTCGTAATGGGCCGCCTGCACCGGCTCCTGGGTAAACGACTTGACCGTGCGCGTGGCGCCCAGCATTTCGGTGGCCATGGCGGAAAGGTCGGCCAGGGCGTCCTGCGTCTTGCGCGACATGCCGCGCAGCCGGCGGGCAAAGGTGATGACCGGGAAGAGGATCGCTGGAGCCGCGACGACCACGGCCAGCGTCAGGATCGGGCTGGTCAGCAGCATCATCACCAGCGCGCCGATAATGGTCACCGTCGACCGCAGGGCCAGCGAGAAGCTCGACCCCACCGCGCCGCGGATCATCGCCACGTCGCCATTGAGCCGGCTAGTGAGCTCGCCCACCCGGTGGGTATCGAAATATTTCGCATCGAGCCGCAGCAGATGCGCGAACACCGCTTGGCGCAGATCGGCCAGCACCCGCTCGCCGATGACGGAGATAAAATAGAACCGCGCGCCGCTCGCCGCCGCCATGATCGCGGCAATGCCGATGATCAGCCAGCCATAGCGGCCGACATTATCGAGGTTCTGCGCCACAAAGCCCTGGTCGATCGCCCCGCCCAAAGCCGCCGGAATAGCCAGAGAGGCGATGGTCGAGATCAAAAGGAACGCAACGGTAAGCCCGAGCTGCCAGGGATAGCGCAGCATGAACGGCAAAAGCTTGCGCAGCGGCTGCAGCTTGCGGGGATTGACGACGGGTGACGTCACAATCTTTTCGGGCTCGGCCTGAACCGGGACGGCCTGGTCTGTCATCGCTCGGTCATGCCACACTGCTTGGGGACCGGATTGACCGGCCGCGCTTGAGGCTCCGATATAGGCCGGGACCGCGAGGGCGGCAACAGCTTCGGCGGTGCGAAATTGCCGCGCCCGCGCCCTTGCGAAGAAGCCGGGCTTTCTGTATGAAGCCGCCAACACCGAATTTAACTGCTCTCCGGGCGCTCACGGCGCCCGTTTGATTTGAGGCGATACCGATGAAGGCTGATATCCATCCGGACTACCACACCATCACTGTGGTCATGACCGACGGCACCAAGTACGAGACCCGTTCGACCTACGGCAAGGCCGGCGACACCCTGCAGCTCGACATCGATCCCAAGACCCACCCGGCCTGGACCGGCGGCACGGGCCAGTTGCTCGACCGCGGCGGCCGCGTCTCGCGCTTCAAGGAGCGCTTCAAGGGCCTCGGCATCTAAGCCAGTCCTGTATGAATTCAAAAAGCCCGGCCATCGCGCCGGGCTTTTTCATGCACCGGACCACGAGAGGGTAGCCATGTTCATCCTGACACTGACCTATGTTGCCCCGCTCGAAGCGGTCGATGAGCACGTTCCCGCCCATATCGACTGGATCAAGGCCGGCTATGCCGGCGGCACCTTCCTCGCCTCGGGCCGCAAGGTGCCCCGCACCGGCGGCTTCATCCTCGCCAAGGGTGACCGGGCCGAGATCGAGGCTCTGGTCGCCACCGATCCCTTCATGATTGCAGGGGTCACCACCTACGACATCACCGAGGTCGCCGTATCCTTCACGGCCGCAGGCCTCGAACAGCTCAAGGTCTAGGCAAGCTTATCCCCACCTCCGGCCGCCAGGGTATGATCCTGGAGCTGGAGAGATCGGGGGATGAATGGGACTTTTGCTTGCCGCAGGAACGGTTTCTTTTGCGGCGATGCCGCTAGGCGCGGCCGAACGCTGCCTTGAGCCGGGCCAATTGGTCGGCAATGCCGTTGGCGGTGCCCGGGTCGAGCTCCGGCATCTTGCCGCGTTCGAGCGTATCGAACTGCATCACCCGGTCGAACAGGCGGTCGCCCTTGTCGATATAGAGCCTCAGGGTTTCCGGCAGGTGATCGTAGCCCGGGCCACCGCGTTCGGAGGGGGTCGCGGAAAACTTGACCTTTTCCTTTTCGGAGCGGGCATTTTCCTTCGAGATCTCGCCTTCGTTGACCGCGCGCTGCAGCAGCAGCCAGGATGCCAGTTGCATCAGCCGCGTGGTCAGGCGCATGGATTCGGTGGCGTAGAGAAACGAGGCCTCGCGGCCGAGCAGGCGGCTTTCATTGCGCCCCTCGCCATCGAGATAGGATGCGACATCCTCGATGAGCCCCATGCCCTCCCGATAGAGCAGATCGAACCCGCCCGAAGCCACGATACGTGGCCCGATAGCGATCGCCGGTCCTGTCTCTTTCACATCGGTCAAGCCATGGTCCTCCTGCGCCGCATGCTAGGCGCAATCGGGTTCAACGTCATCCCTTGTGCCCGATCAAGCTGAAAGGAGCTTTAAAATCAGGGCCATACCGAGGCGAAACACCCCGGAAAAGAAAAAGAGCGGTAAGAACCGCTCTCGAAGTTAACAGGGAGGCGTCAAACAGAGGGAGAAACCACTCTGCAAAATCCAGAACAATCTGAATAATGTCAGGTTACCGCCAAGAGATTAATTTGCGGTTAACGAGAGTCGATTTCTTAACCCTGCCCCTTGCCGGTCTGTTGACTGCGTTTTCTGTGGGTTCAATCACGCGCCAACCGGCGGGTGTTCCAGCAACGTCCGCCCGGTCAAGGTGATCAGGTGAATACCACCAATGGTCTCGAGCCATCCCTTGGCCTCGATCCGCGCCAGTTGCTGCGCCGAAGCTGTGGCCGAGGCACCGCGCGCCAGCAGTTGCAACTGTTCAAGATCGAGGGGCTGCACACCCTCCAGCACGACATCCCGCTCCGTAAACATCGCCCGCTCTCCCAATGGACCATTTCGCCACCCTGAGGTTAGCGCCTCGCCCACCCGTCGCAATGTCAACGATCAATTAAGCCTAACAGGCCTCGCTTGGTGAATGATTGATGAATGAGCCATTCCGCTTCCATGCAGGGGCTATGCTGTCTCTTGCCCATATTGGCATTCCGCCAATGTGGAGAGGCAATCATGACCACTATCTCTGCTGGAGCCGCCGCCGGCCTGCTGGTCGCGCTCATGGTAATGTCGACCAATGACGGCCACGGTGCCGAACTGCTGCCTGCCGCCAAGGCCAGCAACGGCTTCGTTCATCCCGGCGATGCCAAGGGCTTCAACCCGCAGCCCGATCCGCCCAAGGCGCTGGGCGATGGCTCGGTGCGGCCCGCCGCCCATTGACCGCTAGAACTTGAACGCGGCGTCCGCAGCCTTGCGCGTGGCGCCGCGCGCCTCGATGCCAGCCTTGAGCCGGATGATCTCGGCTTCGAGCAGACCGATACGCTCGTGCAGCTCTTCCACCGACATGGTGTCGATGGGCATGCCAACCTCATGGGCCTTGGGCTTCTTGATTTCTTCCTCGAACATGGTGAGCCTCCTTGCCAGCGTCGGGCGACAACTTAGCGCCAAAGGCTTGCAGAGCAAATCCGCTTCGACCAGCATAGCCGGATGATACCAACCGACATGCAGGCCATCGCCATCACCCGTCCCGGCGATCCGGACGTTCTCGCCATCCATAGCTGCCCCGTGCCGGGCTGTCGCGCCAACGAGGTGCTGATCCGCGTCGCCGCCGCCGGGGTCAACGGCCCCGATCTGGCCCAGCGCCGCGGCCACTACGATCCGCCACCCGA
The DNA here is from genome assembly GCA_966212275.1 of uncultured Devosia sp. GTDB lineage: Bacteria > Pseudomonadota > Alphaproteobacteria > Rhizobiales > Devosiaceae > Devosia. The sequence continues at coordinate 35,641 of CBIHQV010000009.1, forward strand.
CGCCTCACCCCTGCTCGGCCTCGAGGTCGCCGGCGAAATCGCGGCACTGGGCAGCGCGGTCACCGGCTGGCAGGTGGGTGATCGCGTCATGGCGCTGACCAATGGTGGCGGCTATGCCGAATATGCCGCCGTGCCATCAGGCCAGGTGCTGCCCGTCCCCGATGGCTGGTCGCTGGTCGAGGCAGCGGCCCTGCCCGAAACCTGGTTCACCATCACCCAGACGCTGGTGATGCGCGCCGGGCTCCAGCCGGGCATGTCGGTACTGGTCCATGGCGCTGCCGGCGGCATTGGCGGCGCCGCCATCCAGATCGCCACGATCCTGGGCGCCCGCGCCATCGGCGTTGTCTCGTCACCAGCCAAGGCCGACTACGCGCGCCGGCTCGGCGCCGTCGCCACCATCGACTATACCAGCGAGGACGTCGCTGTCCGGGCGCTTGCCCTCACCGACGACAAGGGCGTTGACCGCATCGTCGACATCATCGGCGGCCCGATGAGCGAAAAGAACCTCGCCGCTTCAGCGCGCTTCGGCCACATCGTGCAAGTCTCGACCCTCGACGGCGCCAGTGCCAGCCTGTCGCTACGCACTATCATGGCCAAGCAATTGACGCTGTCCGGCTCGACCCTGCGGCCGCAGACGGCAGAGACCAAGGCCGCCATCGCCAGCCGCATCCGCGCCGACCTCCTGCCCGCCCTGTCGCGCCCCGGCTTCATCAAGCCGGCGGTCACCAGCTGCCCCCTGGCCGAGGCCGCCGACGCCCATCGCGCCATGGAAGCCCGCCGCCATCTGGGCAAGATCGTGCTGGTGACCGCGTTCGGCGCCGGGGAATAGTCCACATCGCCATTGCGGATCAGCCGCTAAACCCATATATTAGGCCCTGTTCCCCCTCAGCACGAAGCAAAGAGGCGGAGCGGCCCGGAGGAAAACCGGCCGCGCCTGCAGGAGAGATTTATCATGACCACGCCACTGTTGATGCCCAAGGCGACCGCCGTCTGGCTCGTGGACAACACTGCGCTGTCATTCGAGCAGATCGCCGCCTTCTGCACGCTGCACCCCCTCGAAGTTCAGGGCATTGCCGATGGTGACGTCGCCGGCGGCATCATGGGCGTCAACCCGATCCAGAACGGTCAGTTGACCCGTGAAGAGATCGAAAAGGCCGAGGGCGATCCCAATTACCGCATGAAGCTCAGCGAGCCCAAGGTTCGCGTTGCCGCTGCCAAGCGCAAGGGCCCGCGCTACACCCCGATCTCGCGCCGCAACGAGCGCCCCAACGCCATCAAGTGGCTGGTCCGCAACCATCCAGAGTTGAAGGACGCACAGATCATGCGCCTGGTCGGCACCACCAAGTCGACCATCGATTCGGTGCGTGAATCGACCCATTGGAATTCGGCCAACCTTGCCGCCATGGATCCGGTGACGCTGGGCCTCTGCAGCCAGATCGACCTCGATCTCGAGGTCAAGCGCGCGTCCAAGGGTGGCCCGGGCGTGGATGAGCCGGCTGAAGGCACCATGCTGATGACGGCGGAGGAAGCCCTGGCCCGTTCCGGCAGCCGCGGCCATGTCGAAGGCGAAGAAAACGAATTCGCGGCCAACGATCATCGCCCCGAGCAGGCTCAGGACGATTTCGATGCCGACTCCGTCTTCGCCAAGCTAAAGTCGCTCAAGAGCGATACCGACAACTAGGGATATCTGGCCGGCAGAATGGAAAATAACATCCTGCTGGCCATTTTCGTTATTCTCGCAACCAGCGTTGCGCTGGTTCCGCTCGCCAAGGCCGCCGGCCTCGGCACCGTCCTGGGCTACCTCGCCGCGGGCGTTCTAATCGGCCCCTTCGGCCTGGGCCTCGTCTCCGACAGCGACATCATCCACCAGATCGCCGATTTCGGTATCGTCATGATGCTGTTCCTCATCGGCCTCGAACTGCAGCCCAGCGAACTCTGGCGCATGCGCCACAAGGTGCTGGGCCTCGGCGTCACCCAGGTGGTGGCGACCTCGGTCATCATCACCCTGACGCTGATCCTTGCCGGCTTCGCCATCAACATCGCCATCATCATCGCCCTCGCCCTGTCGATGTCGTCCACCGCCATCGCCATCCAGTCGGCACAGCAGCGCGACATCACCCGCACCGATGCCGGCCGCGCCAGCCTCGCCGTCTTGCTGGTCCAGGACGTTTCGGTCATCCCGATCCTCGCCGCGGTGCCGCTGCTGGCCATGTCGGCCGGCGCCATCGACCTTGAAGTCACCGAGGCGGTCGAGGCGATAGCCGATCCGCTCGACTGGCTCACGCCACTGATCATTGTGGGCGTCTTCATCACGGCAATGATCGCCGGACGCTACCTCGTGCGGCCGCTGCTGGGCTTCGTTGCCCGTGCCGGCGTCCGCGAGGCGTTCACCGCCCTTGGCCTCGCCATGGTGTTCGGCACTGCCCTCCTGGCGCAGGCCAACGGCTTCTCACCGGCATTGGGCGCCTTCATCGGCGGCGTGCTGCTGGCCGACAGCGAATACCGCCACGAACTCGAAAGCAATCTCGAGCCCTTCAAGGGGCTGCTGCTGGGCCTGTTCTTCATCTCGGTCGGCATGTCGATCGCCTTCGACGTGCTCTGGTCCGAGCCCATGCGGCTGGCCGCCCTCGTCATCGGCTTTGTCGGCATCAAGATCACCGTCCTCTTCACGCTGACCAGCATCTTCCGCATGCACCTAGCCGACCGGCTGCTGGTAGCCATTCTCTTGAGCCAGGCGGGCGAATTTGCCTTCGTCATCTTCCAGTTTGCCGAGCGCGTCGGCGCCATGAACGAAACCGACCACGCTATCCTGGCCGTGGCCGTGGCGCTCTCCATGGCCACTACGCCGTTGCTGCTGCTCGCCTTCGACCGGCTGGTCGCACCACGCCTGGATGCCAGACGCCGCGGCGAACGGCCCGACGACCCGATCGACGAGCATCGCAATATCGTCGTGCTCGGCTATGGCCGCTTCGGTCAGATCATCACCCGCATGCTGCGCGCCCAGGGCTTCGAGATGACCCTGATCGACGACGATGCCGCCCAGATCGAGCTGGTGCGCAAGTTCGGCGTTAAGGTGTTCTACGGCGATGCCTCGCGGCTGGCGCTGTTGCATGCCGCAGGCGTGGAACGGGCCGATCTCGTGGTCATCGCCGTCGGCGGTCGCGACCGCATCCTCAGCGTGGCCCGCACGCTGCGCCGGCATTTCCCCTCCGTCCCCATCGCCGCCCGCGCTATCGACCGCGGCCATGCCCACGAGCTGATGGCGCTCGGCGTCGAAATCTTCGAGCGCGAGACTTTCCTGTCCGCCATTAGCCTCGGCGCCAAGGTGCTCACGCAACTGGGCGTCGCCCCCATCGACGCCATGCACATGGCGCAGGCCTTCGAGCGCCACGACAACAAGCTGCTGCATGATAGCTACGCGGTCCGCCACGACGAGGATGCCTATGTCGGCATGGTGCGCCATTCGATGGGCTTGCTCGACGAAGCCATGCGCGGCGACGATCCAACTACCATTCCAGTTGACAAGCCGGCGCCGAAGCGTACCGAGTAGTACGACGCCATGAGACCTCATGGTGAGCTTGTCGAACCACGGGGTCGGGTACACCGATCGCGCCACGACCTCGTCCTTCGACGGGCTCAGGATGAGGTCAACTAAACCCTCCCGCCTCCGGACCATCCATGCCCCTCTTCGATCCCTATTTCGTCACGATCGCCGTGATCGCGGTCCTCATTGTCGGCCTCTCCAAGGCCGGGCTGCTCGGCAGTCTGGGCATGGTGGGCGTGCCCCTGCTGAGCCTGGTCATGCCGGCACGCGACGCCGCGGGCATGATGCTGCCCGTACTGCTGGCTATGGACGCCTTCGCCGTCTGGACCTATCGCAAGGAAGTCGACTGGCGCATCCTGCGCATCATGCTGCCTGGCGCCGCGGTGGGTACCCTTATCGGCTGGGCGCTCTGGGCCCTCGTCTCCGACGACGCCGTGCTGCTCTTTGTGGGCGTCGTGACGCTGCTCTTCATCCTCGACGCCATCCTGCCGCTGCGCAAGAAGCTTGAGGGCCTGCCACCTTCAAGGACCTGGGGAACGTTCTGGGGCGGCTTCGCCGGCTTCACCAGCTTCATCAGCCATACCGGCGGCCCGCCGTTCCAGATCTACGTGCTGCCGCAGCGCCTGACCCCGGCCGTCTATGCCGGCACGACCTCGGTCTTCTTCGCCATCGTCAATACCGCCAAGCTGGTCCCCTATTTCTTCCTGGGCCAGCTCAATGTCGGCAACCTGCAGCTCTCGGCAGCGCTGATCCCGGTCGGCATTGTCGGCGTACTGGTCGGCATCTTCCTCGTGCGCCGCATCTCCATGAAGTGGTTCTACCGCATCGCCTATTGGCTGGTCTTCCTGCTGTCGCTCTACCTGATCTGGAAGGGCGCCATCGGCGTCTTCTGGGGCGGCTGAGGCAACAAAAAAGGGCCGCAGCATTTGCTGTGACCCTTCATTCCCCGAGGGGATAAATCTGCGCCGCGTTATTGAGTCGTCGTGGTGTACTTGTAGAGTTCGTCCTTCACTTCGAGCTTCTTGCGCTTGAGCGCGCTTACCGTCAGATCGTCGTGCCGGGTACTCTGCATTTCGGCCTGGATCTGGCGGTCCAACTCCTGGTGGCGCCGTTCGAGCGCCGCGATATGCCCTTCAGTCGTCATGACAACTCCTTGAAAGCCTCTCTGTGGACGAATCGATCGTCACAAATAATTCACGACTTGTCGACTGCCTTTGGATGGCCTCTGGAAATCTGGTGCAAAACACGTCGTGATCAGTTAACCAGAGGTAACGGCGCAAGCGTTAGGGGCACGCGGATATCGATGCTTTCGCTCACCAAGGAACAGGAAGCCAGCCTCGGCCTGGAACTGGCCACCAAGCGCCAGGAACACAGCGATCTCAACGCGGCGATCGACACGCTGACCGAGTCGCATGTGGCCGATCGCATGCTCATCCAGCGCCTCAAGAAGCGGAAGCTGGCGCTGAAGGATCGCATCGTCCAGCTCGAGAATATTCTGCTCCCCGACATCATCGCCTAGGCGCTGTGCCGCCTTGTTTTGTGGCGAAATCTGGGCTAAGTGCGCGCTTTGTGGAGCTTGAGGGAACAAGGCTCTATGCTGACAAAACCACTCGTCGCCATCGTCATGGGCAGCCAGTCCGACTGGCCCACCATGCGCCTCGCCGCCGAAACGCTTGAGGCGCTGGAGGTTGAATACGAGGCGCGCATCATCTCCGCCCACCGCACGCCCGAACGCCTGGTGGATTTCGCCGCCAATGCCCGGGCCGAGGGCTTCAAGGTCATCATTGCCGGGGCGGGCGGCGCCGCCCACCTGCCGGGCATGATCGCTGCCATGACGCCGCTGCCGGTCTTTGGCGTTCCGGTCAAATCCAAGGCGCTCAACGGGCAGGATAGCCTGCTCTCGATCGTCCAGATGCCCGGCGGCATTCCGGTCGGCACGCTGGCCATCGGCGAGCCCGGCGCCATCAACGCCGCGCTGATCTCGGCCGCCGTGCTGGCGCTTTCGGACGATGACCTGGCCGATCGCCTCGACGCCTTCCGGGCCCGACAGACCGCGTCGGTCCCACTCTTTCCCGCGGATACCGAGTAGACCTTGACGCAAGATATCACCGCTCTGCCGCCAGGCAGCATGATCGGCATTCTCGGCGGCGGCCAGCTTGGTCGCATGCTGTCGCTGGCTGCGAGCAAGCTTGGGTTTCGCAGCCATATTTATTGCCCCGATCCGCTGAGCCCCGCCTTCGAGGTCACCCCGCACAAGACCGTCGCCGCCTATGACGATGAGGCAGCCCTCGCCGCCTTCGCCGATGCGGCCGACGTGGTCACCTACGAGTTCGAGAACGTCCCCGCCGCCACCGCCGAGTTCCTCGCCGCGCGCAAGCCGCTGCGGCCGGGCGCCAACGCGCTGGCGGTGTCGCAGGACCGGTTGGCCGAGAAGAGCTTCCTCGCCAGCAAGAACATCCCGGTCGCGCCGCACCGCGCCGTCGAGACGCTGGCCGACCTCGAAGCCGCCATCGACGCCCTGGGGCTGCCTGCCGTGCTCAAGACCACGCGCCTGGGCTATGACGGCAAGGGCCAGCGCGTCATCCGCGAGCGTGATCAGGCCGCCGCGGCCTTGGCCGTGCTCAGGCCCAAGCCGCTGTTAGTGGAAGCCTTGGGCCCCTTCTACAAGTAAATCTCCGTCGTCGTCGCCCGCAATACGGCGGGCGAAGTCCGTGCATTCGACGCTGCCGAGAACGTACATCGCCACCACATTCTTTTCACCTCGACCGTGCCGGCCGATATCCCGCCCGGTCTCGAAAAGCATGCGGCCATGCTGGCCAAGGTCATTGTAGTGGCGCTGGATTATGTCGGCGTGCTCGGCGTCGAGTTCTTCGTCATTCCGGGCGAGCGTCCCACCCTGATGGTCAACGAGATCGCCCCGCGCGTACACAATTCCGGCCACTGGACGGAAGCGGTGTGCCTCACCGACCAGTTCGAGCAGCACATCCGCGCCATCGTCGGCTGGCCCCTGGGCGACCCGACGCGCATGGCCGACGTGGTGATGGAAAATCTCGTCGGCGACGAAGTCGGCATCGTGCCATCGGGGCTCGACGGCAACACCCAGCCGCACCTCTACGGCAAGACCGAAGTTCGCCCCGGCCGCAAGATGGGGCATGTGAACCGGATTACGCGGCGAGGCTAAACGCCTCGCCTCAACCACCGCTTCATCGCCGCCACCACCGCCCCCGGATTCTCCATCGTGGGCAAATGCGCACTATCGGCAAACCGAACCAGCTCCGCACCCTTGATCCCCGCGGCCATCTCCTCGGCCAGTTCCGGCGGCGTCATCTTGTCTTGCTCCCCCACGCCCACCAGCGTCGGCACCGCGATGCTCCCCAGCAGCGGCCGTGAATCCACCCGGTTGAGGATTGCCACCTGCTGGCGCTTGTAGGCCTCCGGCCCCACCCGCTCGGACATGTCCTGCACCTCACGGGCCACCGGCGTGCCCATCTGCTGGGGCGCGATGAGGCTGCCCAGCAGCCCCCGCGATACGCCGATGAACTTACCCTGCCCCACCATGTCGATGCCCTTGCGCCGCGTCTCCTTGCGCGCATCGTCATCGGCGCGCGCCGAAGTATCGAGCAGCGCCAGATGCGTCACCCGCTCGGGCGCCTGCCGCATGATCTCGAAGGCCACGTAGCCGCCCATGGAAAGGCCGGCCAGCGCGAATCGTGCCGGTGCCGCGGCAAGCGCCCGTGCCGCCATCGATTCCATCGAGTCGTCGCGCGTCAGGTCAGCCACCACAGAGCGCGCATCGAGCCCCGCGATCACGTCGCGCCACAGCCGTTCGTCACAGATCAATCCCGGAAGCAGCAGCAGATCGCTTGTCATTCTCGCCTCCTGGCGGCAAAATCATCGGGTTCGACTGTTCCGCCCAGGGCGCCCAAGGGCAAGGCCGCGCGAGCCAAATCCGCGGTTTTTCTCATTGGCACAGTGGACAAGCCCAGATAGCTGGGCTATAGAGCGGCCCACGGTGACTGGCTCTGCTGGTCGGCGACGGTGTTTTTTGGCTCCGGCGCTATTATCCAAACCCACATGTCCAAGCTTCGAAAGGGCGGTTGACCTTTGCAAGTAGTCGTTCGCGATAACAACGTTGACCAGGCGCTGCGCGCGCTCAAGAAAAAGCTGCAGCGCGAAGGCGTCTTCCGCGAGATGAAGCTGCGCAACTACTACGAGAAGCCCTCTGAAAAGAAGGCTCGCCAGAAGGCCGAGGCCGTTCGTCGCGCCCGCAAGCTGGCTCGTAAGCGTCTGCAGCGCGAAGGCGGTCTGCCCGCTCCAGCACCGACGGCGCGCCCCGGCCAGCCCGGCCGTCCGGCGGCAGCGACCCCGCGCACCTAAGCGCTGGTTGCCAATCAGTTTCGAAAACGCCGTCCTTCGGGGCGGCGTTTTTGTTTTCGGGTGTGCGTGCTTGAGCAGTGCCGCCCTCTCACCGGCGGCATTCAGTGCGGCTAGTTCGCCATGGCCCGTTCGAAGAATGGCTGGGCATGGCTCCAGATGCCGCGGTCCCAAAGGTCGCTGTGGCCGGCATCGGGCTCGATCCACAGTTCATCCTTGTTGGGCGCCAGCGCATAGAGCCGCTCGCCATTGCTGACCCCGATGGTGACGTCGGCGGTGCCATGCGCCACCAGCACTGGCTCGGTGACATCGAGGATCCACTCATTGACCGGGAACTGGTCCTGCATGACGAGGCCCACCGGCAGGAACGGATAGCGCTCCCAGGCTACGGTCAGCGCCGAAAGGAACGGCGTTTCGAGCAGCAGCGCTTCGGCGTCGCGCACGCTGGCGACGTACGTGGAAGGACCCGAGCCCAGCGAACGGCCCCAGATGACGATGGGCAAGCCCTTGGCCGCCGCCCAGTCGAACATGGTGGTGGCGTCCTCGAGGATACCGGCCTGGCTTATGCTGCCCGGCGAGGCCGGAAAGCCGCGATAGTCGAAGGCGACAAAACCATAGCCGTCGGCGACGAACTGCGCGTAGCGCTCGTGCTCCTTGGTGAAGCTCCCCGAATTGCCCTTGTAGTAGACGATTAGGGGCATGCCCGCTCGCGGCGCCTGGTACCAGCCATGGACCACGCCATTGCCCGAGGGCACTGCGATATCCTCGGCCCCTATTAAAGCCGTGTCGGCCAGCGCCGTCACCTCGCCCTTGGCGTCATACTGCAGCGCGCGCTGGTTGAAATACATGTAGCCCACCGCGCCGGCATACAGCAGCACCACGAGGACGAGCAGGGCGATGGCAATGCGGCGCAGCAGCTTCACGGGACCGGACCTCGAACAGGATTCGAGGTGAGCCTACACCGCCCGCCTAGAGTTCCGAAATCGTCTGTTGCAGCGCCCGTTCGAACACTTCGTCGGGCTGTGCCCCCGAGAGCGCATATTTCTCGCCGAACACGAAAAACGGCACGCCGCGAATGCCCTGCGCCGCTGCGTCGGTGGCGAGTTGCTCGGTAATGCCAAGCTCGTTCTCGTCGTTCATCGCATCGATGGCGTCGCCGCGGTCGAAGCCATATTCCACTGCGATATCGGCCAGCACATTGTCGTCGTTGATCTGCCGATGGTCGAGGAAATAGGCATTGGCGATGGCATTGGCCAGCTCGTGCTGGATGCCTAGCGGCTTGGCCAGCCGCGTTATCGTGTGGGCCTTCTTGGTGGGGAACATGCGCGGTTGCTGGCTGAGATCGAGTTCGACACCGGCCTTCCTGGCCTCATCCTCGACGCGAGCCCACATTTCCTTGGGATCGCGGCCATACTTCTCGCGCAGCATATCGGCCACGACGACGCCTTCGGCGGGCGTATTGGGATCGAGGTAGAAGGGGTGGTTCTCGACCTCCACCTCGATGTCATCGGGCAATGCCGCAAGAGCCTTGTCGAGGCGCGCCGAGCCGACGAGACACCAGGGGCAGACCACATCGGTGAACACGTCGATCTTGAGCAGCTTGGCCATGGCGGAGTCTTCCTCGGGGCAAAAATCGTCTCGCGTCACATGGCGCGGAACGGCGCCCGCCGCAAGAACGCACTCCGAGGTAACTAGGCCCCGCCCTGACTGTTGGTTACCGCAAATGGCGGCGACCAGGGGGCAACGAAGCTGAGACCGATAAAGGCGCTGAAGCCCATCCAGGCCAGGCCTGGCGCCATCAGCAAGCCAGCCCGGCGATCGACGGCGCTGGCCCGCACCATGGCGCCCAGCCCCACCACCAGCAGGGCGAAGGCGACAAGGCTCAGCATGAGCGAGTCGAGCGGCGCCACGAGGAACGGAAAGCCGATCATCCCGGCCATCAACGCCACAATCCACCAGCCGGCATCCCGGCCGGCCACACCGCGACCAGCCACCATCCAGCGAGCAATGCCAAACAGCGGCAGCGCCCCCAGATGCATCGCTGCGCCGGCCCAACCGGGCAGGCCCATCGGCGAGAAGAACAGCGGCAACATGCCATTGAGCTCGGCGATGCCATTGGCGATCACGAACACGGCCAGCGGCAGGGACGCGCTCAGCACCAGGCCCAGCGGGTTGTGCCGATCCGCATCGAGTGCGGTGAGAACTGATTTCGAAACCGTCGCGCTGGCCGCCATTGTCGGCTCCCGCATTGCTGTTACCTGCCAAAGCAACAGCGAGAGCACCCAAAGAGTTCCGTATACGTCAATTGCAGTCGATCTCCGCGCCCCGGCGTGACTGCCCGGACACATCTATGCCGCTGCTGCTGGGCGAATGCCGGCGCTTGCGCTAGAACCACGCCAAGGAGCGCCGCATGACCGATTTTGCCACCCGCCTGGAAGCTCTCGAAACCCGCATCGCCTTCCAGGACCAGACCATCGAGGAACTCAACGCCACCATCACCGCGCAATGGCGGCAGATCGACCTGCTGACGCGCAAGCTCGGCCAGGTGGAAGAGCAAGTGCGGTCCGGCGTGCACATCGCCGACCCGGCGACGGAGCCGCCACCGCCGCACTACTAGCGCGCAGTCGTAACGCCTACCCACAGCGCCACCACCAGCAGCAACGCAGCAAAGATGCCGCCCATGATCCGACGGCTGGAGGCCCGCGTCAGCAGAGGCTGCACTGAGCCGGCCAGGAGCACGACACCCGCATGGATCGTCGTCGCTACTGCGACATAGATCGCGCCAAGGGCGATCGTCTGTCCAAGCGTCGGCGACCTCGCTCCGACAAAGCTCGGCATCACCGTAATGTAGAACAATGCGGCCTTGGGATTGAGCAGGTTATTGATCAACCCGCGCCCGAACGAGCGCCATCCCAGTTGCGTAGGGTCGAGTGCCTCAACCGGCCGCTGCGCATCAGCCCAGGCGTCGTAGGCGAGATAAACGAGGTAAGCGATGCCCGCCCAGCGCAGGCTTTCGTAGAGCCAGGGCTGGCCCACGATAAACTCCCCTACCCCAAAGGCGGCCAAGGCGCCCAGCAGAGTCAGCCCCAGCGCAACGCCAGCAACGGCAAACAGGCCCGCCATGCGGCCCCGCTCGGCGCTGAGGACCGCCAGATAAGCCATGTTAGGCCCCGGCGTCAGCTCGATGGCAATGCAGGTGATGAGATAGGAGATGAGAACGGAGGTCACCTTAGCGCCTCCGTCCCCAGCGTGGTCAGTGCCCGAGGCTCTTCACGATGTCTTCGGTGACCTTCTTGGCGTCGCCGAACAGCATCATCGTATTATCCCGGAAGAACAGCTCGTTCTGCACGCCCGCATAGCCAGCCGCCATGCCGCGCTTGATGAACAGCACCGTGCCTGCATCTTCGACATTGAGCACCGGCATGCCGTAGATCGGCGAGGTCTTGTCGGTCTTGGCCGACGGGTTGGTCACGTCATTGGCGCCGATGACGAAAGCCACGTCGGACTGGGCGAATTCGGAATTGATGTCTTCCAGCTCGAACACTTCGTCATAGGGCACGTTGGCCTCGGCCAGGAGCACGTTCATGTGCCCCGGCATGCGGCCTGCCACCGGATGGATGGCGTACTTCACGGTGACGCCTTCCTTCTTGAGCAGGTCGGCCATTTCGCGCAAAGCGTGCTGCGCCTGGGCCACGGCCATGCCGTAGCCCGGCACAATGATGACCTTGCCGGCATTCTTCATCAGGAACGCTGCGTCTTCTGCCGCGCCTTGCTTGACCGGACGATCATCCTCGGCCGCACCGGCAGCAGCACTGCTGTCGCCGCCAAAGCCACCCAGGATCACCGAAATGAAGCTGCGGTTCATGGCCTTGCACATGATGTAGCTGAGGATCGCGCCCGACGAACCCACCAATGCGCCGGTGATGATCAGCGCCGTATTGCCCAGCGTAAAGCCGATGCCCGCCGCGGCCCAACCCGAATAGGAATTGAGCATCGAGACGACCACAGGCATGTCGGCGCCGCCGATCGGGATGATCATCAGCCCGCCCAGCACCAGCGCCAGAATGGTGATGGCCCAGAACAGCCACGGATCGGCCGAGACGGTGAAGGCCCAGACCAGCAACACGATGGCCACGCCCATCACGATATGGATCGCGTGGCGTGCCGGCAGGATGATCGGCTTGCCGCTCATGTTGCCGTTGAGCTTGGCAAAGGCGATGACCGAGCCGGTGAAGGTGAAGGCGCCAATGGCCACGCCGATCGACATTTCGACCAACGCCTGCGCATGGATGTCGCCTGGCACGCCAATGCCGAAGGCTTCCGGCGCATAAAGCGCGGCGGCCGCCACGAACACGGCAGCCAGACCCACCAGCGAGTGGAAGGCCGCGACGAGCTGGGGCATGTCGGTCATCTTGACGGTGCGGGCCATATAGGCGCCGATGCCGCCACCAATGCCGATGCCGCCGATGATCAGCAGCCAGCTGACCCAGTCGGACGGCGCCGCGACGGCGAGCGTCGTGACGATGGCGATGCCCATGCCGACCATGCCGAAGGTGTTACCCTGGCGCGACGATTTGGGGCTCGAAAGCCCGCGCAGTGCGAGAATGAACAGCACGCCGGAGACGAGATAGAGAAGGGCTGCGATATCTGCTGAGATCATCGGCGTTAGCCCTTCTTCTTGTACATTGCCAGCATGCGCTGGGTGACGAGGAACCCGCCGAAGATGTTGACGCTGGCAAAGACCAGCGCGATGAAGCCGAACGCCTTCGATACCCAGTTGCCATCAGCCGCGAGTTGCACACCCACGGCCAGCAGGGCGCCGACCACGATGACCGACGAGATGGCGTTGGTGACGCTCATCAGCGGCGTATGCAGCGCCGGGGTCACTGACCAGACGACGAAATAGCCCACGAAGATCGCCAAGACGAAAATAGCGAGGCGGAAGGTGAAGGGGTCGATGGCGCCACCAATGGCGGCATGCGCCGCCGCGGCGATCACATCGGCGGTCTGTTCTGCCGTGGTTTCCATTTACTTGGCTCCCTTGGGTGCGGCGGGCTTGGCTGCCGGCTTCTTGGCGGCAGCAGGCTTCTTGGCCGCTGCCGGCGCTTTGGTTGCGACAGGTGCTGTTGCGGCAGCCGCCTTGGGCGCAGCCGGCTTCTTCGCCGCGGGCTTCTTGGCCGGTGCGATCACGGTCGGCGAGGCCGCGGCTGCGGCATCGATCACCGCGGCAGCCTTCTTGGTCGCAGCGCGCTTGGCCGGCGTTGGGGCCGCCTCAGCGGCAGCCGGAACGGATTGCTCGACGCCGGGAGCCGCCTTCTTGGGGGTATCGGCCATGGCAGGCACTTCGGTCTTCTTGGCCGGAGCCTTCTTGGCGGGCGCAGCCGAAGCCGCGCCTGACTTGACCGGGGCCGCCTTGGCTTCCACCGTCTTGGCCGGTGCCTTGGGCGCCGCCTTGGCGACGGCGACCGGCTTGTCCGCAGCCGCGGGGGCGGCCGTCACGAAGTTCGGATGCACCACCTTGCCGTCGCGCGTCAGCACGGTCGCCTTGACCAGCTCGTCGTCCCAGTTGACGGCAAGCGCCTTGGCCTTGGCATCGATCAGCGTGGTGAGGAAGGCCAGCAGGTTGCGCGCATAGAGCTGGCTGGCGGTGGTCGGAATGCGACCCTGCACGTTGGTATAGCCAACGATCTTGACGCCGTTATGCTCGATGACCTTGCCGGGCACGGTGAGCTCGACATTGCCGCCGCGTTCCGCCGCAAGATCAACGATAACAGAACCAGGCGCCATGGATTCGACCATCGCCTTGGTGATCAGCCGCGGCGCCGGGCGCCCCGGGATCAGCGCGGTAGTGATGACGATGTCCTGCTTGGCGATGTGGGTCGCGGTGAGCTCGGCCTGCTTGGCCTGGTATTCCGCGCTCATCTGCTTGGCATAGCCGCCGGCGGTTTCCGCCTGCTTGAATTCCTCGTCCTCGACGGCGACGAACTTGCCGCCCAGCGACTCCACCTGCTCCTTGGCAGCGGGGCGCACGTCGGTCGCCGAGACCACAGCGCCCAGGCGCTTGGCGGTGGCGATAGCCTGGAGGCCCGCAACGCCCGCGCCCATCACGAAGGCCTTGGCCGGACGCACGGTACCGGCGGCGGTCATCATCATAGGGAAGGCGCGCTCGAACTCGGCCGCCGCTTCGATGACGCCCTGATAGCCGGCCAGGTTTGCCTGGCTCGAGAGAATGTCCATCACCTGCGCGCGGGTGATGCGCGGCATGAATTCCATGGAGATAGCTGTGACACCCGCCTTGGCCAATGCGGCCACATCCTTGTCATTGCCGTAAGGGTCGAGCGCGCCGATCACCAGGGCACCCTTGTTGACGCCGGCCAGCGAGGCCGCGGTCGGGCGGCGCACGGTCAGCACCACATCGGCGCCCTTGAGGGCCGCATCGGCGCTGGCGGCGATAGCAGCGCCGGCCGCCGTATAGTCCTTGTCGAGAATGCGCGAGCCCAGGCCCGCGCCCTTTTCCACCGACACGCTGGCGCCCAGCGCAATCAGCTTGCCCACCGTTTCCGGGGTCGCCGCTACGCGGTTCTCTCCCTCGAAACGCTCGCGGACGATCGCAATTTTCATGAATGTCTCCTGCCCGCCTGCCCGACGGACAGGCTCGATTCAAGTGCCTGTATGCGCGCTGGCGTCAGGGCTTAACGAGGAAGTAGAGGATGATCGTGGTCACGGCCAGGCCGATGATCGACCACTTAACGGCGGTGAGGAAGCCGTTATAGGTGGCTTCGTGCTGGGCGTAGTCCATCGGCGATTCCACCTGCAGCTCGGCGTGGTGTTCGGGGCGGTGCTTAGTGGCCATGTCGTCCTCGTTAGTCCAGTGCTCTCAAAGTCTATGCGCCGAAAGTCGTGCTACGGCGAAGTCGCTTCCAACTCGTCGATCAGCCCCTCGATCATCGACAGGCCCAGCGACCAGAATTGGGGATCTTTGGCGTCCAGCCCGAACGGCGCCAACAGTTCGGAATGATGCTTGCTCCCCCCGGCCTTGAGCAGCTCGAAATAGCGCTCCGCAAAGCCTTCATTTGCCTTCTCATACTGTGCGTAGAGCGAGTTCACAAGGCAATCGCCGAAGGCATAGGCATAGACGTAGAACGGCGAGTGGATGAAGTGGGGAATATAGGCCCAGAAGATGTCGTAGCCTTCGTTCTGCACGATGGCGTCGCCCAGCGACTCCTTCTGCACGTCGAGCCAGATCTGATTGATTTCCTCGGTCTTGAGCTCACCCTGCCGGCGCGCGGTATGGACCCGACGCTCAAAGGTATAGAACGCAATCTGCCGCACCACGGTGTTGAGCATGTCCTCGACCTTGCTCGACAGCAGGGCAAAGCGCTGCTTGGGGTCGGTGGTGCTGTTGAGCAGGTGCCGGAAGGTCAGCATTTCGCCGAACACGCTCGCCGTCTCGGCCAGCGTCAGCGGCGTATTGCTGAGGATCGGCCCCTGCGCAGCGGCCAGCCGCTGGTGCACGCCATGGCCCAGCTCATGCGCCAGCGTCATGATATCGCGTGAGCGGCCGAGATAGTTGAGCATAAGGTAAGGATGCGCGCTCGGCACCGTCGGGTGGGCGAAAGCGCCCGACAGCTTGCCGTCGCCGGTCGGGGCATCGATCCAGCCTGAATTGAAGAACGGCGCTGCCACTTCCGCCAGCTTGGGCGAGAACTTGCCATAGGCCTCCATCACGGTCGAAACCGCGGTTTCCCAATCCCAGGTCCGCTCGTCGCTGGTCGGCAGCGGCGCATTGCGGTCCCAGGAATTGAGCTGGTCCTTGCCGAACCACTTGGCCTTCATCTTGTAGTAGCGGTGGCTAAGCCGCGGATAGGCTTCCTGCACCGCCGCCTGCAGCGCATCGACCACTTCGCGCTCGACCGAATTGGCCATGTGGCGGCTGTCGGCAATGTCCTGGTAGCCGCGCCAGCGATCCGAGATTTCCTTGTCCTTGGCCAGCACATTGGTGATGTGGGTGAACAACCGGCTATTGGCCGCCAGCGTCTTGCCCAGCGCCTTGAACGCACTCTCGCGCTTCTTCTCGTCCTTCTCGGAGAGCAGATGCAGCGTCGATTCCATGTTGAGCGTCTCGCCATCCACCTCGAATTCGAGGCTCGACAGCGTCTCGTCGAACAGCCGGTTCCATGCCGAATAGGCGGTCACCGACTTGTCGTGGAACAGCTCTTCGAGCTTGTCATCGAGCTGATAGGGCTTGGCCTTGCGCAACTCGACAAACCAGGTGCGATAGCGCGCCAGTTCCGCATCCCCCGCGAAGGCGGCTTCGAGGTCCGCATCCTCGATCCGGTTCAGTTCCAGTTCGAAAAACAGCGTCTTGGTCGAGAGATTGGTCAGCGCCTCATTGGTGTCGCCCATGAACTTGGCGCGATCCGGATCGGTCGATTTCTGCGCATATTGCAGGAACGAGTATGAGCCGATCCGGCCGCTGAGATCACCCAGCGTCTCGCTGTCCTTGATCGCCGCGATCAGCTTGCCGGACTTGGTCAGTTCGACCAGCTTGCCCTTGTAATCGGCCTCGAACTTGGTCGCCAGCGACTTGGCCTCATCCAGGGCCGCCTTGAATTCCGGGCTGTCCTTGCCGGGATAGAGGTCCGAGAGATCCCATACCGGCAATGCGCCGAGCTGGTTGTGGCCCTTCTGTGCGGCGGCGGCGGTCATGGCTGGTCTCCGGCTTGGTCAAGTGCGGGCGGACCTTAGCCAGCGGGGGCCGCGCTGTGAAGTGCGGCCCCCGTTCAAATCGATCGCCCCGGTGCGCCTATTGCGTCGCCGTTGCCTCGGCGGCCGGCGCCTCGGCCGCAACCGGCGTCGCATTCACACGGCCCGCGCCGATCATGGCCAGTCCGCCAAACAGCAGCGCGCCGATGATCCATAGGGCGCCGGCGAGCAGCGAAAAGCCTTCGATGAATTCCAGTCCCGTATAGCCGTGATCTTCCATGGCAGTCCTCCTGTGCCTGACAAATCCGCATGCCCCTCGGCAGGTTGCCCATACGACACCGTCCGCGCGGAATTTGCCATGATTAATCGCCTCTTAAGACACCCCGCGCATCCTCCTCCCAAAACGGCACACGATTCGATGCCGCACAAGAAGACTGGAGTTGGCATGACGCGTGTCCTGGTAGTGGATGATGATCCGGTTCAGTTGCGCCTCACCGCCGAGGTCGCCAACCGCGCTGGCTTCAAGCCGCTGACCGCCACCGGCGGCGAGCAGGCGCTCACTATCCTGCGCGAAGACCGCAATATCGGCGCCATGATCCTCGATTTGGTCATGCCCGATCTCGACGGCATGGGCGTGATGGACGCCATGCGCCGCGAAGGCCTCACCACCCCCGTCATCATCCAGACCGCCAATGCCTCGCTCGAGACCGTCATCTCGGCCATGCGCAACGGCGCCGCCGATTATTTCGTCAAGCCCGTGGCGCCCGAACGCCTCGTCATTTCGCTGCGCAACGCCATGAAGCTCGATGCGCTCGAAGCCGCCATTCGCTCCGAACGCGCCCGCAAGGCCGGCACCTTCACCAGCGCCGACATGATTGCCAAGGCGCCCGCCATGGCTCGTGTGCTGACGCTCTGCGCCAAGGCCGGCAAATCCACCATTCCCGTGCTGATCGAAGGCGAGACCGGCGTCGGCAAGGAACTCATTGCCCGCATCATCCAGGGCTCCGGCGACCGCGCCGGTAAGCCTTTCATCACAGTCAATTGCGGCGCCATCCCGCCCAACCTCGTCGAGTCCGTCCTGTTCGGCCACAAGAAGGGTGCCTTTACCGGCGCCATCGCCGACCAGGCCGGCAAGTTCGCCGAAGCCCATAACGGCACGCTGTTTCTTGACGAGATCGGTGAACTGCCGCTCGATATCCAGGTCAAGCTGCTGCGCGCCCTGCAGGAGGGCGAGATCGAGCCGGTCGGCGCGTCCAAGCCCGAACGCGTTAATGTCCGCATCATCTCCGCCACCAATCGGCGCCTGCTGAACTTGGCCAAATCAGGCGAGTTCCGCGAAGACCTTTATTACCGCCTCAACGTCTTCCCCATCTATGTGCCGCCCCTGCGCGAGCGCATGGAGGACCTGCCGGCGCTCGTCGCCATGTTCATCGCCCGCTTCTCGGCCGAGGCCGGCAAGCGCGTGCTCGGCATCTCGCCGGTCGCGCTCGATCTGCTGCAGGCCTATGACTGGCCGGGCAATGTCCGTCAGCTCGAAAACGCCGTCTATCGCGCCATCGTCCTCACCGATGGCGCCTTCCTCGAATCCGTCGATTTCCCGCAGATCGTGGCCCAGGCCGCCGGTCGCGACAGCGCCATCAAGGCCATCGAACAGGTCCCGGTCCCAGCCGCCCCTACCCATATCGACACCGCGCCGGCCCGCCAGCGCGCCATGATCGAGGCACCATCGGCCCCCGATCGCTTCCTCGATCCCGCCGGCGAAGTCGCGGCTCTGGCCGAGATCGAGCGCGCGGCAATCGTCTTTGCCATCGCCCACCATGGCGGCCGCATGTCGCGCGTTGCCCGCGCCCTCAAGATCGGCCGCTCCACGCTCTATCGCAAGCTGCACGAATATGGGCTCGCCGAAGAACTGATCAACGACGCCGCCTGAGGCACGTCACCCATCTGTCAT
Organism: uncultured Devosia sp.; assembly: GCA_966212275.1. GTDB lineage: Bacteria > Pseudomonadota > Alphaproteobacteria > Rhizobiales > Devosiaceae > Devosia. The sequence continues at coordinate 54,216 of CBIHQV010000009.1, forward strand.
AGCGGCCGAATCGAGCTAGTGTTTCCCCACGGGGAGCAGCCACATGACAGCGTTGATCGAGGCACGGGGCGTTTCCAAGCGCTTCCGGCAACACAAGCGGTTTCCGGGTTTCCTGGGCGCCTTCAAGACGCTGGTGACATCCGAATATACCGAGGTCACGGCCGTTTCCGATGTCAGCTTCGACATCACGGCAGGCGAAGCCGTCGGCTATCTCGGCCCCAATGGCGCCGGCAAATCCACCATGATCAAGATGATGACCGGCATCCTGGTGCCATCGGCCGGCACCCTGTCCGTGCTCGGTCGCACGCCGCACGAGCAGCGCATGACCAATGCCCGCCAGATCGGCGTGGTGTTCGGCCAGCGCAGCCAGCTCTGGTGGGACCTGCCGGTCATCGACAGCTTCACCCTGCATCAGCGCATCTACGACATCCCCGAGGCGCGCTACGCCGACAACCTCAAGCGCTTTTGCGCGCTGCTCGATCTCACATCCTTCCTCGATCGCCCCGTGCGCCAGCTCAGCCTTGGCCAGCGCATGCGCGCCGAGATCGTGATGTCGCTGCTGCACGACCCCAAGATCCTGTTCCTCGACGAACCCACGATCGGGCTCGACGTGGTCGCCAAGGACGCGGTGCGGAAGTTTCTCGCCGAAATCAGCCGTGAGCGCGGCGTCACCATCATCCTCACCACTCATGACCTGCAGGACATCGAGACCATCTGCCCCCGGCTGATCATGGTCGATCAGAGCCGGCTGATCTTCGACGGCGAGCTCCGCAACCTGCGCGCCGCGCTCGGCTCCGCACGACGCCTCATGCTCGAATTCGTCACCGATCCGGGCCCCCTGCCGCTCAACACCGCCCGGCTCACCGCCGATGAAGGATCGCGCAAGCACTATCTCCTCGAGCGCGAGGACGTGTCGCTGGTCGATGTGCTGGGCGAAATCGGCAACGACCGTGGCCTCAAGGACATCGCGCTCGAAGAGCCCGGCATCGAGGAGGTCATCCGCACCTTCTATCAGGGCCGCAACGCCGCCCTTGCCGCGACATGAGCGCCTATTTCGCCTTCGGCCAAAGCGCGTTCCAGACCCAGCTCGCCTATCGCAACGAGATCTGGGCGAACCTGTTCGGCAAGCTGGTGCAGGTCTTCGCCCGCGTCGCCATCTGGCTGGCGGTCTATGCCGGCGCGACCAGCATCGCCGATGTGACCCTGCAGCAAATGGTGACCTATGCGCTGCTCGGCGGCGTCATCACCGGCGCCATCCGCTACGAGCTCATCATCAGCACCATCGGCAATGCCCTCAAGACCGGGGACGTCGCGGTGTGGCTGCTCAAGCCCGTGAGCTTCCCGCTTTATGTGATCGTCAGCGAACTCGGTCGCGCCCTGTTCCGCCTGGTCTTCCTCGTCATGCCGACTGTGACTGTCGTGGCGCTGGTCTATGGCATGCTGCCGCCCGCCAGCCTGTTCGACGGCGTGATGTTCGTCGCCTACCTGCTGCTGGGCTACGCCATCACCTGCCTGGTCTCCGCCTTGTTCGGGCTGCTCGCCTTCTGGCTGCTCACTTCGTTCTCGCTCGAATGGCTGATGCAGGCCATTCTCAACCTGCTCTCGGGCAGCCTCATCCCGTTCTGGTTCTTCCCGCAGCCGTTTGGCGTCATCGCCGAGCACCTGCCCTTTGCCTGGATCGTCTACTACCCCGCCGCCGTGTGGCTGGGGCGGCTCGATCCGTCCCAGAGCCTCCTCTATTTCGGCATCGGGCTCCTCTGGGCTGGTCTGCTCGCGCTTGGTGTCGTGGCCCTCTGGCGCCTCGCGTCCACCCGCGTCGTCGTGCAGGGAGGCTGAGATGCTGCGCCAGCTCGCTATTCTGCCCCATCTCGCGCTGATGCATATTCGCGCCGAAATGGAATATCGCGTCGCCTTCTGGATCGATCGCGTCGCCCAGATCATCACCTATGCCAGCTCATTCGCCATGATCTGGATCATCGCCGACCGCTTCGGCGGCCTCGCCGGCTGGAACTGGGCCGATCTCGCACTGCTGTTTTCCTTCCACCTCATCGGCTATTCGGCCGGCGCCTCGGTGAGCTTCAGCCAGATGCGCGAACTCGAGGAAGCCATCCGCCTGGGCACGCTCGACACCATCCTCACCAAGCCCATAAGCCCCTGGGCCTATATGGTCTTTTCCGGCCTCAACATCGGCTACGTCGGCCACGGCATTCTCGGCGTGGCGCTGATGACCCTGGCCATCGCCAATCTCGACATCGCCTGGTCGCTGCCGACGCTGGCCTATTTTGTCGCCAGCCTCATCAGCGCGGCCATGGTGACCGTCGCAATCCTCACCACCATCGGCGCAACGGCTTTGGTCTGGACGCGATCGAACCACCTCTATTCGCTGTTCTTCGGCTTCTGGGAACTGTCGCGCTACCCGCTCAACATCTTCCCCGTCCCCATCCAGACGGCGATGCTGACCATCCTGCCGCTGGGCTTCATGGCAGCGGTGCCCGTCGCCGTACTGCTGGGCAAACCCGTGCCCTTCCTCGGCGACTGGGCCGGAGCGGCAGCGCTTCTTGCCGGCCCAGTCTTCATTCTGCTCACCATGGCATTTTGGCGCTACGCCATGAGCAAATACCAGGGCGCGGGCGGCTAGCGGAAATCCCGCTGAGATTTTCGGCTTCCTAAGATTTGGCCGCCGCATCTTGCCCGCCTGCCGCGGTCAAAATAGCCTCGTGCTGGAGGAGACTATTCATGACCCGGCAATCCCACTTCGTGGTCGTCGGCGGGGGCACCGCTGGCTGGATCGCGGCTTTCATCATTCAGGATGCGGCGCGCCGCAAGGGCATCAATGCCCGCATCAGCGTCATCGAACCCTCTTCCATCCCCACCGTCGGCGTAGGCGAGGCGACCACGGCCGCCTTCCGCGTGCTGCTCAAGCATTTCGGCATCGACGAGTTCGAATTCTTCCGCAAGACCGAGGCGACCTTCAAGCTCGGCATCCGCCACGAGGACTGGCGTCGCAAGGGCTATACCTATTATGGCCCGATCGATGATCCGCATCAGGTAATCCAAGCGCCACCCGGCGCGCCCTCGGATTATCTCAACGTCTATGCCATCGCCGCCGGGCGCCCCATCACCGACATGCACCTGTTCGGCCCGCTGCTCGAACAGAAGAAGGCGCCCTATGCGCGGAAAGCCGACGGCTCGCTGATCCCGCTCGGCCCCTTCCACCACGCCTATCATTTCGACCAGGCCAAGGTCGGCCGCTTCTTCGCCAGCAAGTCCAAGGGCGTCGAGATCGTCGACGCCGTCGTCTCCGGCGTACACCGCCATCCCGAGACCGGCGACGTCACCGGGCTCGAACTCGACAACGGGCAGAAGCTCGAAGCCGATTTCTTCATCGACGCAACAGGCTTCCGCAAGCAACTCATCGTCAAGGAAATGCAGGCGCCCTGGATTTCCTACGCCCATGAATTGCCGGTCAACCGCGCCCTGCCCTTCTGGCTCGATATCAAGCCCGGCGAAGAGATCGCCAACTACACGCGCGCCTGGGCCCAGGACAGCGGCTGGATGTGGCAGATCCCGACCCAGACCCGCTATGGCTGCGGCTATGTCTATTCCGACGAGTTCTGCACGCCCGAACAGGCCAAGGAAGAAGTCGAGCGCGTGCTTGGCCGCGAGATCGAAGTGCGCAGCGATATCCGCTTCCAGATCGGGCGCCTGGAAAACGCATGGGTCGGCAATGTGCTGGCGGTAGGCCTCTCCTCGAGCTTCCTCGAACCACTGGAGTCGACTTCCATCCACGGCACTATCGTACAGATGATGCTGTTTGCCGACCGGCACCTCAAGCATCCCGCCGACATGACGCCGGACGACCGCAGCGACTACAATGCCCGCGTCGGTCGCCAGGTCGATGACTTCCGCACCTTCGTCAACACCCACTACATGGTCGAGCGCGACGACACCCCGTTCTGGCGCGAGGTCCGCGCCAATCGCATCCACCCTGAAACCAAGCAGCGGCTCGAATACTGGAAAAACCACATGCCGCGGCATGATCATTTTCCCGAAAACCTCTTCGGCCTGCCGCACATCCAGACCCAGTTGCACTATCCGGTGCTGGCCGGGCTTGGCCTCCTCGACCAGAATCTGGCGCGCAAGGAAATGGACGCCGATCCCAAGCTGCGCCAGTTCGCCCGCGAGACCTATGAGAGCCTCGTGCGGGAATACCGCGCCGCCTCTCGCCAGGCCCTTGGCCATGCCGAATTCCTGCAAGCAGTCCGCGACATGGGCTGACCCGGCAGTGCGAAAGCGGTACGTTTCAATCTGGATGACGCAGAGGAGACGACGCCATGAACACTGCCAATCTGCAACTCGAAGGCCTGCTCGTGGCTATCGCCGCCGTCAACCAGGCGCTGGTTACCAAAGGGGTGCTGGCGACGGAGGAAATCGATCACGCGCTCGCTTTGTGTGAACAGACTGCCCTGGGTGACGAGCGCCTGAACGAGGACCTGTCGCCATCCAATCGCGACGCAGTCCTGTTTCCCATCCGCCTGCTGCGGCTGGCCAACAACATGGCCGGCAGCCAGGGCGTGCCGCCCTTTGCGGAATTGGCCCGCACCGTCGGCGAAACTAAGACACCCTATAACGATCAGCTCTGAGGACGCGAGAGCGGGTCCAAGTTGCCCCGCGCGGATTAATCATGATCCCAGTTTGCCGGCCAGGTTTGGTCATGGAGTGTTAAGACTTCATTCATCTTAGTGAGGACGAGAGGTCCGACTTTTCATGACGTCTCGCGTCCATTCGATTGCCCTGCTGGCGGCCAACACCGCCTTCACCTCGATCCTCGCCGACGTCATCGAGGCCGAGCGCGGACACCGCGTGCCGTGCTTCAGCCACGCCGCGGCGCTGATGACGTTCCTCGTGATTTCCCCAGTAGATGTCGTGGTGCTCGATGCCGACGCCGAAGGCGCTCGGGACCTAGCCCAACAGTTGCGGCGTCATCCCCGCCTTGCCAACCCCTTCGCGCGCGTTCTGGCCTTGACCCGCGCCAATCCGGCCTTCCACCGGCCATTGCTATCAGCGGGCGCCGACCTCGTGCTGCAAAAGCCGGTCGCACCAGTCCGTCTGCTCGCGGCCATCGATAGCCTGCTGATCGGCGAAGAGCGATCGGTGGTGAACTGGGCCGGCCCTGCTCTGTCGGCCTCGACCTCACACGCCGACGCCCGCCCCTTCCGCACCGACAATGTCGTGCAATTGTTTCCCGGCTCCCGGGACTAATCCAGCAGCGCCTCGTAGCGGTCGGCAATAAGCTCGATGCCGAAATCGGCCGCGCGTCCGCGCAGCAGGTCGGAAGCAGGCGGACTGTCCAGCGTCTGCTCCATCGCCGCTGCCAGGGCTCCAGCGTCACCCACCGGCACAAGCGCGCCGAAACGCCCATCCGCGAGGATTTCGCGCGGACCATGCGGGGCATCGGTGGACACGACAGGCACGCCTTCGGCCATCGCCTCGATCAGCACGTTCCCGAAGCCCTCGCTCGTCGAGGACAGCACGAACAGGTCTGCCGCGCGGTAGCAGGCGGCGGGGTCGTTGACATAGCCCGGCAGCAGCACGCTCTGGCCCACGCCCAGCGCCTCGGCCTGTTCACGCAGATCGGCCTCCAACGGACCTTCACCAAAAATCACCAACCGCGCCGGCTGTCTGGCGCGCAGCTTCGCGAAAGCCGCGATCAGCGTGCGGTGATCCTTGACGGGCACCAGCCTGCCGGCCGTGGCGATGACCGGCCCTTCGCCCATGGCGGCGATTGTCGCCTGCCAGGGATAGGTGACGTCGCTTGACGGCAACTTCGTCGGGAGGGGATTGTTGATCACCTCGATGCGCGCTTGCGGGTAACCACGGGCTTCTAGATCACGGCCGACCCCCTGCGACACGGCAATGGCCTTGCTGGCGCGGGACCGCACCAGTGCCGACAGCGCGATCGCCAGCTTGGCGCCCAGATCGTTGGATGGCAGCCCCGCCGCAGCGTGAAAACTCGGAAAGAACCTTGCCTTGCTCCCGGCCAACCATAACGCGATCGCCATGGCGAGATTGGCAAATTCCGGCGCCGAAAACACGGTATCCGGCTTGTGGGTGGCAAAGAAGCGGGCGCTGCGGGCAATGCCGCGCAGGGTGGCCGGCTTGCCATAGCCCTCGCCATAGATGGGCATGCCAAGCGTCACCAGCTCGACATCCGGCGACAACAATTGCGCGTTCGGCCCCTCGGCATTCCAGGTGAACAGCGTCACCTGATGGCCGCGCGCCGCCAGGGCGTTGGCCATCAGGGTGAAGACGCGTTCGGCGCCACCACCCCGCAGGCTGGCCGTATGGAAGACGACGCGCTTGCGCACTGGTGCTATCGCGTTGCGCCCGCGGAAGGCGACCGGCGCATATCGCGCCAGATGCCGACGGCGATAGCAAGGCCCATACCCAGCAGCAGCCCGGCAAAGGCACCCATGCCGATGACCACGACGGTGCGAGGCGGCCAGGACCGGCCCGGCGGCGGCACGGCGGTGGAGATCACCCGCACATTGGTGGTGTCGATCTGCTCGCGCTCGGTGATCTGGCGCGCCCGCGACAGGAAGCTTTCATAGATGGCCGTCTTGGACGTCGCGTCGCGCTCGAGTTCACGCAACTGCACCTGCAGGTCATTGTCGGTGAAGACGGCGCTGGTGAGGCTCCGCGTTTCGGCGGCGAGCGCCTCGAGGTTGGCCTGGGCTTCGTCGAGTGCAGTCTTGGCGGCGGCCACGGCGCGGTCCACTTCCGTCCGGATCTGCGTCTGCACCGCGCCGAGCTCCGCCGTCAGGCCGACAATGGTCGGGTGGCGAGGACCCAGCGTCATCGACGATGCCAGAAGCTGCTGCTGCAGGGCACCGGCGCGATCGCGCAGCGCCTGCAAGCTGGCCGTATTCCCTACAGATGGGTTGGCATCCGGGCCGGCGGCAACCAGCGTGTCGTAATTGGTCTGCGCGGCAATAACCTTGGCCTGCGCCTCGACCACCTGCGTATTGAGCGCATTCATGGTCTGCGTGCTGACCAGTTGCCCATCGCTGGACGCGGCCAGATTGTTTTCGCGGCGGAACTGCTCGACGCGTTCCTCGGCCGCCTGAACGTCGGACTTGAGGGCGTCGAGGCGGCTATCGAGCGAAGCCGCGGCGCGCGAGGCACCATCGGCTTCCGCTTCCGCCAGCTCGTCGCGGAACGCTTCGACGATGCCATCGGAAATGGCGATCGCCTTGTCGGTATCCTCCGCCGAAACCAGTAGGCTCGCGACAAACGACTTCTCATCCGCCTTGGTCGAGACGCGCTCGCTGAGCGCGCGCAGGGCCGTCACAGATGGATCGTCCTTCGTCCCGGCGGCGCTGCCGAAGAAGCTCGGCAAGGCAAACAGCGGCGCGGTCGTGTCGACGAATTCAGGATCATCGACCAGGTTGAGGTCCTCAACCACGCGCGCCAGCACATTGCGCGATGTCAGCACGCGCAGCTTGCTGCCAGCGATCAGCAACTGGCTATCCACCTGCCCAGGCTGGGAGAACAGATCGCCCTCGACCACCTGAAGGTTTGCCGGATCGATCATGATATCGGTGGTCACAGTGTAACGCGGCTTGCTGAGTACGGCATAGGCGCCGCCGACCACTGCACCCGTCCCGGCCAGCACGGTCGAGAGCAGCAGGCCATTGCGCAGCCAGACAAACAGGCGCCCGAAATCGAGCTCGAGGAAATCGCCGATCTTGTCGAGGGTAACGGTGGTCGCTGCGCCCGGAGACTGAGTCGTATTGGCCGGCGCCGACGGGGTCCAGGCAGGCTCACCACCCAGCCGCGCGTAAGCATGGGATGCCGAGCGGTGCGGTGACGGAGGAGCGATGTCAACCATGGCGTTAACGCCTCATTTTCCAAAGTGGCCTAATGTTAAGACCTTATACAGCATGTCAGTTGGGCCGGTTCCGGAATGACCGTTTGTGGTTAAACTGCCCGCCGGCGCCTCGATATCAGGTGAGAACGTGAGCTATTCGGCCGTAGGCCCCGACCCGTCCGCGCCTGCCGGAATGCGCCGGCGCAATGCCCTGACGCTGCTGCTGGTGCTCGGCATGGCCTTCGCTTTGGCCGTCCGCATCGTCGTCTCGCCGATGCTGATGGACCGCATGGTCACCTATTCCGAAGAAGGCGGCGCCTTCTACGAAAAGCTCCACTTCGGCACCTACCTGATCTTCCTGATGTTGCCGCTGACCCTGTTCAGCCGGCCGTTCCAGTTGCGCGACGCCGAGGTCGACAGGTTCAAGGCGATGCTCTGGTATTGTCTCGCCATGCTGGCCATGGTGGTGGTGCTCTTCATCACCGGCCGGCCGGGATCGTCGGTTTTTCTCATCGACACCTATCTGGTGGCGGGCGCGGCCGGCCTGATTGTGCTCGCTTTGGGCCAGGATGCGCGCCGTTTCCTCGCCGAGTTCGTGCTGGCCATACTGATCCTCAGCGCTGTCATCGGCATCGGCGAAGCGCTGACCGAGAAGCGCCTGCTGCCCTATGATCTGGTCGAGCTCAGCTTCCGCCCGCTGGGTCTGTCCGAACATCCGCTGGCGCTGGGCGCGCTCTGCGCCATGGCCGTTGGCTTCGTCGCCTTGACGCAGTGGCGCATCTGGGTGCGTGTGGCCGCGATTTTCGTGCTGTTCATCGGCTGCGCTGCTTCGGGCGCGCGCTTTGCCCTGCTGCTGACGGTGGCCGAAATCCTGGTGCTGCTGGTCTTCCTGCCCTGGCCCGGCCTGTCGCAGCGCCAGGCCCGACGCGCGAAGGCGATCGTCCTGCTGCTGACCCTGGTGGGTGGTGTGATCATCGTCGGCCTGTTGGCGGGCACGGGCCTCCTGAGCCGCTTCAACGAGACGCTGTTCGACGAAAACTTCTACGCACGCCTCACCGTCTACCAGGTCTTCTCGATGGTAGGCTGGCAGGAACTGCTCTTTGGCATGCCGCCGGGGGACCTGCTCGCTCTGGTCAATAAAGAGCTGAACCTGCCCTTCATCGAAAGCGCTCAGGTGGTGATTGGCCTCACCTTCGGCATCCCGCTGGCATTGGTCTTCACCTGGATCTTCTTCTGGATCATCTGGCGGCTGCTGCGCCGCGCCCCGCTGGCGGCCTGGATCGGCACGGCGACCTTCCTGCTGGCGGCGCTATCGAACAACACCCTGTCGGCCAAGCAGCCAATGATGACGATCGTCGTCGTTTTGCTGCTCGCTCTGGCCATACCCAGGCAAACCAGCCGCGCGGCCTAGCCGGCGCTATCCACCACTTCCATGCCTGCGGTCCGATTGAGCGTGTGGATACCCTTGCGCGCCCATGCCGGGCCGGCGCGGACCGGAGTGGGCGCGGCGAGCACGACCGCCTCGTCATCCAGCCGCAGCAGTTCGGCCAGGCCCAGCCCGCCGCCATAACTCTTTTGCCCATCCTGGACCGGCAGGAAGGTTCTCCCCTCCCGCTCGATGAGCGCGCCGCCCGGCCGGGCCGCGGAGCGATCGATGGCGATGGGGTTGAGCTTGTGCGGCGCCCAGGGGCCGCGCAGGTCGGTGGCGGAGAAGACAACCAGCGTATCCGACGCGCTGCCCGCACCGCGCCTTTCGGTGCCGAACAGCCAGAGCCGTCCGTCGCGCCGGATCAGCGTCGCGTCGTTGATGTCCCGGTCTTCCATCAGCACGGTGTCGACCTCCCAGAGATCGGGGAACGACGCGGCCCGATAGAGCACCAGCCGGCGCGCGCCGCCACTTTCGGGCAGCATGAACATTTCGCCGCCCTGGCTAAAAACCTGCGGATAGGAGAGGTGATAGGGCTCTTCGAGCACCGCCCGCGGCACGCCGAAGCGCCCGTCGGCACCAAGCCTGGCAACCGAAATGATGCCCTTGGCGCTGGCATAGGGATATTCTTCGACAAAGAGGAAAGTCTGACCGGCATGCTCGACCACGAAGGGGTCAGCGTAAAAGCGATGGCCGTCATCCGCGAGTGTGGTGAAGGCAGCGCCATCAATGGCGCCCGTGACGGCAATGCCGGCACCAGTGCCGAGGCGATAGGCCGTCTGCCAGTAAAACGGTCGCCGCCGGACGAGTTTTTGCCCGAGGCGCTGCGCCAGGCTGACCGCGAGATGGGGCACATAATGTCGGAGAAAGCCGGAAGCTGCCGGCTTGGGCGTGGGCACGACGACCGGCAACAATGCGCCTGCGAAGAAGCGCGCCACGCTTTGCTCGATAAGAGAAATGGCGCCCGCGAGAATTTCGTTGCTGGCCCGCGTCAGCCACAAACGGTCCGACAGCATCGGCCGGGCGACGCCGACAGTCTCGCCTTCCAGAACCGTGGTGATGACGGGGAGCTTCCCCGTCGCCAGCATCTGGGTCAGCCCGCCGGCAAAGCGGGGCTGACCGCTGAAGGACAGGCGAAGCATTGGAAGCGGCGCATCAGCCGCCTGCCCGGTCAGATCGATCAACAGGCTCGGCTCGTCCATCGATGCCGGCAGGGGCGGACGGACCCGGCCCGCCAGTCCCGCGCCGAACCGCATTGCCTCGAGCGCGAGCACCAGCGCTACCCCGCGAGGGTCCTCCTTGGCACAAGGCTGATGCCTGACGCCAACGCGATAGCCGGCCGCGCGCAGACGCTGCAGCAGCTCAACCTGCCACGCCCGCACCGAAGCAGGATCGAATATGATTACAATTTTATTCAAATTGAATTCAGTATTCCCGACCATGCAGGTCAAATGCCAAGTATTTCCTATCACGACAAGGCTTCGCGCTCGAACAAGGTGAACGGCCACAGAAGTTAACTATACGTTAATAGTTCACATTCAACTGCCCTTTGGCGCGCTATATATGGAGCGTGGTGATGGCGTCAGTCACCGCGGCTTTGCGGCAAGGACTACCCCATGAATTTCATCTCGCAACCATATCGGAACAAGAAGAAGCTCCTGATCGTGTTCGGCACCCGGCCGGAGGCCCTCAAGTGCTTCCCGGTCGCGCGGGCCGCCCTTGAGAATCCCAACCTGGTGACGGAAATCTGCGTGACCGCGCAGCACCGGGAAATGGTCGATTCCGTCATCAGCCTCACCGGCATGCCGGTAGATTACGATCTCAACGCCATGCAGCCGGGCCAGACCTTGTTCGATGTGACCAGCAAGGTCCTCACCGGCATGGAAGCTGTGCTAGAGCAGTCCAAGCCCGACATCGTCATGGTCCAGGGCGACACGACCACCGCCATGACCGCCGCCCTGGCCGCCTTCTACAAGCGCATCCCCGTTGCGCATGTCGAAGCCGGGCTGCGCAGCCACAATATCGACTCTCCGTTCCCCGAAGAACTGAACCGCCGCATCGCCGGCGACATTGCCACCTGGCATTTCGCGCCCACCACCGAGGCCCGCGACAATCTGCTGGCCGAAGGCAAGGACCCGAGCCGCATCTTCGTCACCGGCAATACGGTGATCGATACGCTGCTCTACTTCTCCGACCGCGTGGACACCGACACCCTGCTGAGTGCCGAACTGGCCTCGCGCTTCCCGTTCCTCGATGCGAGCAAGAAGCTGATCCTGGTCACCGGCCATCGCCGCGAGAACCATGGCGGCGGCATCGAGCGCATCTGCACCGCGCTCAAGGTGCTGGCGACGCGCGGCGACGTGCAGATCGTCTACCCCGTACACCCCAATCCGCAGGTGCGCGGCGTCGTCGAGACGCAGCTCGCCGGCGTGCCCAACATCTTCCTGATCGAGCCGCAGGATTACCTGCCGTTCCTCTATCTGCAGAAGAACAGCTACCTGGTGCTGACCGATAGCGGCGGCGTCCAGGAAGAGGCGCCATCGCTCGGCAAGCCCGTGCTGGTGCTGCGCGAAAATACCGAACGACCCGAGGGCGTGGCAGGCGGCACTGCGCGCCTCGTCGGCACCGAGGTCAATTTGATCGTCTCCAACGCAACCCGGCTGCTCGACGACCCATCCGCCTATCGCGGCATGGCCGAGCGCCACAACCCATACGGCGACGGCCGGGCCAGTGCCCGCATCCTCAAGGAGCTTCTGCGCGATGTCTGAGATCAGTACCGTTTCCGTGATCGGCATGGGCTATATCGGCCTGCCGACCTGCGCCATCTTCGCCCGGAGCGGCCTGGATGTCTTCGGCGTCGACGTCAACGAGGAGGTCGTCGAGAAGGTCAATCGCGGCGAAATCCACATCGTGGAGCCCGAGCTCGATGGCTTGATCCAGAAGATGGTCGAAGCCGGCAAGCTCACCGCTTTTTCAACGCCGCAGCCCGCCGACGCCCACATCATCGCCGTGCCAACGCCCTTCATGAACGAGCACGATCACACGCCCGACCTCAGCTATGTCATGGCAGCGGCGCGTAGCCTCGCCCCCGTGCTCAAGCGCGGCGACCTGGTCGTGCTGGAATCCACCTCGCCCGTCGGCACCACTCGCACCATGACGATGCTGCTCGCCGAACTCCGGCCCGAACTGCGCTTCCCGCACCTGCATGGCGAAGACGCCGATGTGCTGGTGGCCTATTCCCCCGAGCGCGTCCTGCCCGGCAAGGTACTGAGCGAGCTGGTCGACAACGACCGCTCCATCGGCGGCCTCTCCAAGGCCTCGGCCCAGCGCGCCGTGGCGCTCTATACCACCTTCGTGGCTGGCGACCTCTACATCACCAGCGCCGAGAGCGCTGAACTGGTCAAGTTGACCGAGAACGCCTTCCGCGACGTCAATATCGGCTTCGCCAACGAGCTGGCGGCCGTGTGCCAGCAGCTCGGGCTCAATGCCTGGGAAGTGATCGAACTCGCCAACAAGCACCCCCGGGTCAATATCCTCAGCCCCGGCCCTGGCGTGGGCGGACACTGCATTGCCGTCGATCCCTATTTCATCATCGACGCTGCGCCCGACAGCACGCACATCATGAAGGCAGCGCGCCAGATCAATTCGGACCGCCCCTATAGCGTGGTCCGCGACGTGGAAATGCTGCTCGATCCGAACAAGCACCAGACCATCGCGTGCCTCGGCCTCAGCTTCAAAGCCAATATCGACGACATGCGCGAGAGCCCGGCTGTCGATGTGGTGCGCCTGCTGTCCGAACTCCGCGACGTCCGCATCCTGGCCGCCGAGCCGCATGCCAAGGGCCTGCCCAAGGCGCTGCAGGGTCTGGGGGTCGAGTTTACCGATCCGCTGACCGCCATCGACCGGGCCGATATCGTCGTGCTCCTCGTGGATCATCGCCACTTCAACCTGATCGATCCCGAAGCGCTCAAGGACAAGAAGCTGGTCGATACGCGTGGTTTGTGGACCTGGCGCAAGGCACGCCGCACCGACGCCCGCATCGAAGGCCGCAACAGCCTGACGCGCCCGCGCCGCCGCAGCACTGACAAGGCCGCCTGATCATGACGGGCACCGGTTGGGCAGAACACGCTCTATTGGTGCAACGCCGCCGGGAATTTCTCGGCGCGCCCGTCCATGCCCTCAGCATGGCCGAAACGCTGGAGCTGGCCGAAGAGTCGATGCAGACGCGTCAGCCGCTGCTGCATACGGTCATCAACGTCGCCAAGCTGGTCAACATGGCCAAGAACGCCGAGCTACGTGAAGACGTCGGCACCGCTGACGTCATCAATGTCGATGGCGTTGGCGTGCTCTGGGGCGCGCATCTGCTCGGCGTCGCCATCGGCGATCGCGTGGCGGGCATCGACGTGATGAACGAGATGTTTGCCCTCTGCGCCAGCAAGGGCTATCGCCCTTTCCTGTTGGGTGCCGAGCAACACGTGCTCGAGGCCATGGCGAGCGAGCTGGCGCGGCAATATCCAAGCCTGGTCATCGCCGGCATGCAGAACGGCTATTTCACCGCTGACCAGGAGGCAGGCGTCATCGCCGGCATCAATGCGTCCGGTGCCGATTGCCTGTTCGTGGCGCTGCCGACGCCCCGCAAGGAACGTTTCCTCAAGCGCTACCGCAATGAACTTCTGCCCAGCTTCGTCATGGGCGTGGGTGGCAGCTTCGATGTCTATGCCGGTAAGGTCGCGCGGGCGCCTGTCCTGGTACAGCGGCTGGGCCTGGAATGGCTGTTCCGCGTGGCGCAGGAACCACGACGCCTGTGGCGCCGCTATTACGAGACCAACACCGCCTATGTCGGGCTTCTCTGGCGCGCCTACCGCGCTCGCCGCAGTTCCCACTGAGGCTCAGGCGCTGCGCAACCTGTTGCGCAGCCGCATGCTCAGAGTCCGAACCTCATCCGGATGAACCAACGCGTTGAGCGCCAGGAACGTGACCCCACCGGCCGCGCCACCGGCGATGAGCGGCGCCAGCGCCGGCGCCTCAGCCAGGCCCATACCGGCCAGCGATGCCGCAAGACCCGTCGCGACCGCGATCCCCAGCGAAACCCCCATGTCACGCCAGGGCACGACCACAGGCGTAAGCCGCTCGCTGATGATGATGCATGCCGCAAGGCTCGCCAGCGTGCCGCCGGCCAGAGCCAGCGCCGCGCCCGTCTCTGCCATCCCAGGGATCAGCAGCACCGACAGCCCGATCGTGGCGATCGACCCGGCGCCATTGGCCAGCACCAGCAGCCAGGGCTTTTTATGCGCATGCACCACCGCGCCGTAAACAAAGCTCGTGAGATTGGCGCACAGCACCGAGAAGGCGATGATGGCGAAGAGCTGGTCGACCCGGCCATGATAGTCGGGCGGCAGCACCACGGCGGTGATGTAGGGGCCAAGCGACACAAGCAGCGCCGCCACCGGCAGGCAAAGCCGCATCATCAGCGCCATCAGCCTTGAGACCAGCGCGGTCGCCGCAGCCGGCCCCTCGGCGTCGAACTTGCCGACCACCTCGGGAAACGCGCCCATGTTGATGGCATTGGCCACCATGTCGATCGGTTGCCGCGCGAGCGCATAGGCGGCGGCAAAGATCGCCACCGCGCCGGCATTGTAATAGCCGTTGAGGAACAGCCGCTCGGCATTGTTGAGCCCGAACCCGACCAACGCCATAACCACCAGCGGCACGCCAAAGGCAAAGAACTCGCGCTGCGTGAACGGCGCCGGGCCGGCAACGACCTTGCGCCAGGCCATCGCCCCGCCGACCAGCCCGGCAATCAGCACGCCCAGGCTAGAGCCGAGCGATATCGCCAGGAACGATCCCGGCAGAACCATGATAGCCAGCACCGGCAAGGCCAATTGCAGGCCGGCACGCACAAATTCGAGCATGCTGTAGGTTGAATGGCGCTGCTGCATCTGCAGCACGGTCAGGGCAAACCTGCCGACCGCACCCGCGACCAGATAGGCGCCCACGGCCAGCGCGAAGTCGACCCAGCGATCGGGCGCCACCAGCACCGACGCGCCAGCGGAGACCGCGAGGGCGACGATCGTGCTCAACGTCAGCACCCGCCCGGCCAGAAGCAGGCCGCCGCGGCTGACATCCTTCTTGCCGCCCAGGCGCAGCAAGGAAATGCGCAGCCAATTGGTCACCGCGATATCGGTCATCTCGCCGATGGTCACGACGAGCGTGAGGAGGCCAAATTCCGTCTGGTCGACCAGGCGCGTGGCGATCGCCAGCAACAGCAGCGCCGACAGGCGCGTCAGCAGGATCGCAGGCGCATAGATGAGCGTTGACCGTAGCAGCAAGGACGCGTTCCGGATTGGCCGATGCTGATGGTCTACCGTCCGGCCCCCTCGCCGCCCAGCACAAAACCGGCACAGCGTGAATGCAGACAATTTGAACGATTGCTGCGCGCGTAAACCCTGTCCCGATCCTTCGCTTTCCCGCCGGCCCGGCTTGGGCTAGGCAGGATCATCATGTTGCAGCGCCCCACCGCCATTCAGGTCATGGTCGCCACCCCCTCGGCAACCGCCGGACAGGGCGGTGTCGATCGCGTCATGGCCACCCTCAAAGGCCAGCTCGAACGCGAGGGGGACACTGGCGTAGCCGCCCACTTCCTCCCCAGCCGCGGATCCGGCTCGGTGCTGCTGTCGCCGCTTTACGCGATCGCCTTTTGCCTTCGCATGATCGCGGCGCGTATCCGCGGCAAGGTCGATGTGATCCACATCAACCTGTCGAGTTCCGGCAGCACCTATCGCAAGTTGGTGATCGCCGGCTGCGCCCGGCTCCTCGTCATTCCCTATGTGCTGCACCTGCACGGCGCCGAATATCAATCATTCTGGCAGGCCGATGGCGGCCTGATGGACCTGTGGATCCGCCACATGTTCGAGCATGCCAGCCAGGTCATCGTGCTCGGCAAGGTCTGGCGGGACTTCATCGCGCGTCGCGCCCCCGGCGCCGCCGACAAGATCACCATCATCCCCAATGCCACCGCGGCGCCCACCCTGCCCCACCGGGGCGGCGGCGACAGCGTCCACATCCTCTTTCTCGGCCGCATCGGCGACCGCAAGGGCGTGCCGCAACTGGGCGAGGCGCTGCATCGCATGCGCGGCGCACCGGGCTGGCGCGCCACCATTGCAGGCGACGGCGCCGTCGAAGCCGCTCGCGCCAAGGCGGCCGAGCTGGGGCTGGCCGATCGTGTTTCCATTCCAGGCTGGGTCGGGCCCAACGAAGTGGCGGAACTGATCGCCTCGGCCGACATCCTCGTCCTGCCCTCGTTCGCCGAAAACCTGCCGGTATCGGTCATCGAAGGCATGGCCGCCGGGCTGGCAATCGTCGCAACCCCGGTCGGCGCCGTTGAAGACATTATCGTCGATGGCGAAACCGGCTTGCTGGTGCCACCCGGCGATGTCGAAGCGCTGACCCTTGCCCTGACGCGCCTCGTCGAATCTCCGCAATTGCGCGCCCAGCTCGGCAGCAACGCCGTAGCAGTGCATCGCGCCCGGCTCGACTTGGCGCCGTTTGCCCAAGCCATACGCGATGTCTGGTTGACCTCGGCACGTTAAGCCTACAACCAATCGCGCGTACCGACCGATTGTCTGCTTCTTTATACTGATGCCATATTATTGAGTGCCAAAGCCAATTTAGGAGATTACTGGGCCGATGAGTGTTGGTGTTTCCGAGCCACAAGCAGCCGAGGCGCCGTTCCGCGCCGCGGACATGGCCGGCACTATCGCCGTGGTGCCCATTCTCGATCGCGCTAGTTGGGATGGCCTGATCGCACGCGCCACAGTCCCGCATCTGCCACAGGCTTACGGCTATGGCGAAGGCAAGCGCGCCAAGGGCTGGAGCGTCGAACGCGTGGCGTTTCGCCGTGGCGAACGCACCCTGGCCATCGCCACCGTTCTGGTGCGGCGACTTTTCGGCGTCCGCCTCCTGACCCGCATCAATCGCGGCCCGATCCTCCTCGAGACGCTTTCGACCCACGACATCACCGCCATCTACGCCGCCATCCGCCGGCATTGGCGCGGACCTCTGCTGATCGCCCCGGCTCTGCCGTATGCCTCCGATAGCACCGACATTCTGACCGATGCCGGCTTTCGGCTTCGTCACGACAGGGGCTGGATGTCGGGTCGTATCGATCTGGACCGCCCGCAGGATCGGATCTGGTCGGGTCTCGCCTCGACCTTCCGCAATCGTCTGCGCCAGGCCGAGAAGGCCTCGCCGACGGTGCGCATCGCCGATGACGAGGCCGCCTACGAGTGGCTGCTCGACCGGCATGTCGAGAACATGCGCGACAAGGGCTTCACCGCCGCCGACCCGACGCTGTTGCGCGCCCTGCGCGCCGCACGGCCGGAGGACGTCTTGGTGTTCCAGATGATCCACGACGGCGAGGCCGTAGCCGGCATGTCCGTCGTGCGCTTCGGCGACTGTGCAGAGTATCATATCGGCTGGTTCGGCCCGCAGGGACGCCAGCTCAATGCCGGCAATTTCCTCATGTGGGAAGTGATCAAGGAGCTGCAGCACCGAGGCGTGAAGCAGTTCGATGTCGGTGGCCTCAAACCCGGTGATGGCTACACCCAGTTCAAGCGCACCATGCGGCCAGACGAGTTTCGGCTCGCCGGCGAGTGGATGAGCTTCTGATGGTATTTTTTCGGGGGGAAAAATGACCTGGCTGGATCGGGCCCGCGGTGCCTATGTCCGAAGTCCGGCCTTTGTGCGCCGTGCGCTGCGCCCACTGATGGGCCTCGTGCCGGCCAAGCTGAAATTCGGCCGGACCTACCACCGCTGGCGGCACGATATCGCTCGCGCCAGCAATGATCCGGTCTTCGCCGCCGATCAGCACCTGAAGGCCTTCCGAGCCCTGCTGGCCAAGGCCCATGCCGGCAGCCCGTTCTATCGCGAGGTGATCGAAAAGGCGTTCGGCGCCGGGTTCGATCCGAGCACGATTACCCTGCGAGATCTGGGTCACCTGCCCATCCTCGACAAGGCGGCTTTGCGAGCGGTCGGTGAGGATGCTCTGGCCATGCCCACTGGCTCCCTCGACCGCGCCGAAACCAGCGGCTCGAATGCCGAGGCGCCGTTCCACTTCTATCTCGACAAGGATCGCAGCGCCCGCGAAATGGCCTTCGTCTATGACGTGTGGTCGCGTGTCGGCTTCTCCGAGAACGAGGCCCGCGTCTGCCTGCGCGGCTTTGGTCTCGATCCGCATGGTCGCAACATCCACGACTGGGACCCGGCCCTGCGCGAATTGCGCCTGTCGGTATTCCCGATGACGACGCGGGACGCCGCCCTCTATCTCGACCTGATCGACGCGCGCGGCGTGCAGTACATCTATGGATACGCCTCGGCGATCGAACTGTTCTGCCGCCAGATGCTGGTTCTGGGTCGCGCGCCCAAGCTGCCGATCAAGGGCATCATGCCCATTTCCGAACCCGTCTTCGACCACCAGCGCCGCGTCATCGCCAGCGCCCTCGGCAATCCACCCTTCGCCTGCTTCTACGGGCTGAGCGAAAAGGTGCTGTTCGCGGCAGAACTGCCCGAAACGCCGGGCACCTACGAGTTCAACCCGCTCTATGGCTTGGCCGAACTGGTGGACGAAAAGGGCAAGCCGGTCACCGAACCCGGCCGCGAAGGCCGGCTGGTCGGCACGGGTTTCCTCTCCACCGGCATGCCCTTCATCCGCTACGAGACCGGTGACTTTGCGCGCCTGGTGCAATTGCCGACGGCGCACAATGGCCAGCGGTTGCGCGTGTCCGACCTGACGCCGCGCCGCAAGCCCAACTTCCTCATCGCGCGCGACGGCACCCGCATCGTCACCACCGACCTGACGCCGGAAAATTCGCACTCCCTCGAAGGGATCGCCGAGTTCCAGTTCTATCAGGACCAGCCCGGAGAGGTGTTGATCCGCTATGTCCTGGGCGAAAACGGCCTGCCCCAGCACGCCCAGAACATGGCCGACGAACTGGAACGCCGCTGCCACCATCGCCTGCGTTTCACCACCCAGCCGGTGAGCCGCATCGCAACCGGCCGGCAGGGCAAGCGCGCTTTCATCGACCAGCGCCTCGACTTTACCCGCTATTGAGCGCCGGGCAGGCCGAGCACCTGCAGCAGGTCGGCATCGGGATCGGCAGGTCCGCTGGGCACGATGACGGACATGCCATAGGGGTTTGAATATTCCCAGATCGCCCAGGGGAAGCCGTACTTCTCGGCCTCCTGACGCACCGCTGCCAGGTAACGCAGCCGGTCCTGGTTATGCGCGCCCATGCGGCCATCCGGCGTCATCAATATGGCGCCAAACTCCCCCATGAAGAGACGTTCCCGCGCGATGTCATGACCCTCCGCCCAGGCCACAGCTTCGCCGATGCGCGCTTCGAGCTGAGGCTGCCCCCAATTCTCGGCGAAGTACTGCGTCACCGGGCCCTGCACTTCCAGTTTGTTGCGCGCCTGGCGGCCCATATCGATCCCCGCGGCGTCCATGCTGGCGCGCAGACCCTCGATGGTCAGCTCCGCATTCCCCTCCGATGCCGGCCATGGCAGCCCGGAGGCGAAGCTCTCCGGATCGTCGTGCCGCTGATGGGTGAAGCTGTGCGGCTCATACATGTGGAAACTGTAGAGCAGGTTGGGATCATCGAACGATGGATCGAGATCGGTGAGCCCGGTGATACTGCCGCCACACGCCCCGGTCGCCACCACCGTCAGGTTCGCGCTGACTGCCCTGATGTCGTTGACCGTATCGGCCATGATCGTCTGCCAGTCCTCAGTGCCGCTGGCGTCGCAAGGATAGTAGGCCGGCTCGTTATAGGGCTCGATCGCCACATCCGCGACGCCGACCGCAACCAGCATCTGCGCGACGTCAACGACCATCGCACGATAGGCAGCGACGCCGTCGCTGTCGGCGCCGCCATAGATCATGTCCATGCCGTATTGCGGCACCTGGCTGACGCCATGGAGATTGAAAACCACCTTGAGACCGGCTGACGTTGCGGTACGAACCGCGGCCTCGAGAATGGCCAGCGCCTCCTGGCGCGTGCCGCCTTCGCTGGCCAGCAGGGGACCCGGATCGACGCTCAGCCGAATGAAGTCGAAGCCCATGGCATGCATGCGCTCGAACTGGTCACCGGCCGGCCAGTCGCTGAGCGGCCGAGCGCCCGAAAGCCACTCATCCGTGTCCCGGTAGGGCGGCCACCTATAGCTCCCATCTGCAGCAAGCGGCGCCCAGTTGAGCCAGTCATGCACCCCGACGCCGCGTTGCAGCGCGATAGGCGCCGCAGCGGCGGCGCCGCTCAGGGCTAGACAAGCGGCAACAACCAAGGCCAGACGCTTCATGGCGGTACTCCGACGAACTCTGCGATGTTAACCCATAGCGCCGAAAACGCGGCCTGGCAGGCGCAGCATACTGGCCTTGTGGTGTATGAGGATTGAAAGAACTGGGCTTTCGATGAAGCTATCCTGGTACGTCAACCGCCTGCGCAACATGGAACCGGCAGAGCTCGTCCATCGGCTGGTGGAGAAGAGCCGAAAGCTCGCCTCCAAACGTAGCCATCAGGGCTGGGCCAGCTACCCGGCCGCGAACCTGCGCAAGGTACTGCCCAGCTTGAGCGACCGGGTGCTCGCCGCCTCACCCGCGCAGCGTCAGGCCATCGGCGCGGCCGCAGCAGACATCCTGGCGGGGCGCTATTCCGCGCTGGGATGCCAATGGCCGCCACGCGACGGCTCCCTCTTTCCACCCGACTTGTGGCGCCTCGATCCGATCACGCAGGCCCTGTGGCCTGGCGTAGAAACCTACGCCTACGACATCAATTTTCGCCACGATGGCTCGAGGGGCGACATCAAATATGTCTGGGAGATCAACCGGCTACAGTTCCTGCCGGTCCTCGCCGCCCATCATCTGCTGGCGAACGACCAGGCAAGCCTGAGCGCGATCGAAGCAGCCCTCGACAGTTGGCACCAGGCCAACCCGCCCTTTGGCGGCGTCGCCTGGGCCTCGGGCATCGAAGTGGCCCTCCGCGCCATCAGCATAATTCTCGCCCTCGATATGGTCGGCGACCAGCTCTCTGAGGCGTCGCGGAGCAAGGCCGGGCAGGTCCTGTCCGCCAGCGCCTTCTGGCTACCGCGCTTTCCGTCGCGCTTTTCCTCGGCCAACAACCATCTCGTTGCCGAACTGGCGGGCGAATACCTGCTCGGGCTTGCATTGGGGCATGGTGTCGACCGCGTGTGGCAGCAATTGCTCGCCGAACTGGACAAGCAGATCCTGCCCGATGGCAGCGGGGCCGAGCAGACTCCCACCTATGCCGCCTTCACGGCCGAACTCGTGCTGATATCCGCCCTCGCCGCCCGAGAGGCCGGTACGCCATTGCCACAACCCGCGACGCAGCGGCTTGCCGACTTCGCCAGCTTCATCGCCTGGCTTGGGCCTCGCGCGGAACTCGGCGACAATGACGAGGGCCGGGTTGTGACCCTCGCCGACGAGCTGGACTACGCGTCCTCGGTCGCGTCGGCGATTTCCGGCTTTGCGGGCTTGCCCAGTCCGATCGCGCCAGCGGACGACTTTCGCGCGCTGGCATTCGGCACCCCGGCTGAAGTCCTGCCGCAGCCCACCGGTCTTGCCAACTTCCCCCAGGGCGGCCTGGCCGTCTGGCGCGGCACGATGGCCGGCCGCGACGTGGCGCTGCGCTTCGACCATGGGCCGCTGGGCTACCTGTCCATCGCCGCGCACGGCCATGCCGACGCGCTTTCAGTCGCGCTCGATATCGACGGACAACCCGTTCTGGTCGATCCCGGCACCTATCTCTATGGCTCGGGCGGTGTCTGGCGGACCTGGTTCCGATCGACGCCGGCGCACAATACCCTCAACCTCGACGGCCAAAGCCAGAGCATCATGTCGGGCGCCTTCAACTGGTCGCACAAAGCCAACACCCGCCTGATCGAAGCGAGCCCATCCCCGGACTGGAGCCTCTTGGCCGAGCATGACGGCTACGAGCGCCGCCTCGGCGCGCGCCACCGTCGACAGGTGCGACAGGACGGCCAAGCCATCCTCATCCACGATTGCCTCGTGGGCACGGCGCAGGATGCCGAAATCGTGTTCCAGCTCGCCGTTGATGTCGACGCCGAGCAGGCTGGCAATGTCGTCACCGCCAGCCGCAATGGCACGCCGCTGCTCCGCATTTCGCTCCCCGACGACAACCTGACGATCCAGGCCGGAGGAGACCAACCCGGCCACGGCGGTTGGGTTTCGCCACGCTTCGGCGTCAAGCTCCCCGCCCCCCGAATTGCCTGGAAAGGCCGGGTCGACGCGAAGGGCGTCAGCTCGCTCGTGACCGTCCTCGCCAATTAACTAAGCTTTAGCAATTAAGGGGTTTTAGCCCCCTCGATCTGGCATTTTGCACACACCCCAAGGCCACCAGGGAACAGATGCAATGATCGCCGAATTCGTCGACAAGGTTATGGACAAGCTGACGGTCGAGAACGTGTCGACTGCCGGGCTGCTGTTCCTGACGGCTTTCGTCAGCGCCCTGATCGCCTATTGGCGGACGGTGGAAAAGAAGTCCTTCGCCGATTTCTTCGAGTTCGCCCTGCCCAAGGAAGTGATCCTGCACCCATCGGCCCGCGCCGACGCGCTGTTCTGGATCACCAAGCGGCTGCTGATGCCGTTCCTGCTGATCCCCTCTGGCGTCATCTTCGTTTCGGCGGTGGCCTTTGCCACCAATCAGGGCCTGGGCGCGCTGTTCAACATTCACGCGCCTCTGATTGGTGGTCCCGCCGGGCCTGTCGTGGTGATCATCTTCACCATCACCATGCTGCTGGCCTACGACATTTCCTATTATCTCTACCACGCCGCCCAGCACCGGTTCCCTCTGCTCTGGGAACTGCACAAGGTTCACCACTCGGCCGAGGTCATGGTCGGCATCACCAAGGATCGGGTGCATCCGCTTGACGATCTGCTGAACCGCATGTGGGACGGCGTCATCCCCGGCGTCGCCTTCGGCATCTGGACGCTGGTGGCTCTCGACCCTGTCGAAGTGACCATTTTCGGCATCAACGTCTATGTCATCCGTAACATCCTGATGATGGACTTCGTCCGCCACACCCACCTCAAGATCTCCTTCGGCCCGCTCAACAATGTGGTGCTCTGCCCGCACTGGCATCAGTTGCATCACAGCCTCGATCCGAGCCACTACGACAAGAATTTCGGGCTGCTGTTCTCGTTCTGGGACCGCATGTTCGGCACCCTCGCCGTCCCCCGCCCAGACGAAGACTTCAAGTTCGGCCTGATGGATCGCGACGCCCACGAATACCAGTCGCTGTTCGGCCTCTACATCCTGCCGCTCAAGAAAATGGGCCGCATCATCGTCGGGGGCGTTCGGCGCCTCCGGTCCGGCAAACCCATCGAAGGCAGCCAACCGTGAACATGCATGCGCTGGGCGCGACCATTCGCGCCGAACGGCTGGAAATCGTCCGCGACGCAACCCGCCTCGCCGAAATCGGCCCGGCCTGGGACGAGCTTTGGACCCGCACCGATAGCCTGGTGTTCCAGAGCCACGCCTGGATTTCGGCCTGGTGGCAGACCGTGCCCGATCGTGACATCAGGCAATTGCGCATTGGGCTCGTCTGGAACGGCGATCGCCTCGAAGCCGTGATGCCGCTTTGCCTGCACAAGCGGCGTGGCCTGCGTTTTCTCGAATGGGCGGCCAACAGCTACAGCGACTATGAAGATATCGTCGCCGAGCCCGCCTGCCCGCCAGCAACGCTGAATCGTCTGTGGGCAGAACTAACCGCACGCGGCGGCTTCGACATTGCCCTGCTCAACCGCCTGCGCCCCGATGCACGGGCCCGCGACCTGGCGGCCAGCCGCGTCAGGCCAACCCTGGTGCCGAACCACCGCAGCGAAGTCAGCCACCGGGTGACCGGCCCCTGGGCCACCGGCACTGGTTGGTTCGACAGCCAGTCAAAGAAAGCCCGGCAAAACTATCGCCGCGGGCAAAGCGCCATGGGCGAATTCGGCGCATCGCAGTTTCGCCTGCTCGCAGCCGATGAACCGCTCGCTCCGGTGCTGGCCCGCCTTTCGGCGCTGAAGCGCAAATGGCTGGAAGCGCGCGGCCATACCTCCGCTTTGTTCGAGGAAGGCGATGTCGCCCTGTCCGCGCTGGTGCATGCCCTGGCGCGTGCCGGCGTGCTGCGCATCTTCGTCGTCGAACTCGATGGGCTGATCGTCGCTATCTCGATCAATTTCGTGCAGCACGGCACCCTGATGGCTTTCGTCACCAGCTATGACCCGGCTTTCGAGCGCGCTTCGCCCGGCACCCTGCTGATGAGCGACTACATCATGTGGGCCTTCGACCATGGCCTGCACACAGTCGACTTCCTCTGCGGCGCCGAAGCCTTCAAGCAGCGTTTCGGCACCGATGCGGTGACCCTGGAGACGTTCGTCGCAGCCGGATCGCTCCGCGGACGCGCCGTCCTCGCCCTCGACCGCGCACGGCACGAGTGGACGCAATGGCGCCAGCGCGCCGCGGCCGCAACCCTCACACCGGCCACCGATCAGGCGCGATAGCCCACATCGATTACCGCCTTGCCGCTGGCAAAGCGCGACACGCAGGCGCACATGCGGGTGCCTTCGTGCTTCTCCTCGGCGCTGAAGAACACGTCGCGATGATCGATTGGCCCGTCATGGGCGACGATATCGACGGCGCAAAGCCCGCATTCGCCGCGCTGGCAATCGTAGATCATATCCACCCCCGCCCCGAGCAGGGCCTCGAGCAGCGTCTGGTCCGGCCGCACGGCCACCGAGCGTCCAAGGCCCTGCACCTCGACGCTGAACGGGCCCTCGGCAAATAGCCCGCTATCGCCGAACACCTCGTAGCGCAGCCGCCCGAGCGGACGGCCCGCCGCAGCCCAGGCGGACTTGACCGCGTTGAGCATCTCGATGGGCCCGCACACATAGAGTTCGCCATCGTCAGGAAGCGCCGCGATCTCGGCGGCAACGTCGATACGTCCACCGGCATCGCCCGCATGGACGACGACCGAATTCCCCAGCTCCGCCTCGAGCGCGTCGGCAAAAGCCATCACCGAACGGCTGCGGCCGCCATAGACCAGCCGGAACGGAATGCCGCGTCGCTTGAGCGCCAGCGCCATGCCATAGATCGGGGTAATGCCGATGCCGCCGGCCATCAGCAGGTAATAGGGCGCCCGCCAGGCCAGCTCGAAGCGGTTTTCCGGCACGCTGAGCTCGATGGCGGTGCCCACATCGAGCCCCCACATGAAGCGCGAGCCGCCGCGGCTGTGATCGTGGCGCTTGACCGCGACGCTGATATGGCCCGCCGGCGCCGGCAGGCAGCTATAGGTGCGGATGGCCTGCCCTTCGCCGAGGCTCACGTTGAAGTTGCTGTGCGAGCCCGGATCGAAGCGCGGCAGCCCGCCGCCCTCGACGGCAAATTCGAGCAGCTTCACATCATCAGCAATCGCCTCGACGCGGGTCACGATGCCCTGCCGCCATTCCTGCCTGTTGCGCATGGTGGTCCTCCTATTCGCCGACCAGGGCCAGCGCCGGCATGCGGCGCAACAGGCTCCGATCCTCGGCGATGACATATTCGAGGTTCTGCCGCGCCAGCCTTGCATGCTCGCGCGCCAGCGCCTCGGCCCGCCCGCCCTCGCGCAGTTCGATGGCATTGATGATGGCCTTGTGCTGCGCCTGCCCGACCAGCAGCGATTGCCGGAAGGCCGGCACATCGGCCTGCTTGTCGAGAAAGGCGCTGGGCGAGGCAAAGGGCAGCCGCGTCACCCTTCCGATCTCGCGCCTGATGGTTTCGCTGCCCGATAGACCCGCCAGCGCTTCGTGAAACGCGGCGTTGAGGTCGACATAGCGTTCGAACTCCATCTCCTCAGGCCGGTCGCGCACCGTCTCGTCAAGCGCCCGCACCAGTTCCTTGATCGCCTTCATCCTGGCCGGCGTCACGCCACGTTCCGCCGCCAGCCGCGCCGCCGTGCCCTCGAGCACTCCGCGCAACTCGATGGCGTCGATCACCTCCTCGCGGGCGAAGCCGCGCACGGCAAAACCGCCTGAAGGGATGAGTTCGAGCAGCCCCTCCTGCTCAAGCCGGGCCAGCGCGGCCCGGATCGGCGTGCGGGATATACCGAGCTTTTCGGCGATCGCCACTTCCGAAAGGCGTTCGCCGGGCCGGGCATGACCACCCAGGATCAGGTCGCGCACGCCCATCAATGCCTTGAGCGATTGCGGCTGCTGCCGAGTCTGGAGCGAAGTGGCCATGGCCTATTCCGCCGCAACGCGATGCTGCTGCTCGTCGGCGATCATCGCCTCGATCAGCTTGCGCGCCCACATCGAGCCGGCATCGATGTTGAGATTGTAGATGACATGGTCCGGATTGTTGTCGATGGCGACCTGCTGGGCTTCGAGGATCCGCTCGTCCTCGCGGAAAATCCCCGCCACGCCCTCTCGCAGCTCATGGGTACGGCGCTGTTCTGAGGTCTTGTAGTTGCGGGCGAAGGCCCAGAAATAGTGGCAGGTCTTGTCGGTCTCGGGCGTGATGGTGTTGAGCACGAAGCCGTTGACCCCCTGGCTGCGATCGCCTTCGGGCGCGCCAGTGCCAGCGACGGCGACGCCCACATCGATGGCGATCGTCGCCGGCGCCTCGAAATTGATGATCTGCCAGCGATCGACATTACCGGGCTTGCCCAATTGCCCGCGCCAGAAGGGCGGCGCATCGATATCCTTCATCCAGCGGGTGATGGTCGCGGTCCGGTCCGAATGGGTGGCAGTGAACGGTGCCTCGGCCACGGCGCGATTGCCGATGGACGAGCCGTGCACATAGGTTTCGTGCGTGAGGTCCATCAGGTTGTCGATCACCAGCCGATAGTCGCACTTGGCATGGATCAGCTTGCCATCCGCTGCCCAGGCCGGGTCATCGTTCCAATGCAGGTCCGGAATCTTTGCCGGGTCCGCCAGCGCCGGATCACCCATCCACAGCCAGATGAAGCGATGCTTCTCCACCAGCGGATAGGATACCACGCAGGCCGATGGGTTGATGGTGTCTTGTGACGGCATGTATACACAACGGCCAGTATCGTCGAATTCCAGCCCGTGATAACCGCAGATGACATTGTCGCCATAGAGCTCGCCCATGGAGAGCGGCAACAGCCTGTGCCAGCAGGCATCGGCCAGCGCCACCGGCGTTCCATCCTGCTTTCGGTACATAACCACAGGTTTTCCGCATATCTTGCGCGGCAATAGCTCGCGCTTGATCTCGGTGTCCCACGCGGCCGCGTACCATGCGTTCATCGGAAACGTCTGGGTGTTCATCGCCGGGCTCCTCTTCCTGGTATCGATCTCTGGCGTCATGAGATACCAATTGTATACATTTTTCAAGAACAGACGTCTGCCGCGCCTGCTGTTTCGTCAGGGGAGCTTCGGCCGGCGCAGCACGCTCGGGGTGAAGCTCAGGTCGTCGAGTGATGGCGCCAAGAGGCGTCGTATGCGGCCGGATTCAGGTCATGCGAGCGCTGATCCGGCCGAGTTGAGGTAGGGTCTGACCGCTGGCCAGACCCCGATTGATTCAAGCCGTTTCGGCTTCGATTGCGGCCTTGGCGGCCTCGTACAGAGCCGGACCATCGAGACCCAGCGCAGCCGCTTCAGCGAACCAGCCGTCGACTGTCGGCTGGGCGGCTTCCTGCCAGCGCGCCGTTTCGGCCTCGTCGAGCTGCACGACATTGTTGCCGGCCTCGACAGCGATCTTGAGCCCGGTGGAATCGCCATCGTCCATGACGCGGCCGAACTGGCGAGCCGTCTCGACGCCGGAATTTTCGTCGATGATGGCCTTGAGGTCATCGGGCAGGCTGTTGTAGCGGTCGAGGTTCATGGTGAACCCAAAGGTCTGGGTGTAGAGCCCATGCGTGCCCGAGAAGCCGGTATGGTTCTTGACCAGTTCGGCAACCTTGAGCGACGGCGTAACTTCCCACGGGATGGTCGTACCGTTGATCACGCCGGTCGACAGCGCCTCGGGCACCTGCGGCACCGGCATGCCGATCGGTTCGGCGCCGAGCCGGCCGAGCATGTCGCTGATGATGCGCGAGCCGCCGCGGATCTTCATGCCCTTGAGATCTTCGAGCTTGGTGATCGGGTCCTTGGTGTGGAACAGCCCCGGACCATGCGTGTGCACGCAGATCAGCTTCACGCCTTCGAATTCGTTGAGGGCATTGGCTTCGACATATTTCTGGAACGCCACCGAGGTGGGCTCGGCGGTCGTGACCATGAAGGGCAGCTCGAACACTTCCGACTTGGGGAAGCGGCCGGGCGTATAGCCGAGCACGGTCCAGATGATATCAACCACGCCGTCTTTGGCCTGGTCGAAAAGGTCAGGCGGCGCGCCACCGAGCTGCATGGCAGGGTAGAGCTCGAACTTGAGCCGACCGCCCGAGGCCTCCTCGACCCGCTGCGCCCACGGCTCGATCGCCTTGGCTGGAATGGTGGCCTGTGCCGGCAGCATCTGATGCACGCGAAGCGTCGTCGCTTCCTGCGCCCGGATGATCGCTGGCGCCGCCAGCACAACAGTTCCGGCGGTCGCGCCGGCCAAGAATGCACGTCTCTTCATGTTGTCCTCCCTAGAACGGTTACGAACGATCCTCGTCCAAAGCCACTGTTGCGTCGCCTCTCATGGGCGATCGCAATGCGTCAGTAGAGCCACTGCACGAGAAAGAGCGAGATCGACGGAAATGCCACCAAGATGATGGTACGCACGAAATCGGAGATCAGGAACGGCGTGACCCCCAGGAATGTCTGGCCGATGCTCGTCCCCTTGCTCATCGAATTGATGACGAAGAGGTTCATCCCGACCGGTGGACTGATGAGGCCCACCTCCACCACGATCAGCGTGAGAATACCGAACCAGATCGAGAACTCCTCGGGGCTGAGGCCGAAGTCGAGCGCCAGCGTGACCGGGTAGACGATCGGGATCGTCAGCAGGATCATCGACAGCGAGTCCATCGGCCCGCCCAGGATCAGATACATGATCAGGATGAGCGTCATCACCAGCCAGGGGTTGAACCCCTGCTCCGTCACGAATGCCGCTGCCGCCTGCGGCAACTGGCTCAGCGCCAGGAAGTTGTTGAGCGCGGCGGCGCCCAGGATGATCATGAAGATCATGCCCGTGCCGATGGCCATGTTGACCATTGCCGAGCGGAGCGCCGGCCAGGTCAGCGTGCGGTTGAACACCGCCATGAGGCCGGTGCTGACGGCACCAACGGCGGCCGCCTCGGTGGGCGTGAAGATACCCGAATAGATGCCGCCGATGACCAGCACGAAGATCAGCGGCGCCGGCCAGATGCGGGCGAGCTGCTTGAACCGGTCGCGATAAGGCACCCGCGGATAGGGGGTGCCGGCGCTTTCCGGCTTGAGCCGCGCCACGATCGCGATGGTGATGCAGTAGCCGATTGCAGCCAGCAGACCCGGGACGATCGCCGCCAGGAACAGCTTCGCGATATTCTGCTCGGTCAAGATGGCGTAGATCACCAGGATCCACGAGGGCGGCACCAGGATGCCGATTGTGCCACCGGCCGCCAGCGTGCCGGTCGCCAGTGCGCCCGAATAGCCGTGGCGCTTGAGTTCGGGCAGAGCGATCTGTCCCATCGTCGCCGCGGTCGCCAGCGACGAGCCGCAGATCGAGCCGAACGCCGTACAGGCGCCGACCGATGCCATGGCAATGCCGCCCTTGCGGTGGCCGAGCCAGGCCGTCGCGGCATCGAACAGCGAACGGGAAACTCCGCTCATCGCCGCGAACTGCCCCATGAGCAGGAAGAGCGGCACCACGGCGAACGAATAGCTCGAAAAGGTCGAATAGGTCAGCGACTTGAACAGCGAAAAGCTCGGATTCCAGCTCTTGGTGATGAGGTAATTGCCCACCACCCCGACCACCAGCATGGCCAGCCCGATCGGCATGCGCAGGAAAATGAACAGCAGCAGGACAGGGAAAGACCAGATGCCAAGTTCGATATTGCTCATCTAGAAAATTCCCGGTTCGGGCTTGTAGGGATCACGGGAAAACGCGTTGGCGCCCGCCCGGATCATGCAGTAGAGGCTGACCAGCAGCATGCCGATGGCCCCGACCATGGCGACGGCATAGGTCATCCACAGCGGCACATGGAGGATGAAGCTCACCTCCCTGTTTCCATATTTGTCCAGCATGCCCAGGGTGAAGCGCCAGACGATAAACGTCGTCGCCAGGAGCATGATGGTATCCATCACCAGCTCGATGATGGCCGCGACGCGCGGCGGAAACAGATCGGTCAGCAATGCCACGTCGGCATGGCCACGCTGATACTGGGTCAGCGGCAGGGCGCAGAAAATCGCGAACAGCACGCCGTATTGCACGATCTCGACGTCACCCAAAATCGGCTTGAGCCCCAGCGGAATAAGGGCACGGCCGACCACGCTGGCAGCGGTGATGAGGGTAACGACGACCAGGGCAAGCCCGCCGGCCACCGCGATGCCGGTGGCGAGGCTGAGGACGGCGCGGCCGATGCGGGTGTCATCCATGATGCGCGGCCCTGGGTGGCCGGGCCGTCAGTTCCGATAGCATGATGGTTCCTCCCCCCATTTTTGCTGATTTAAAGCCGGGTCGCGGCGCAAGTAAAATGACAAATGCGGTTTGACTGATAACTTGAGGATTATCGGATGCGGCTGATTGACGCCGAATTGCCCAGCATCGGCCAGCGATCGATAATCTACCAGAATAGAAGCATGTGAGCCGGCGATGTCGCCAAGGCCCCTCTTCCCCTCAGGCACGATTGCAGTCCTCCCAAACTACAATGTTATTTTATATAACTAAATTGTCGCGATCGTACAAGCCGGCCTTGCCTTTGCCGCAAGTATGAATAGGAAATGAACGCCTGATGAACAGCCAGCAGCCCACATCCAAGCCCGACGCGCTTTCCCCGGCCGATGACGCGCTGGAGACCGGCGCCACCACGGGCATCGTCGGCTATCGGCTGCGCCGGGCCCAGCTCAGCGTGTTCCAGAAATTCCTCGCCGTATTCGACGAACTCAAGCTGCGGCCGGCGGAGTATTCCGTTCTCGTCCTCATCGCCGACAATCCCGGTCGCAAGCAGACCGAGATTGCCGAAGTGCTCGGCATCAAGCGCGCCAATTTCGTGACCATGGTGCATGGGCTCGAAGAACGCGGTCTGGTCGAGCGCATGCCCTCCATTGCCGACAAGCGCGCCAACGCCCTGCACTTGACGCGAAACGGCGAAGATTTCCTGCAGCATGCTCGTGGCGTGCACACGGCAATGGAAGACGACCTGGTGGCCCGGCTAGGTGGCGCCAAGGCTCGCGACCAGCTACTCGCGCTGCTTGATCGCCTGACCTAGCGGAACACCGGCGGCCGCTTTTCGAGAAAGGCGCGCAGACCCTCCTCCGCATCCGGGCCGGTCTGGCTCAGGGCCGCGGTGAGGCTTTCGGCATAAAGGCCGGCCTCAGGCGGCATCGAACCGATCTGGGCAATGGCCTGGATGATGAAGCCGTTGATTGTGGGCGAGTTCTTGGCGATGCGCTCGGCCAGCTCGAACGCCTTGTCCAACCCCTGGCCCTCGGGCACCAGATGGTGCGCCAGGCCCAGGCGCTCGCCTTCGGCGCCGGAATAGGTGCGTCCGGTCAGCATCATTTCGGTGAGGCGATCGGGCCCGATGAGCTTGGATATCCGCACCGAGCCGCCGCCACCGACAAAGATGCCGCGCATGCCCTCGGGCATCTGGAAGCGCACCGTCTCCTCGGCCACGCGGACATGGCAAGCCGCGGCGAATTCGAGCCCCCCGCCCATGACGGCGCCGCTCATGGCCGCGACGACGGGAACGGGCGACGTGGCGATCTGCGCCATAACGCGGTGCCAGTTGCGCGAATGGGCCATCACCTCGAGCGGCTGGCGCGCCACATGCTGGGAGAGATCGAGCCCCGACGAGAAATGTCCGCCGGCGCCGCTGACCACGATGGCGAGGGTGCCCGATGGCACCGCCGAGAAGAAGGCGTCGAAGGCGGCGACCAGCTCGTCATTGAGCGCATTGCGCTTTTCCGGACGATTGAGCGTCAGATGCACGATGACGCCTCTGGTGGTCACCGTCAGCACGTCGGCCATGTTGTTTCCTTCCAATGCGATAGTCACGAGTCGCTCAAAAGCTGGCGCACATTTTCCGGCAGCGGCGCCGAGCGGATGCCGCCCTGCTCGTCGCGCACCACCCATACGCGTTTCTCATGCGCTTCGATGGCAATTGCGCCGTCCCGCAGCAGCGTGTGCTTGACCGAAAAACTGGAGCGGCCCAGCTCGGTGATTTCCGAGCGGATATCGACCACGTCGCCAAAACGCGATGGCTTGATGAAACGGGCGCCGGTATCGACCATGGGGATGCCGGCAATGCCGAAATGCTCGAGCCAATTGCGCTTGTGCATGGCAAAGGCGGCCGACAGCAAAGCCGCCGTGGCGTTGTCGAAGAAGCGGAAATAGTTGGGGTAATAGACGATGCCGGCCGGGTCGCAATCGCCGAACTGGATTTCGACCTGGGTGGTGCGGGTGAACATGGCGGCTCCTATTTGGCCTGCATGCGCAGCGCGCCATCGAGGCGGATCACTTCGCCATTGAGATAGTCGTTTTCGACCATGGACCCGACCAAGGCCGCAAACTCTTCCGGCTTGCCGAGACGCGGCGGATTGGGAATGGCGCTCGCGAGTCCGTCCTGCACCTCCTGCGGCAGCTCCGCCAGCAGCGGCGTCAGGAACAGGCCCGGCGCGATGGCCAGCACACGGATGCCGAAGCGGGCAAATTCGCGCGCCGCCGGCAAAGTGAGCGCGACGATGCCGCCCTTGGACGCGGCATAGGCAGCCTGGCCGATCTGGCCCTCGAAGGCCGCGACCGAGGCCGTCGAGATGATGACCCCGCGCTGGCCATTGGCATCGGCTTCGGCCAGCGTCATGGCATGGGCGCAAAGGCGCATCATGTTGAAGCTGCCGACGAGATTGACGTTGATGACCTTCTGGAAGGCATCGAGCGGCATCGGCCCGTCGCGGCCGACGATGCGGGCGGCGGTGCCGATACCCGCACAATTGACCAGCACCGAGGGCCGGCCCAGCGCGGCGACGGCGGCATTGACCGCGCCTTCGGCGCTGCCCGCATCGGCAACATCGACGGCAAAGAACTTGCCGCCCAGCTCGGCCGCAATTGCCTCGCCCTGTTGGGCATTGCGATCAAAGATCGCGACGCGCGCCCCGGCTTTCGCCAGTGCCCGCGCCGTGGCAGCGCCGAGCCCGGAAGCGGCGCCGGTGACGAAGGCGGTCTTGCCCGAAATATCCATTATGCCGCCTCAGGATTTTCGATGAGCATAGCGATGCCCTGGCCGCCGCCGATGCAAGCAGAGGCAATGCCGTAGCGGATACCCGAGCGCTTGAGCTCGTTGGCAAGGGTGAGGCACAGGCGGATGCCGGTGACGCCCAGCGGATGGCCGATGGCGATGGCGCCGCCATTAACGTTGAGCTTGTCCTCGTCGAGGCCCAGCTCGTCGACACAAGCAAGGATCTGCGCACCAAAGGCCTCGTTGATCTCGATGCGGCCGATCTGGTCGAGCCGCATGCCGGCTGCCTCCAGCACGGCGCGGATGGCAGGCGCTGGGCCGATGCCCATGATCTGCGGCGGCACGCCGACGGCGGCGCTGGCGACGATGCGAGCGAGCGGCGTGTGCCCATTGGCCTTGGCATAGGCGGCGGACGCGACCAGCACGGCCCCTGCGCCGTCGACGATGGCCGAGCTGTTGCCCCCGGTCTGGACGCCGCCGAAGGCGGGACGAAGCTTGGCCAGCACCTCATAGGACGAGGGGCGGATGTGGCTGTCGGTATCGACGCTGTCGACGCCGCGCGGCAGGCGGATACCGCGCTTGTCGATGCCTTCGATCTCGAAGCTCTCGCTCACCACAGGCACGATCTCTTCGGCCAGGATGCCGGCATCGCGGGCGGCGATGGCGCGGTTGAAGCTGCGCTCGGCGAAGCGGTCGACGCGTTCGCGGGAGATGCCATATTGCTTGGCGAGGTTCTCGGCGGTGTCGCCCATATTGACGCAACCGGCCGGGTCGTAGAGCGCTTCCCACAGGAAGTCCTTGAACTCGACTTTGCCCATGGTGAAGCCGTTTCGGTGGGTATAGGCGGCGATCGGATTGCGGCTCATCGATTCACAGCCGGCGCCAAGTGCCAAGTCGACACGGCCCAGCGACACCGAGTCGGCGGCCTGCGCGATGACTTCGATGCCCGTGCCGCAGATGCGCTGCACCAGATGCGCCGGGGCCTCGATGGGCGCGCCAGCATAAAGGCCGATATGGCGCGGCGTGACATAGGCATCGAACGATGCCTGGGCCATGGAGCCGGCAATGGTGTGGCCGATATCGGCCGCCTTGACGCCAGTGCGCGCCACCGCGGCGCGCGCCGCCTTGATGCCGAGGTCGATCGGCGAGATTTCAGCCAACGCGCCGCGATAATCGACGAACGGCGTGCGGGCGCCGCCCAGGAGCCAGGCATCATCGAAGGTGAGACGGAGGCCTTTGCTCATATCAGGCGCCTTTGCGGGTGAGGATGAAGATATCGGGGCCGGGCTGGTCCTGATAGAGCGCGGCGACCAGGTCGGCGCGGTGGCCGCGCACGGCCCGCTGGTTGATCGAACCCTTGTCGGTGATCTCGCCCTTGTCGATGTCGGGTAGCGCGCCCATCAGCAGCGCGCGGGCGACATGATTTGAGCTGCCGGTCGACTTCTGCGTCAGGCCGGCCAGGCTTTCGGCGAATGTCTGCCTGACGGCAGGGTGGTCGACGATGGCCTGAGCCTCGGTGCCCGGCGGCAGGCCGGCATGGCGGGCGCAGGCTTCGAGATCGGGGAAGATCATGGCGCCGATATAGTTGAGGTCGAGACCGGTCAGCACCACGTCGCGGATCAACGGCGCACAGGCACCAATGACCGAGGCGCGCACGGCCGAGAAATTGACCCAGGTGCCGGTCGAAAGCTTGAAGTCCTCGGTGACGCGACCATCAAAGACCAGACCCCTGGTGAGATCATCCGGGTCGGCATAGCGCACCGCATCGCCGATTTTGTAGAAGCCTTCCTCGTCGAAGGCCTCGGCGGTCTTTTCGGCGTCGCGCCAATAGCCGGGGGTGACGTTGGGGCCCTTGAGGCGTAATTCGGTCTTGTCGCCATTGGGCACGAGCTTCACCGTCATGCCGGCGGCGGGCAGGCCAATATGCCCGGCCGCTTCCACCGCCCAGGTGGTGGTGAAGGCAAAGGGCGCCGTCTCGGTCGAGCCATAGCCGGTGATGATCAGGATGCGTTCGCCGGTTTCGGCGCGAGCGGCGCGGTCGAGCCCGTCGAAAACATGCTGGGCGAGCCCGGCCCCGGCATATTGCAGCAGCTTCAGCCGCGCGAAGAGGTTGCGGCGCGCCTCGGGATGCTCATCGAAAGCGGCGACGAGGAATTCATAGGCCTTGGGCACGTTGGTGAAGAAGGTGGGCTGCACATGGCGCAGGTTTTCCAGCGTGCGGCCGATGCGCGCCGGGGTGGGCTGGCCATCATCGATATAGAAGCTGCCGCCATTGTAGATGGCGATGCCGGTATTGTGGCTGCCGCCGGCCACGTGGTTCCACGGCATCCAGTCCAGGAGCACCGGCGGCTCGTCGCCCAGGAAGGCCAGGGCCGTGCGGATCATCTGCTGGTTGCAGGCCATCATCCGGTTGGTGGTGATGACGCCTTTGGGCAGGCCTGTGGAGCCAGAGGTGAACAGCACCTTGGCCACAGTGTCAGCCGTGATGGCGTCATGCGCGGCGGCAACGGCGGCAGTGACTTCGGTCTTGAGGAGATCATCGAACAGCCGCGCGGGACGGCCCGAGGGCGGGTTGCTGCGCACGATCAGCGGGATATCGGCGGCGAAGGTCGCCTCGATGGCGGGGGCAAACCGGGCGCCGTCGCTGGCATAAATCATGCCGGGGGTGAGCAGCCCGGCAATATGCTTGAGCTTGCCATAGTCGGTGGAGACCAGCGAATAGGCCGGCGATATCGGCGCATAGGGAATGC
Source organism: uncultured Devosia sp. (assembly GCA_966212275.1). GTDB lineage: Bacteria > Pseudomonadota > Alphaproteobacteria > Rhizobiales > Devosiaceae > Devosia. Next base: position 90,631 of record CBIHQV010000009.1, read on the forward strand.
CGACCCAGATGGCGGCCATGCCGAGCAGGAAATGCTCGATCTCATTGCCGGAAATGATCATCAGCGGGCGCTCGGGCGACAGGCCCGCATCGAGCAGTGCCTGGCCAAGCGGCCGGATGCGCTCGAGCACCTGGGCATAACTGAGCTTGCGCCAGCCATCGCCCTCGCGCTCGGCGATCAGCACCGTATCGGGCGTCTTGGCGGCCCAGGCTTCCAGCGCGTCGACGATGGCGCGCGGATAGGCGCCCAACGTCCCGACCGACCGCAGGATGGTGGTGCCGTCAGCGCGATGGTCGGCCGCGGCAGCCATATTGCCCAGCCGCACCGGACGGATGGGCGTGCCCTGATGGTTCATGTCGTCCTCCCTCGGATATAGTTATGTCTCATAACTAAGTTGAGCGCAAGAGGCACCGGGCCCTCCCATCCGCTGGACGCTGTGGGACCGGGCGCGCTGGGCGCCCGGCCATGCCTTAGCCGATCGCCAGGGTGCGAATCTGGAACGGGCGGAAGGACAGCGTGATGCTGCTGTCGTCCTGCGCCAGCACCGAGGTGACCGCTTCGTGCAGGTCCGTCTCGCTGATGTGGGCCGCGCGGGGCAGCGAGAGGGTGACCGTCGTCGCCTTGCCCTGGGTTTCCCACAGCCGCAGGATGGTGCTCGTACCGGCCATGCTGGGTTTCACCGTCTCGATCGCCACCTGATCCGAACTGAGCGTCGCAACCGGCAGGACGCTCGGCTGGCTGTCCGCCGCTCCGGCCAGGAGCTGCAGCGGCAGGTTGAACGCGGTGGCGGCATTGTGGACGGCCTGCAGGTCGCCATCATGCACCAGCAGCGCATAGCGGAACCGATGCTCGCCCCGATCGGCCTGTGGCCAGGGGAAAACCGGGGACTTGATCAGCGTGAGCCGCAGCGTGCTGCCCTTGGCGTCATAGCCATACTTGCAGTCGTTCAGCGCCGCGACGCCGAAGCCGGCCTCGCTGAGATCGACCCAGCGATGCATCGAGGTTTCAAAGCGCGCGCGATCCCAACTGGTATTGCCATGGGTCGGGCGCGACACGTGGCCGAACTGCGTCTCGGCCCGGCTGGCATCGGTGCGGATATCGAGCGGGAAGCCGACCTTGAGCAGGGTCTGGCTCTGCTGCCAGTCGACGAAGCTGTCGAATTCGAGCTGGCCACCATCGGCTTGCAGCGAGACGACCTGCACGATGCGCGACTGCTCATAGGTCCATTCGAAGCGGATGGCGGCGCGGTAGGGTCCGGTCTCGACCACTTCGGCGTTGACCAGATGGTCGACCGGCCAGCTCCGATCCTCGAAATAGTCGTCGATATCCCAGGCATCGTAGTCGATCGGGATATCCTGGTGGGCGACGAAGGCATTGCCCGCCTTGCCGGGCAGGATGGCTTCGCGGCCGCGTAGTTTGTCGAACAGCGAGACCAGTTGGCCCTGCTGATTGAACTGGGCGCGCAGCACGGCATTTTCGAGGAGGGTGGGCGAGACCGACAGGCGCGATGGCGGCAGCGCCGTGTCCGCGTCGGTCAGGGTAACGTCCAGAGTCGCGAAGCCGGCGATGCCGCTGACCGGCACGGCGCTCGCCTGACCTCCATCCGGGAACGTGACGGTCTGCGCAGCAAGCGCGACACCCGCGATGCGGGCTGCCTTGGTGTCGGCGGGCAGGTGCAGCAGGCCGGACCGTGCCTGGCTGGCGGTGTTGAGCGCAACGTGCCGGCCACGCGCCGCCAGGGCGCCGGCCAGGCGCTGCTGCAGCGCGCCCGCCTGCCCGAAGAAGTCGGCATATTCGGCGTCGCTGTCGTCATAGACCGCCCCGATCGAGGTCCCCGGCAGGATGTCGTGGAACTGGTTGAGGAGGACGATCTCCCAGAGCTTTTCGAGGTCGTCCTGCGGATAGGCCATGCCCTGGTCGCGGGCCATAACTCCCAGCAGTTCGAGCACATGCAGCGCCTGTTCGGCACGGCGGTTGTTTTGCTTGTTCTTGGCCACCGAGGTCAGCGTGCCGCGGTGATATTCGAGATAGAGCTCGCCCACCCAGCGCGGAAAGGCCTCCGGCTCCCTGTGCATGCGGGCCACGAGGCGCTCGAAATAGGGCGCCATCGGCTCGTGGCGGATCTTGGGGCAGCCGGGAATGCCGCGCTCCATGCGGCGCACATTTTCCAGCATGCCGCGCGTCGGGCCGCCGCCGCCATCACCGTGGCCATAGACCAGGAACAGCTCGTCATGCAGCCCCTGCTGGCTGAAGCGCTTCCAGGTGCCCATGACGTGGCTGGGCACCAGATCCGGACAATAGGTGGTGTTGATCCCGTCATACTCGTAGCGCTGCGTGGTCAGGAAATAGGTGGGCACCTGCGTGCCATCGAGACCCTGCCAGAAGAAGATTTCATGCGGCATGCGGTTGGTCTCGTTCCAGCTCATCTTGTGGGTGATGAAGATGTCGAGACCCGACTGCGTCATGAGCTGCGGCAGCGCCGCGGTGTAGCCGAACGTGTCCGGCAGCCAGACAATGCGCGGCTTCACGCCGAACTTTTCCTGATGGTAGCGGCTGCCCTTGACGATGTGGCGGACGAGGCTTTCGCCCGAGGCGATGACCACATCCGGCTCGAGCCACAGCGCACCCTCGATCTCGAAGCGCCCGGCCTTGACCTGGCCGGACAGTCGCTCGAACAGCTCGGGATAGTCCTTGTCGAGATAGTCCAGCAGCACGCCCTGGTTGTACATGAAGCAGTAGTCTTCATATTCGTCCATCAGGGCGAGCGCATTGGCCATGGAACGCGCCATCTTCTGGCGCGTCTCGCGCACGCGCCACAGCCAGGCCACGTCTATATGGGTGTGACCGGTGGCCACGATCTCGGGCATGGCGTCGGCATCGGCCTCGGCATAGATGGCGTCGGCGCGGAGCCGTGCCGCCTCGAGGCTGGCGGCGAAGCGCTCGGGATTGCCGGGGCGGAAATCGATCAGGTCGAGGGCTTCGTCGATATGGCGCAACAGCCGCGCCCGGCGGGCGTCGTCGGCCTTGAGCAGGCGGGCCACATCCAGCGGCACCTTGAGGTCGTAATAGACGATCTCGGCCAGCCGATCATGCGTCACCAGCTCGACGGCAAAGCCAAGCTGGCGCCGATCCTCGATCGTGCCGGCCTCGATCAGGATATCGAAGACCTGCCCGGCCTCGGCGCGCTCGGTCAGCCTGAACTCGCGGTGATTGCCGTCGCCACCCTGGGCAATCCGGCCATCGAGCCGAACCAGCAGTTGCGGATCGCTGCGGCCCATCACCGAGCCGAACTGGGCATGCACCCGGCCGAACAGAGCCCGACCAGCCAGCGCCTCGGGCACCACGATCTGCCCGCCAAACCAGTAATAGCCATCCGGCTCGCCCCAGATCAGGTCGCGATCGACCCTGGTCCAGCCCGAGCGATCCTCGCCCGGCACGGTGCCGCGCTCGCCATTGGCGGCGGGGCGATAGTGCAACGATGCAAAAACAGCCGATGGCGAAAAGATGCGCTCGCGCAGAACGGCGAGCAGACGGTCAAGCTTGGCGATGCGGGGCATGGAACATTCGCTGGTTGGTACAATCGCCTTCTAGCCAAGATCGTACTGCCTCGCCACCGTGGTTGTGTACGATTGCCCAGCTTGAACGCGGACGGATAGTGCGTATTATTCCGCCATGCTTGACTTTCCGTCCGCCACCACCGCGCCACCCTCGCTGACCATGGATGCCCTGAGCGAAGTGCTGCAGGACTTCCGTCTCACCGGCGTCAGCTATGGTCGCTGCGAATTGCGCGAGCCCTGGGGGCTGTTTTTTGCCGAGCAGAAGCTGCTCCGCTTCCACTTCGTCAGCGAAGGCACCTGCTGGCTACACACCGAGGCCAATGGCTGGCAGGAACTGCGCGAGGGCGACCTTGTGTTGCTGCCCCAGGGGGTGGCGCACAAGCTGGCCGCCAATCCCGACACAGAATGCGGCCGCACCCTCGAAGGCTGCCAGATCACCGCTTTCGGCGGCAATGTCTGCTCGGTGGTGCAGCCGGGGGATGGCGTCACCACCACCCTGTTCAGCGGTTCGATGGAACTGGGTTCGCTGGCGCTCCATCCTCTCCTGGAACTGATGCCCGCCGTGCTCAAGGGGCGCGATGTGGCGTCCAAGGATCCTGTCGTCAAACCGCTGCTCGAAAGCATGACGGTGGAAGCGGCCCAGCCCCGCATGGGCAGCGCCACAATCCTCTCGCGCATGGCTGATCTGGTCGCGGCGCGGCTCATCCGCTGCTGGGCCGATACCGCGCCCGATTCGACCACCGGCTGGCTCGCCGCCATCCGCGATACCAGCATCGGCCGCGCCCTCGCCGCCATCCACCGCGATCCGGGCAGCAACTGGACGCTCGAGCGGCTGGCCGCCGTGGCCGGGCAATCGCGCTCGGTATTTGCCGAGCGCTTCAGCGCCCTGATGGGAGAAGGCCCCGCCCACTATCTTGGCCGCTGGCGCATGCAACTGGCCCATGCCTGGCTTGCCGGCGAAGGCCTGGCGGTCGCCGATGTGGCATTCCGCCTGGGCTACGAGTCCGAAGCGTCATTTTCCCGTGCCTTCAAGCGCATAGTGGGCAAGCCACCCGGTCTGGTGCGCCGCGAAGGCTCCGGACGAAAAGACATATCTTTCGGATTCTAGGTAGCAGTTCGTCCCAGAACAATCGCCTATCAAGGTGCTCCAGTTTGCCTTGGAGTCCCTCATGACCGATATAACCCTCGATGCCGTCTCCCCCGGCATCCCTTCCCGCTGGTCGACCAGTACCTGGCTGTCGGTGGTGTCGATGGCCGCGGCCACCTTCGCCCTGGTGTCTGCCGAATTCCTGCCCGCGGGCCTTCTGACGCCCATGGCGGCCGATCTCGGCATCAGCGAGGGTACGGCCGGTCAGGTCGTCACCGCGACCGCTACGGTGGGCGCCGTGGCAGCGCTCTTCGCCAATGTCGCCATCGGCCGACTGAACCGCAAGGCGGTGCTCGTCGGCCTCAGCGCCCTCGCCGTGGTCTCGAACCTGGTGGCGGCGTTTGCCACCGATTTCTGGATCCTGCTGCTGGCCCGCGCCGGCCTCGGCATTGCCCTCAGCGGCTTCTGGTCGCTCTCGGCCGCCGTGGTGGCGCGCCTGGTCGGCGTCAAGGCGCTGGGCCGCGGCATGTCGATCATCTTCATCGGTGTTTCGCTGGCCACCATCGCCGCCCCATCGATCGGCGCTGTGATCAGCGACTGGGTCGGCTGGCGCGCCGCTATGACGGCCACCGCGGTCGCCGCATTCCTCGCCATGCTGCTGCAGTTCTTCAGCCTGCCGAGCCTGCCGGCTAGCGAGAGCAATAGCCTGTTCGAAGTCTTTCGCCTCACCGCCAGACGGGGCGTGCAACTGGGCATGCTGGCCATCATCCTGGTCGTAACCGGGCATTTTTCGGCCTTCGTCTATGTCCGCGCCTATCTCGAACAGGTGACGCTGCTGCCCACGACCACCGTCGCCCTGGCCCTGCTCGGCTACGGCGTGGCCAGCGTTGTCGGCAACGTAGTCGGCGGCAGGATGGCCGACACCAATGTGCGCACCGCGCTGATCTTCACCGGCCTGGTTCTGGGTGGCGCCATTCTCGGCCTGATGCTGTGGGGCGGCGCCACGGCACCCGCGCTGGCGCTCGTGGCGCTTTGGGGCTTCGGTTTCGGCACCGCGCCTATCGTGCTCCAGACCAAGGTATCCAAGGAAGCGCTCGACGCCCTCGAAGCATCCGGCAGCCTCGTGGTGGTCTGCTTCCAGGTCGCCATCGCCCTCGGCGCCGCCATCGGCGGACAGTTGGTCGACGTCTACAGCGTCAACAGCGCACTGCTCTTCGCCGGCATCGTCGTCCTGCTCGCCGTGCTGGTCGGCCTCGGCTCCAAGCGCACCTGACCCCAGCACCTATTCCGCCTTCTTCCCTACAAACTCAAACCGCGCCGGTGATCACCGGCGCGGTCCTATCTCAGAGTGGAAGCTAAGCCGACGGCAGCAACCGTCACGCGATGCGGTTGGCTTCGGCTTCGGTTGGCAGCCTGCCGTCCGGCGTCATGGTGTTGACGGCTTCGGGCAGTGTCTTTGACAGGCGCTCGAGCAGCTCGCTGCGGGTCATGCCGGTCTTTTGGGTGAGTTCGGCGATCGTGTCTTCGCCCAGTGTCTCTTCCAGATCGGTCGAGTTGATGGACGCGTTGTCGCCAGCGCGGACCCAGCTATCGGCCTTGTCGCCACGACCGGACTGGCGGAAGCGGTCGAGCAAGTCGCTCAGGCCGCCATTGACGATGCTTCCGGCCGATGCGCCGCCAAGCGCACCGCCCAGGCCCTGCAACATGTCGCCCAGGCCGCCCGTATTGCGGTTGGGATTGTTGGGATCCTGGGGCTGGTTGCCAAGGCCTTCGAGCAGGCCTCCCAGCTTGTCGCGATTTTGGTAGCCGGCTACGGCCAACAGGCCCAGTAGCGCGACCATGGACGGCATTCCCTTGGCCATTTCGAAACTCCTCGCGTTGACGATCAGGCGCGGCGACGGCCGGCGATCATGCCCCAGACGACGAGCACGATGATGGCGCCGATAACGGCCCCGATCAGCCCGGCGCCTTCACCCGGAGCGTACCAACCGAGCGCCTGGCCCAGAAACGAGGCCACGAAGGCGCCGACAATGCCCAGGATGGTGGTCATGATGAAACCCGACGGTTCATTGCTGCCGGGCATGATGAACTTGGCGATGATCCCCGCCACAAAACCGATGATGATGGTCCAGATGATACCCATGACACTCTCCTGAAGCTGGTGTTCTGCAACGCTCACCGGTCTAGCCAGTTCCGCTTTGGTCCGAACGACTTACTGAGAATGCAGCTTGCGCTTTGCGGGTGGACACGACGCTGTGGCCGCTAGCCCTTGGGAACATCCGCGGCTTCGAGGGCAGGAGTGATCTCGTCGCGCTCGCCCGGCAGTGGCAGGTAGCCCTGCCCCATCAGCCAATCGCGCACGATCACGTTGACGGCATCGGCATGGCTCATCCTGCCCCGCGGTGGTTCGTCCCGGTCGGCGATGAACTGCGCGAGGCCGTCGAGAAGCGCCGCGTCCAGCTTTATGGCGGTCATTTCGGCCCCGATCCCCCGTTTTTGGGCCGCGGCGGCGCCTTGCCATCATGGGCATAGGAGTTGGGTCCGACATCGGCGCCCTTGCGCGCCCTGGCGCTGCCCGGAGCAGGCTTCTTGTCACGATCCTCTTCGATCGCGGGATGGGGATCGGCGACGTCGTTCCTTGTCGCGGTCCCCTCCCCGGTCGGCAATCCTTCTCGGGTACGGGCCATGGTTGGTCTCCTCGCTGCGTTGCGGCTATCCCAACGCGCTGGAGCCAAAGCCGTTCATCGATCGGCCGCGAATATCGGCGATGGCTAGAGCGGTTTCTTGAGCCAGCGCGAGATGACGCCCACGATGCCTTCGCGGAACAGCAGCACGCTGATGACGAAGATTACGCCCTGCAAAACCGTGACCCAGGCGCCGAAGCCGGCAAAGTAGTTCTGCATGGTGACGATCACGCCTGCGCCGATCAGCGGGCCGAAAATGGTGCCCATGCCGCCCAATAGGGTCATCAGCACCACCTCGCCCGACATGCTCCAGTGCACGTCGGTCAACGAAGCGAGCTGGAACACCAGTGCCTTGGTGGCACCGGCAAGCCCGGCAATGCTGGCGGACATGACGAAGACGGCGAGCTTGTAGCGGTTCACCTTGTAGCCCAACGAGGTGGAGCGGGGCTCGTTGTCCCTGATCGCCTTGAGCACCTGGCCGAAGGGCGAGTGGATGATGCGATAGATCAGCAGCATGCCCCCGACCACGATGGCCAGTACGACGAAATAGAAGGTGAGATCGCGGCTGAGGTCGATGACGCCGAACAGGCGGCCGCGCGGCACCGCCTGGATGCCATCCTCGCCGCCGGTGAAGGGCGCCTGGATGCAGAAGAAATAGACCATCTGCGCGAAGGCAAGCGTCACCATGGCGAAGTAGATGCCCTGGCGGCGGATGGCAAGGGCGCCGATGACAAGGCCGAGCACAGCGGCGGCGCCGGTGCCCAGGAGGATTGCGAGTTCGGGCGTCAGCCCCCACACCTTGGCGGCGTGGGCCGATACATAGGCGGCAATACCGAAGAATGCCGCGTGGCCGAACGAGAGCAGTCCACCGAAGCCCAGCAGCAGGTTGAGGGCGCTGGCAAAGAGGGCAAAGCACAGCACCTTCATCAGGAAGACCGGATAGAGCACGAAGGGCGCCACCAGCAGCAGGGCGACCAGCCCGAGGAAGATCAGCACATGGTGGCGCGGCATCCCGATAGCGGCCGCAGTCTGGATGGCAGGCTGGGTCTCGACGGCCATCATGCAGCCCTCCCGAACAGGCCGGCGGGCTTGACCAGCAGCACCAGCGCCATGACGACGAAGACGGCCACGGCCGAGGCTTCGGGATAAAACACCTTCACAAGACCTTCGATGATGCCCAGGCCAAAGCCGGTGAGAATGGCGCCCAGGATCGAGCCCATGCCGCCAATGACCACGACCGCGAAGACGACGATGATGAGGTCGGCGCCCATATTGGGATTGACCGAGTAGATCGGCGCCGCGAGGACGCCCGCGAGCGCGGCCAGGGCCACGCCGAAGCCGTAGGTCAGCGTGATCATGCGCGGCACGTTGATGCCGAAGGCACCAACCAGCGCGGGGTTCTCGGTAGCGGCGCGCAGATAGGCGCCCAGCCGGGTGCGCTCGATGGCAAACCAGGTGGCGAGGCACACCACCAGCGAGGCCAGCACGACCCAGCCGCGATAGGTGGGCAGGAACATGAAGCCCAGATTGGTGCCGCCCGCGAGCTCGGCGGGAATGGAATAGGGGAGGCCCGAAACGCCATAGCCGTTGCGGAACAGGCCCTGGATGATCAGCGCCAGCCCGAAGGTCAGCAGCAGCCCGTAGAGATGGTCGAGCTTATAGAGCCGTGAGATCATCAGCCGCTCGACCACGATGCCCGTCGCGCCAACGACGATCGGCACCAGCAGCAGCGACCACCAGTAGTTGATGCCCAGATAGGTCATCAGCATCCAGGCGACGAACGCGCCCATCATATACTGAGCGCCATGGGCGAAATTGATGATGTTGAGCAGCCCGAAGATCACTGCCAGGCCCAGGCTGAGCAGGGCATAGAACGATCCGTTGATCAGCCCCAGAAGGAGCTGGCCGAAAAGGGCCTGCGGGGGAATGCCGAGAAGCTCGAACATGGCGGTTCCTTGCTGTCGGGATGCGCACCGCAGCGCGCATCCCGGGAGATTGATCGCTTACTGGACGAGGACGCAGCCGCCTTCTTCGATCGGGCGGAAGGCTTGCTCGGCCGGGATGGTGGCGAGCAGGTTGTAATAGTCCCACGGACCCTTGGATTCGCCCGGCGCCTTGACCTGGAACAGGTACATGTCGTGGATGGCGCGGCCATCCTCGCGCACGGCGCCTTCACCCATCAGCGGATCGGAGGTCGGCGTGGCCTTCATCGAGGCCATGAGGTCGGCCGTGACCTTGCCGTCAGTGGCTTCGACCGCCTTGAGGTAATGCAGCACGCTAGAATAGACGCCGGCATGGACCATGGTGGGCATCTTGCCGCCATTCTGGGCCGCAAAGCGCTCCGACCAGGCGCGGGTCTCGTCGTTGAGATCCCAGTAAAAGGCCTCGGTGAGCACCAGGCCCTGCGCGGCGTCAAGGCCAAGGGCATGTACGTCGGTGATGAAGATCAGGAGGCCCGCCAGCGACTGGCCCGCTTGGGTGATGCCGAATTCGGCGGCCTGCTTGATGGCGTTGACGGTATCGCCGCCGGCATTGGCCAGCCCGATCACGTCAGCGCCCGAAGCCTGGGCCTGCAGGAGGTAGGACGAGAAATCGGTGCCAGGGAACGGGTGGCGGGCGGTGCCCATCACCGTGCCGCCGGCAGCGCCGACCACCTTGGTGGTTTCTTCTTCCAGCGAGTGGCCGAAGGCATAGTCGGCGGTGATGAAGTACCAGTTCTTCTTGCCCTGCTCGACCATGGCGCCACCGGTGCCCTTGGCCAGGGCATAGGTGTCATAGGTCCAGTGGATGGTATTGGGCGAGCACTGCGCGCCGGTCAGCGCGGTCGAGCCGGCGCCGGAATCGATGAACACCTTGTCCTTCTCGCGCGTGACTTCCGACACGGCCAAAGCGGCCGAGGATGTCGGCACGTCGACGATGAGGTCCACCCCATCCTGATCGTACCACTGGCGGGCAATGTTGGAGGCAACATCCGGCTTGTTCTGGTGATCGGCCGAGATGATCTCGACATTGATGCCCTTGTCGATGGCCATGAAATCTTCCACCGCCATGCGGGCGGCGATCACCGAACCTTCACCCGACAGGTCGGCATAGATGCCCGAGCGGTCGTTGAGCACGCCGATCTTGACGTCGACCGCCATCGCCGTGCCCGACATCAGGGTGGTGGCCAGCGCTGCCACCAAAAGTTTGTTCAAAGTCATAATCGTTTCTCCTCCCGATTAGCTTGGCCCGGTTTTGGGCAATCACTCACACGCCAAGATAGGCGTGCAGCTTGGCTGTGTTGGCCGCCAGGTCGGCATTGGGGATCATGTCGATCACCCGCCCCTGTTCGACCACGTAATGCCGATCCGCGACGGAGGCCGCGAAGCGGAAATTCTGTTCCACGAGAACGATGGTGAAGCCCTGCGCCTTGAGCGCCGCCAGGGTCCGGCCGATCTGCTGCACGATGACCGGGGCGAGGCCCTCGGTGGGTTCGTCGAGCAGCAGGAACTTGGCGCCGGTGCGCAGGATGCGGCCGATGGCGAGCATCTGCTGCTCGCCGCCCGAAAGCTTGGTGCCCTGGCTGCCCAGCCGCTCGCGCAGGTTGGGAAACATGTCGAGCACCGCGTCACGGCTGAGGCCGCCGGGCTTGACCATGGGCGGCAGCATCAGGTTTTCGTCGACCGAGAGGGACGAGAAGATGCCGCGCTCTTCCGGGCAATAGGCAATGCCGGCCCGCGCAATCAGACGTGGCGCCAGGCCCACCAGCTCACGCCCGCCAAACTGCACCGAGCCCTGACGCCTCGGCAGCAGGCCCATGATGGCGCGCAGGGTGCTGGTCTTGCCGGCGCCGTTGCGGCCCAGCAGGGTCACCACCTCGCCCGGATGCACGTCGAAATCCATGCCGTGCAGCACGTGACTCTCGCCATACCAGCCATTGAGCTGCCGTACCGCCAGCAGGGGCGCCGTATCCGCGGCCGGTGCCGGGCTATTCATGGCCGCCTCCGATATAGGCTTCGATGACCTTGGGGTGCTGCGACACGTCGGCATAGCTGCCCTCGGCAAGCACTTCGCCACGCGCCAGCACGGTGATCCGGTCGGACAGGTCCGCCACCACGGACAGGTTGTGCTCCACCATCAGGATGGTGCGATTGGCCGAGATGCGGCGGATCAGCGCCGAGATGCGCGTCACGTCTTCCTGCGCCATGCCGGCCATGGGCTCGTCGAGCAGCATGAGCTCCGGATCGAGCGCCAGGGTCGTGGCAATCTCGAGGGCACGCTTGCGGCCATAGGACAGATCGCCGGCCTGGGCATGGGCCAGATCGGCGAGACCCACTTCCTCGACGCGACGCATCGCCTCTTCGTCGAAACGGGCCAGCACCCTTTGCGGACGCCAGAAATCGAAGCTGTCGCCGCGCTGGCGCTGCAGCGCGATGCGGACGTTTTCGAGCACTGTCAGTTGCGGAAAAACCGCCGAAATCTGGAAGGACCGCACGACGCCCAGCCGCGCGATCGCTGCCGGCTGCAGGGCGCTGATGTCGCGACCATTGAAGGTGATGCGGCCCGAGCTGGGCTGCAGGAACTTGGTCAGGAGGTTGAAGCAGGTGGTCTTGCCGGCGCCATTGGGGCCGATCAGCGCATGGATGCTGCCGCGCCGCACGTCGAGGTCGACGCCGTTGACCGCCACGAAGCCGGCAAACCGCTTGGTCAATCCGCGTGCCGAGAGGATGGTGTCTTGAGCTGGTGTCGTCATTTTGCCGTCCAGCCTCCGTCGATGGAGATCGTCGTGCCGGTGATCGAGCGGGCCCATTCCGAACAGAGATAGGCGGCCATCTCTGCGATTTCCTCGGGCTGCACGAATTGACGGGTCGGCTGCGGCGCCAGGATCACCTGGCGAACCACCTCTTCCTCGGAAAGGCTGTGCACCCGCGCCTGGTCGGCGACCTGCTGTGCCACGAGAGGCGTCCACACATAGCCCGGGCAGATGGCATTGACGGTGATGCCCTTCTCGGCAACTTCGAGCGCCACCGACTTGGTGAGGCCGACCACGCCATGCTTGGTCGCCACATAGGCCGATTTATAGGGCGAGGCGCGCAGACCATGCGCCGAGGCGATGTTGATGATCCGCCCCCAGCCACGCTCGGACATACCAGCTATGGCGCCGCGAATAGTGTGAAACGCCGAGTCGAGGCTGATGGCGACGATCTGGTTCCAGTCCTGCGCCGGCAGGTCCTCGACGGCGGCGACCTTCTGGATGCCGGCATTGTTGACGAGTACGTCCAGGCTCCCGAAATCGCCGATCACCTTCTGGCTGAGCGCATAGCTCGCGGTCTCGTCGGCCAGGTCTGCCTGGTAATAGGCGATGCGACCCGATGCGGCGGCCTGCAACTCGCCCAGAATGGGCGCGGCCATCGCCTCCGGCAGGAAGCTGTTGATCGCCACATCGTAGCCAAGGCTCGCAAACTTGCGGGCTATGGCAAGGCCAATACCGCTGGTGGACCCCGTGACCAATGCTGTCCGCTTTGGCGCGCTCACTCCAACTCCATCCCTGTCGTGGCGGGCCTTGTTGACCCGACGCATCGTTGCAGGATGTATTGCAGCTTTCGTGCCAACCCTTGTCCGCCGGGCCTTTGCCGCCGTATCAAGCCGCTGGCTTGTCCGGCATCCCGGACACGTGAACACACATGTCCGGAAATGCGGACATCACAGGGCGTGCCGTTTGAGCTTCTCGTAGAACTGCGAACGCGAAATGCCCAGATGCCTGGCGGCGGCCGATTTGCTGCCGCGACACGCTGAGATGGCGTCGATCAGCGCCTGCTTTTCGACTTCGGCCATCCGGCTGGAGAGGCCCGGCGACGAGCCTGACCGCGTTCCCGGCGCCCGCGGCAATGCGCGACTGACCAGCGCGGCGTCGATCCTGTCATCGGGGGCCATTGCGGCCGCGCGTTCGAGCACATTGCGCAATTCGCGCACATTGCCCGGCCAATCGTGCTGGGCCAGCCATTCCACCGCATCGGCGGCCAGCACCCAGCCGACCTGACCCTCCTGGCTCGGTATCTGCTCGAGCAGCGCCGCGGCGATGGGCTCGATATCCTCGAGCCGCTCGCGCAGCGGCGGCACGTGAATGGTCAGCACGGCGATGCGGTAATAAAGGTCGGCGCGAAAGCTCTTGTCGGCCAACCGCTCCTGCAGGTTCTGCGAGGTGGCGGCTATGATGCGGACATCCACCTTCTTGACCGTGTTGGAGCCCAGCGGCTCGATCTCGCCCTCCTGCAGGGCGCGCAGCAGCTTGGCCTGCAACGACGACGGCATGTCGCCGATTTCGTCAAGGAATAGGGTGCCGCCATGCGCCAGCTCGAACTTGCCCTTGCGCGGCTTGCGATCGGCGCCGGTAAAGGCACCGGGCGCCACCCCGAAGAACTCGGCTTCCAGCAAGGCATCGGGGATGGCGGCGACATTGACGGCAACGAACGGACCATCGGCGCGGTCCGACTGCTGGTGCATGGCATGGGCCAGCAATTCCTTGCCGGTGCCAGTTTCGCCCTCGATCAGCACCGCGCCATCGCGCAACGCGAAGCGCCGCACCGTGGCCTTGAGCTCGCGCACCGTGTTGCCGTTTCCGACAAAGCTCGACAGCGTGTACTTGGTCTGCCGCTCCCGCGTCAGCGCCGCCTGCGCCCGGCTCAACTGCTTCTGGAGGGCCGCGAATTTGTCGAGGATCGGGGCCAGGTAGTCGACATTGTCGTAGAACACGAAGCCGATCGCGCCCTCGACCGCACCATGCTCATCCTTGAGCGGAATGCGACAGACCACGAACTGGCGATCGTCGAAATCCATGATGTCGAGCAGGATGGGCCGGCCGGTCTGGACCACCCGGCGCAGCAGGGAATGGGGCAAGACCTGTTCGACGCTGAGGCCGACCGGATCGAAATCGGGATCCAGCTTGAGCAGTTCCCGATAGCGCTTGTCGATCCAGGTGATGCGCGTGTCGGCGTCCACCACGATGGCGCCCTCGAAATATTCACGCAGCAAACCGAACGAGCCGATAGCCTCTTCGATATTGACCAGGCTGCGCGCCCGGTCATCATTTCTGCCGGCATCTGCTGTCACACGGCGCCTCCTCAGAGGCACAGGCTAGCGCGGACGAACTGTCTGGGCAATCGTACAGTTCCGGCCGCGCTGCCCGACAGTGTCTCGCTACGTCAGCACGACGTGCTGGGTCAGTTCCTCGATGGTCGTATCGGCCTTGGCGACGTCGAACACCTTGGTGCCGTGGCTCATGATGACGAAGCGATCGCAGACCTGGTAGGCGTGGTAGAGATTGTGCGTGACCAGCACGCTCGATACGCCCTCGGCCTTGAGCTTGAGCACCTGATTGAGCAGCGCCTCGGTCTCGCGCACCGACAGGGCCGAGGTCGGCTCGTCGAGCAGCAGCACCCTTCGCTTGAAGAACACGGCGCGGGCAATGGCCACGGCCTGTTTCTGCCCGCCCGAGAGATCGCCGACCAGCTTGTCGGGACTGTCGATGCCCGAAGTATGGACGGCACTTTCGAGCACCTGCATGGCGATCTCGCGCATCTGCTTGAGATCGAGAAAGCCAAACCGCGTGGTCAGCTCGCGACCGAGGAAGATGTTACGCGAGATCGAGAGGCAGTCGACCAAGGCGGTGTTCTGGTAGATGGTTTCAATGCCGGCTTCGGCGCTATCGCGGCGATTGGCGAAATCCTGCCTGACGCCATCGACCGAGATATGGCCCGAGGTCGGCTGGTGGATGCCCGAAAGCATGTTGACCGTGGTCGACTTGCCGGCGCCGTTGTCGCCGAGGAGGCCGACGACTTCGCTGTGGCCGACTTCGAAGCTGAGATCGGTCAGGGCGTTGAGCGGGCCGAACGACTTGTTGATATTGTGCAGCGCGAGCAGGCTCATGACGCGGCTCCCCGGCGATCGAGGCCGTGATTGAAGATCGAGGCCACCACGATCAGTGTGGCGATGAACATGTCGAGATAGAAGCCCGGCGCGCGCATCAGCAGCAGCACGTCGGTGATGGTGAAGATCAGCATCACGCCGAGGAATACGCCGAGGATCGAGCCGCGGCCGCCGCGCAACGACAACCCGCCGATGACGCAGGCGGCAATGGCCTGAAGCTCCAGCCCCGCCCCCTGCCCCGGCTGCACCGAGCCGACGCGGGTGGTGGCGAGGATGCCGGCAAAGGCCGCCATGAAGCCGGCAATGGCGAAGGCCATCAGCTTGATGCGGTTGGTATTGACGCCGATGGCCGTGGCCGCCGAGCGATTGCCGCCCGTGGCAAAGACATGGTTGCCGAAGCGATGACGATGCAGCAGCGCCCAGAAGACGAGGCACAGGGCAATGAACCAGATGAAGGCAGCGTTGATGCCGAAGATGGTGCCCGAGAACAGCGCGTTGAACACCGGATTGGGATCGAACCGTACCTGTACCGCGCCATTGATGAGCAGCACGGCGCCACGCCAGAACAGCAGGCCCCCGAGTGTCACGATGAAGCTCGGCAGGTTGAAGCGCAGCGTCAGCGCCCCGTTGAGCACGCCGATGGCAGCGCCGATGAGCAGGCCGACCGGAGCCGCGAGGAATGCATCGACGCCATTGCCCACCAGCATGGCCATGACGATGGCGGTGAGCGTATAGACCGAGCCGATCGAGAGATCGAACTCGCCGGCGATCATCAGCATGCCGGCGCCGAGCGCCAGGCAACCGAGCACCGGCACCGAGCGCATCATGATGCCCATATTGGCCGACGAGAGATAGCGGAAGTCGTCGGCGAACAAGAGGCCCGCGGCGATGCAGGCGATCTGCACGACGACGAAGACCAGAAGGATAGCGCCGGCAGGCATTTCCAGCAGGCTATAGAGCCAACTGGCGGCCGTGCGCCGGGGCGTGGCGGCGCGATCAGTGATCATGGCGGTCACGGGGATAATTCCTGAATTGTTGAGGTGGCCCCGGCCGGAGGACGGCCGGGGACGTTTGCCGAGGCAGAAGACTGGTCCGGTCGGAGGACGACCGGACCCTGCACTCAGCGATAGGTGCCGATGAACGGCTTCACGACGCCAATGCGTTCCTGGTTGAGGAAGGCGCCCTGGCCGGTATCGACGTCGGTCGGGGTGAGGCCGTAGCGGGCCGCCATGGCGATCTGCGCGATCGGGTAGTAGCCCTGCAAGTAGGGCTGCTGGTCCATGGTGGCGAACATGGCGCCGGACTCGACGGCGTTGACGATTTCGACCGCGAGGTCGAAGCCGCCGAAGGGCACATCGACGCCAGCGTCCTTGATGGCGCCGGCCCCAACGGTCGAGGTGACCGAACCGGTACCGAACACGGCCTTGATGTCAGGATTGGCGATCAGCGCCTGCGCCATGATGTTCTGCGCTTCAGCAGGATCGAGGCCGGCACGCACCGTCTCGACCTTGATGCCATGTTCGCCCATGGCGCGCTCGATGCCGCCGCCACGTGCCACCGCGAAGCTGGCTTCGGGGATTTCGCGCGGATTGAAGACGGTATCGCCTTCCTTGAGACCGAAGGCTTCGATCATGCGGATGCCGAGCTCATAGCCCGAGGCTTCCTCGTTCATGCCGACATAGGCCTGGCGGCAATTGCCCTGCGCGCCTTCGAGATCGTCATTGTTGAAGCCGATGACCACGACGCCGGCCTGCACGGCCGCGCAGATGCTGTCGTCGAACGCATCCGAGCTCGAAATGGCGACGGCAATGCCATCGACGCCGGTTGCCACGGCAGTGTCGATCAGGTCGTTCTGGCGGACCGGATCGTTATTGGCATACTGCACGTCGAGATCGACGTTGAATGCCGCGGCAGCATCCTGCGCGCCTTTGACGACCGGATTGAAGAACTGCACTGATGGGTCGAGATAGATGATCATGGTCGCCTTGACCGGATCCTGATCCTGCGCAACAGCACCGCAGGCGCTGGCAAACAGGGCGCATCCGGCCAGTAGAGCGGCCTTTGACTTGGTCAATTTCATCGCTTAATCCTCCCTTTGGATCCCTGCGGGGCCCTCTTGGGGTCCCCGCTTCGGAAGGCGTCCTCCGACCAAAGATTACGCCTTTCGAATTCCCTCCCGTGGTTCCAGCGCTCCTCAGTGCTGGAACCAGGGTTGTCCCCGCCCAAGCGTCATGTGCAGACCCTTGAACTGGGAATATTCATCAAAGCCGAAGCGGCCGAGTTCGCGGCCCGTGCCGCTTTTCTTGTAGCCACCGATGGGCAGCTCAGGCGTGCCGTCGATCACCGAATTGATCCAGCAACGACCGGCGCGCAGCTTGCGCGTGGTCTGGATGGCGTTTTCGAGATCGCGCGTCCACACGCTGGCCGAAAGGCCGAACGGGGTGCCATTGGCGAGCGCGACCGCTTCCTCGGGCGTATCGAAACCAATGGTGGCCAGCACGGGCCCGAAGATTTCCTCCTGGGCGATACGCATATCGGGGCGCACCTTGTCGAACACCGTGGGGGCAAAGAAATTGCCGTTCTTGGCATCGACCATGTCGCCGCCCAGCAGCAGTTCGGCGCCTTCACCGACACCAGCCGCGACATAGCTCGCGACCTTTTCGAGATGGGTCTGGGTGACCATGGCGCCAAAGCGCGTGCCGGTGCCGAGCGGATCGCCGAAGGGCAGCTTTTTCGACAGGTCGAGCAGGCGTTCGAGCAGAGCCGGGCGGATCGAATTCTCGACGATGAGGCGGCTGCCGGAAATGCAGCACTGGCCGGCATTGTGATAGACGCCATAGGCAATGCCATCGGCGGCGGCTTCGAGATCGGCATCGGCGAAGACGACCTGCGGACCCTTGCCGCCCAGTTCGAGCCCAACGCGCTTGACCCCGGCCGCGGCAATGCCGGCGAGCTGGGTGCCAACGCGGACCGAGCCGGTGAAGGCCAGCACGTCGACGCGCGGATCTTCGGCCAGGATCTGGCCGACTGATGGGCCATAGCCGGTGATGACGTTGAACACGCCGGCCGGCAGGCCAGCCTCAAGCGCCAGTTCGGCGAGGCGGATGGTGGTGCCGGAGGTGAATTCGCTCGGCTTGACCACGACGGTGCAGCCGGCGCCCAGCGCCCACGGCACGCGCTCGGACACGATGATGAAGGGGAAATTCCATGGCGTGATGATGCCGACGACGCCGGCCGGTTCGCGCAGGACGAGGCCGAGGCGGTTCTCGCCGATATTGTTATGCGTCGCGCCTTCGAGGCCGCGCGACATGCCGGCGGCGTAGTTCCACAGGTCCGCGCAATAGGCGATTTCGCCCTTGGCCTGTTCCAGCGGTTTGCCGGTTTCGAGGCATTCGATCAGCCCGAGCTCGTCGACATTAGCGAGAATTTTGGCCGCGACGGCATGCAGGATGGTGGACCGCTCGGCGCCGCTCATCCTGGGCCACGGGCCATTGTCGAAAGCACGGCGCGCCGCGGCGATAGCCAGGGCAGCGTCGCCGGTGGTGCCGGCCGGCCATTCGCCGACGACCTTGCCGCGGTGGCCCGGGCTTTCGCGCGTCACCGTTTCGCCCGACTGGGCGTCGACCGACTTGCCATCGATCAGCATGCGATAGGCGCGTTTACTCGTAAGGCGCGGATCACTAAGGTTCGGCGCGACGAAATTGTCCTGAAAGCGTGACTCAATGACCATCGCAATGGTGGGCTAACCCACCCTCCCCGAGACTGTCAGGCACGTTTTGCACGTGTCCTGTATGGAATTGTATGGTACCGTATGGCGCATTGACGATCCGGTCAATGGCCCGCATGAGATGTAATATGACTTTGGAAATGCAGACGGCGGAGAGCGGCGAAAGCGCAGCGGCAGCGATCGAAAAGGATCTGCGCCGGGCCATTATCGAGCTTGAGCTCAAGCCCGGCTCGCGCCTTTCCGAGCAGGACATCGCCACCCGGCTCGGCGTATCCCGCCAGCCAGTGCGCGAAGCGCTGATCCGCCTCGCCAATTCGCGGCTCATCGAGATCCGCCCGCATCGCGGCACGGTGGTGGCGCGAATCAGCGCCAAGGAAATGACCGAAGCCCTGTTCGTGCGGCAATCGGTCGAGGGCGCCGTGGTCGCCAAGGCGGCCCAGAGCTTTGACGCCTGGCAGCGCAAGCGCATCGCCAGCCTCTTGCTCAAGCAGGAGGAAGCGTCCAGCGCCCTCGATCATGCAGCCTTCCGCGAGCATGACGAGGCTTTCCACATCGCCATTGCTACTGGCGCCGGCGTTGGCATCGCCTGGATCGCCATTGCCGACATGAAGACGCATATGGACCGGGTGTGTAACATGACCCTGCAGAGCGAGGCCGACATGCAGCGCCGCGTCCGCGAACACCGCGCCATCATGGCCGCCATCGATGCGCATGACGTGCAGGGCGCGCAAGATGCCATGGCGCTGCATCTGGGCAGCATCCTCGACGACCTGCCCGAACTCGAGACCCAGCATGCCAGCCTCTTCATCTAGCCGTGCCGTAGTTCAATCCCGCCTGATCGGAGCCCGTCCATGACCACCACCGCCCGCTTTCCGAGCCTTGCCGGCATGCCGGTGGTCGTCTCGGGCGGCGCGTCGGGCATCGGCGAGGCGCTGGTGCGCAATTTTGCTGCGCAGGGCGCCAAAGTCGGCTTCGTCGACATCATGGCCGAGCGCGGCGAACAGCTTGCGGCCGAACTCGTGGCAGCGGGACAGGTGGCGCGCTTCATCCGCTGCGACATCACCGACATAGCCGCCTACCAGTCGGCCATTGCTGATCTTGCCGCCGCCCATGGCGACGCCCTGGTGCTGGTCAACAATGCCGCCCATGACGAACGGCACGACTGGGCCGAAGTGACACCGGCCTATTGGGACGACCGCATGGCGGTGAACCTCAAGCACAGCTTCTTTGGCATCCAGGCGGTGGCGCCGGGCATGATCAAGGCCGGCCGCGGCTCGATCATCAATACCGGTTCGATAAGCTGGATGATCCTGGTGTCGCGCCTGCCGATCTACGAAACCGCCAAGGCCGCCATGCATGGCCTGACGCGATCCATGGCGCGCGAACTGGGCAAGCACGGCATTCGCGTCAACACGCTGGTTCCCGGCTGGGTGATGACCGAACGTCAGCTCACCCACTGGCTCAATCCCGCGACCGACCAGCTCATCGACGACAGCCAGGCGCTGGCCGGGCGCGTCTATCCCGACGACGTGGCGCGGATGGCGCTGTTCCTCGCGGCCGACGACAGCGCCATGATCTCGGCGCAGCAGTTCCTCGTCGACGGCGGCTGGGCGAACTGAAGCGCGACGCCTGAACATGGTGGCCCGCCGGCATGGCGCCGGCGGACCTTGGTTGGGCTACCAGGGCTGGGCTTCGTCGAGCGACGCCGTAAAAGTCCCCGTTGAACCTTCGCTACCGAGCAGGGCGACACGAACGGCTTCGGCGGCACCTTGCTGGACGGTGTCGGTGCCCTCGTAGTTGTTGAGCGCCGTGCTGGTGAAGCCAGGTGTCACCGCATTGACCTTGATACCTTCGGCTTCAAGATCGATGGCAAAGGCCACGGTGATGGCGTTGAGCGCGGTCTTGGACGCGCCATAGCCGGGGTTGAAGACGGCGCGGTAGGGATTGGGCCCCGAAAGCATGGTCAGTGAGCCGAGATTGCTCGATACGTTGACGATGCGTGCCGCCGGCGATTTCCGCAGCAGGGGAATGAAGGCCTGGGTGACGGCGAGGACGCCAAAGACATTGGTCTCCCAGATGGAGCGAACTTCGCCCACAGAGATCAATGTCGCGCGCGAGCGCTGGATATAGTCCTGCATGGTCTCGCTCTCCGGGCCATTGGCCCGGGAAATCGCCGCATTGTTGACCAGGATGTCGAGGCGGCCGAACCGCTGCTCGACTTCCGCCACGGCGGCACGGATCGACGCGTCGTCGGTAACGTCGAGCTGGATGGGATGCACGTCGCCCTTGAGGGCTTGGGCTGCCACCTTGCCGCGGTCGAGATTGCGCGAGGCGAGCACGACGGTGAGGCCGCTGGCAGCGAGGTCGGTCGCGATCTGGAGGCCGATGCCCTGATTGGCGCCGGTGACGAGTGCGATGCGTGAGTTTTCAGTCATGGCATGATCCTGTTCTTGATTGGCCGAACAGGAGATGGTGGCAGGCCGTTGGACGCACTATATTCAAAAGTCCAAGATAATTTCGAATGAGTCCAGAATGGCTGATCCTCTTGCTGAGATCGTTGGCTTGCTCCAGCCCGGCGCCCCATTTTCCAAATGCGTCACCGGCTCGGGGCCCTGGCGCGTAAGGCGGACCCAATCGCCCAACCCCTATTATGTTGCCGTGCTCAAGGGGAGCCTGCGCTACCGCGATCAACAGGGCGGCGAAGTCATCGTCAATGCCGGCGACTTCATCCTCATTCCCTCGGCGCAGGACTTCATGATGTGGAGTGACGTGCCCAGTGCCGAAAAGGACATGGTCATCACTCCGGTCATTGTGCCCGGGGGCGGCTATCGCGTCGGTGACGTGGATGGCCCGATCGATATGCGGGCACTGGTAGGCTACTGCATATTCCAATCCGACGACGCAGCTCTGCTGTCATCGCTGCTGCCGGAACTGGTTGTGGTGCGGGGTGAGTATCGCCTCGCCATGCTGATGCAATTGCTGGGCGAAGAGGCGGTGGACAGCAAGCCGGGGCGGGAAGTGGTGTTGCAGCATCTGCTGGAAGTGCTGCTGATCGAGGCCCTGCGGTCGAAAGCCGAACTGCGCGACGTGCCCGGATTGGTGCGCGGCCTGTCGGATGAGCGGCTGGCCATGGCGATCAGGGGAATGCATGCCAAGCCCGGGCGGAGCTTGTCCCGATCGGGTTTCCACGAGCGGTTTCAAGCTGCTGTGGGCATGGCGCCAATGGAATATCTGACGACCTGGCGACTGGCGGTTGCCAAGGACCTGTTGCGCAAGCGGGAGGCAAGCGTCGGCGAAATTGCCCGCAGGGTCGGATACCGCTCCGCAAGCGCCTTCAGCGTGGCGTTCACGCGTGATGTCGGCATGTCGCCGGCCCGCTTCGCGCGCCAGACCAATGCATTGGCCGGCACGGCAGCAGTGGATTTTGAAGGCGCCATCGCCTGATCAGCTTCTTGCAGGCCGTCTCCTCCAACTGTCGGCAAGGAAAGCAAGAGGCTTGCGCCGGTGCCGGTCGTGTGATTGATATGCCGCCATCCACAGGGGTGCTCCGTATAGCCGGGGCTGAGACGCGGGCGACATGCCTTCAAACCCTATTAGCTGATCTGGGTAATACCAGCGGAGCGAGGCGGGCGATGTTTTCTGGCGCACAGATTTCCCTTTATCCCATGGCCGACAATTTTGTCGGCATCATCCTTGGCGCATTGAGTGCGCTCGATCCCTATCGGGACCGGCTGCGGATCGAGACCGACGACCTGTCGACGCTACTGGTCGGGCCACCCGAAGTGCTGTTTCCGGCGATGCGCGATCTCTTCGTTGCCGCCTCCAGGAGTGGCGAGCATTGCGTGCTCCATGCCACGCTATCGCGTGGCTGCCCCGGCGAGCCCGATGACGCCATCTGCCAGACGGCCGAATATGGCGGACCGCGGGAGCCCCTCGAGCAGAGGAAGGCCGTAGCCCTCGCATCGGTCAGCACGGCGCCGGTGACCGCCATGCAAGCGGCGGCACAATTCTCGCTCTATGTCATGGGCACCGGCGATCACATGGACGAAATCTATGGCTGCATCGACTTTCTCAAGCAGTCCGGCGTGTTCGGGCGTGCCAAGAATTTCTGCACGAGACTGGATGGCGATGCCGGCGCGGTCTTTGCGACCATCGAGGCCGCCCTCTGCCGCTTCGGGCCACCCGAGGGCCACGTGACGATCGACCTGACCGTATCCGCGAACAGCCCGTCGCGCCGCTGACGCGGCCTCCCATTTTCGCGCTGCCCAGGTCCGTCATGTCCATTCCGCCGCGCTCTGCGCGCCCATACTCGACGCTGCTCGCCAATGTGCTCCCTTCGCTGATTTCGGTGGGTGCATTGGTGCTGGCCTGGGAAAGCTATTCCACGTTTTCCGGCATTTCTCCGACGACATTGCCGGCACCCTCGCGTGTGCTCAGCCAGGCCATCGAGCATCGCGGCGCGCTGTTCGAGAACACGATCCCCACGCTGAGCGCCACATTGCTCGGCTTTGCCTGCTCGCTGGCCGCCGCCTTCATTTTCTCCGTGCTCATCGACTTCTTCCGGCCGCTGCGTCGGGCACTGGTGCCGGTCTTCGTCATCAGCCAGACCCTGCCACTGGTCGCCATCGCACCGCTGATTGTCCTGTGGTTCGGCTTCGGGCTGACGCCCAAGATCATGCTGGTGGCGCTGGTCACCTTCTTTCCCATGCTGATTGCGCTGGCACAGGGCTATGAGGCGACAGATCGCGACATCGAGGCGCTGCTCGCTTCGATGGGAGCGTCGCGGACGACCATCTTTCGGTTGGCCCGGCTGCCATCGGCCCTGCCCTATTTCTTCGCGGGGCTGCGCATCTCGATCACCTATGCGGTGGTGGGCGCCATCTTTGCCGAATATGCCGGCGCCGCCAAAGGGCTGGGCATCTACATTCTCAACGCCAAGAACAATTTCCGGCCCGACCTGGTGCTTGCCGCCGTATTGGTCAGCGCGACGCTGACCCTGGTGCTGTTTGGCACGACCATGTTGATCCAGCGCGTTGCCATGCCCTGGTCGCATCTCGACAGCGGTCGTCGGCCATGAGCGGTGCCCGGCTCGAACTCAGTGACATCCGCAAGAGCTTTGACGAGCTGAGCGTTCTGGGCGGCATTTCGCTGCAGGTGAAGCGCGGCGAGTTCGTTTCCATCCTCGGCCCTTCCGGCGCCGGCAAGTCGACCCTGTTTAAGGTGCTGACCGGTGGGGCTTCGCCAGACAGCGGCGAAATCCGTTTCGACGGCGCTAGTCTGGGCGATGTCCGCCCCTTCGCCTTCATGCCACAGCGCGATGCTTTGATGCCGTGGCGGCGGATCATCGACAACACCACGCTCGGGCTCGAAGTGCAGGGGCTCAGTCGCAGCACCGCGCGGGCAAAGGTCGCGCCGCTTTTTGCCGAGTTTGGGCTCGAAGGCTTCGAGCAGCATTACCCTGCTCAGCTTTCAGGCGGCATGCGCCAACGGGCAGCCTTGCTGCGCACCGTGGTGCAGGATCGCCCCATGCTGCTGCTCGACGAGCCTTTCGGGGCGCTCGATGCGCTCACCCGGACCGGCATGCAGCGCTGGCTGATGACGATGTGGGCGCACCACAACTGGACGGCCTTGCTGATCACGCACGACGTCCGCGAGGCGGTGTTCCTGTCGGACCGCATCTATGCCCTCAGCGCTCGGCCGGCCCGCGTCATGCGCGAATTCGCCGTGCCGATCCCCCGTTCCAGCCGCCACCTGGCCTCGGCCGAGGCCAGCCAGATCGAGGCCGAAATTCTCGACACTCTCCTCACCCAACAACTGGACCACTAGATATGTTCAACCGCCGCCAGATCATCGCCATCGCGATATCAGCCACCTTTGCCGCAACGCCGGCTTTCGCTCAGAACACGCCAGTCAGTATCGCACTCGACTGGACGCCCAATACCAACCATATCGGTCTCTTCGTGGCCCAGGCGGAGGGCTACTACGCCGAAGCGGGCCTCGATGTGACCATCCTCCCCTATAGTGACACCGCGGCCGGCACGCTGGTGGCCAACCAGGCTGCCGATTTCGGCATCATGGGTTCGGTCAGCCTCTATACCCAGCGCACGGCCGGCGCCGACCTGGTTGCGGCATATGCGGTGACGCAGACGGAAACCGGGCGCGTGGTGTTCAATGCCGACCGCACCGATATCCAGCGGCCGGCCGATCTCGACGGGCTCACCTATGGCGGCTTCGGCAGCGCCTGGGAAACGGCGCTGATCGGCACAATCATCCGCCACGACGGTGGCGAAGGCGCTTTCGAAACAGTCACTTTGGGCACTTCCGCCTATGAGGCCCTCGCCAATGGCGCGGTCGATTTCACCCTCGAAGTCTATACCTGGGAGGGGGTAAAGGCCGAACTCGAAGGTGTGGCGCAACGCGCCTTCCGCTATGCCGATTTCGGGGTGCCGGACGAGCACACCACGCTGATCGGCTCCAGCCGGGCCTATCTCGATGCCAATCCGGAGGCCGCCGCCGCCTTCATCGCCGCGACCAAGCGTGGCTATGCCTTCGCCGTGGATCATCCCGAGGCGGCTGCCGACATCATCATCGCTGCCAATGCCGACGTGCTGACCGACCGCGCCTTGATCGTCGCCTCGCTCGAGGCGCTTGTGGAAGGCCACTATCTTCGGACTAGCGACGGCGTGCTGGGCACGTTCGATCCGGCCAAGATGGCCGCGATCGGAGCGTTCATGTTCGAAGCCGGTATGCTCAAGGACGGCAATGGCGACGCGTTGACCATCGCTCCGGACTTCTCGACTTATTACACGAACGCCTACGCCGCCAACCCGCCACTCCCAATCGACTGACGTACCAAGGTTTGCGCGGGCGATTGCACAGCTAGCGTCGGAACTCACGCGGCTTGGTGTCGATGGTGACAGGTCTTGGTGGGAGAGCACCGTTGCATTCCCACCACAAAAACCGCTCACAACATTGCGAGCGATTGCTCCCGTTAAGA
The DNA here is from genome assembly GCA_966212275.1 of uncultured Devosia sp. Classification (GTDB taxonomy): domain Bacteria; phylum Pseudomonadota; class Alphaproteobacteria; order Rhizobiales; family Devosiaceae; genus Devosia. The sequence goes on from CBIHQV010000009.1 coordinate 116,588, forward strand.
TTCGCAGCGTATTGCTGAATCTGCGGTGCGGCCCGTCAGCTTCCGTTCAGGAAAGGGCGTGTAACCTTCGAAGCGTCGCCGTGCTGGAGCTCACATGAACAAGATACTGGTCTGCCTCGCCGCCGCCCTTGCCGGCCTGGGCACTGTATTGCCCGCTTCGGCCCAAGACGTTGCCGGCCTCGCTTTGAGCCCGGTCATCATCGCGCCGCCGCAGACCCCGCTCGCGCAAACCATCAAATCCGGCCTCGGGGCCGTATACTACAGCGCCGCCAAGGACAGCTCGGCCTATCTCGAAGCCCAAAAGCTCTATTTCTTCTATGGCAACCGCCATTTCGAGCCGATCTGGCTCGATGAGGCCGCCAATGGCGAAGTGGTGTTTTCCGAGCCGGCCCGCAAAATCCTCAAGCTCTTCGAGACCGCGGCCAGCGAAGGCCTGCGCCCGTCCGATTACCTGACGCCCGATCTCGATCCGGCCGGCGCCAAGGGCGACCCGATCAAGATGGCGGCGCTCGAAACCGCCTTTTCCGGCGCCGCTTTGCGCTATGCCAGCCACCTCTACAATGGTCGCATCAAGCCGCAATCGGTGAGCGTCCTCCTCGACATCACGCCCAAGCCGCTCGACACCACCTCGCTGCTGGTCGAACTGGCCTCGAGCGATGATCCGGTGGCGGTGCTCGCGGCGCTCGAGCCGGTCCATCCCGAATTTCTCGCCCTCAAGGCCGCCCTGGCGACCTTCGACGATGCCAATCTCGATCGTCCCACGCCCGTGGCCGAAGGCCCGACGCTGCGCCCCGGCATGAGCGATCCGCGCGTACCGTTCCTGCGCGACCGCCTCGGCGTGCCGGCGCAGGATGGCATCGTCTATGACGACGTGCTGGTCGACGCCATGAAGGCATTCCAGGGCACGCTCGATCTCGACGTCGATGGCGTCATGGGCCCGGCAACCCTGGCCGCGCTCAATGGCGGCGTGCCGATCACCCGCGCCGACATCATCGCCAACATGGAACGCTGGCGCTGGATGCCGCGCGAACTGGGCGCCTTCAACGTCTTCGTCAACATTCCCGAATTCCGCCTGGCCATCAGCCGGGACGGCGCCGAGGAATACACCACCCGCGTCGTGGTCGGCACCACCAAGAACCAGACCCCGGTCTTCTCGGACAATATCCGCCACATCGTGGTGAACCCCTATTGGAACGTGCCCAGCTCCATCATCCGGGGCGAGGTTGCCCCGGCCGTGATGCGCAATCCGGGTTACGTCGACAACCAGAACATGGACCTGCTCTATAACGGCACCCCGGTCAGCCCCTGGCAGGTCGACTGGAGCCAGGTCTCGACCTCCAACTTCCCGTTCCGCGTGCGCCAGCGCCCCGGGCCGGGCAATGCGCTGGGCCAGATCAAGTTCCTGTTCCCCAACAAGCACGACGTGTATCTGCACGATACGCCGTCCAAGTCGCTGTTTGCCCGCTCTTTCCGCGCCTATAGCCATGGCTGCGTCCGCGTGCAGAACCCGATGGAATTTGCCGATGCGCTGATGGCCAACGAGCCCAATATCTCGCGCGCCTCGCTCGAAGCCATGTTTGGCTCCACCGAGCGCTGGGTCAATCCGGACCACCAGATCCCCGTGCACATCGCCTATTTCACCATCCGCGTCGACGCCGATGGCACGCTCAAATCCTTTGGTGACGTCTATGGCCACAATGCCAAGCTGATCGCGGCCATGGACCTGGTACAGCCCGAACTGGCGCCGGAAATTGTCGCCGACGCGACGCCGGTCGTGGACGAGCTGTCGCCCTGATCTTTCTGGCGTAGCCCCTCCCGAGAGGTCGATCCTAAGGGGCGGGTGAGGGGTCTGTCCTCCGCACCCAATCCAGAAAAAACCCCTTACCCGGCGCTGCACGCTGGCCTCTCCCCGAAAGGGGCGAGGCAAGGGCCTTAACCCCCCGTTTACAATTTCGCCTTGGTTGCGCCCGCTTTTGCCCTTAGTGTTCTAAGGGTGAGGGGTCCGGTAGAGGCCGATTGCGATCTCGTTAGCGTTAATCAATTCGACGATCTTTCGCGCTAACGTCCAACGACAACTGGCAATAACCGGGCAGAGTTTGGCGTGACGGGGACTTCCTTTTTGATACGGAACCATATCGCGCGGCTGCTTGCTGCCGCCCTTATGAGCATCACCGTCATCCTGCCGCAGGCTGTCGTGCCCGCTGCGGCCGCCAGCGAACGCGCGCTCTACCTCTACTATACCCACACCAAGGAAACGGCCCGTATCGTCTTCAAGCGTAATGGGCAGTATGTGCAGTCGGGCCTCAACGAGCTCAACCAGTTCCTGCGTGACTGGCGCCGCAACGAGCCCACCAAGATGGACCCGCGCCTGTTCGACCTGGTCTGGGAAGTCTATCAGGAGGTTGGCGGCAGCCAGCCGGTCAATATCGTTTCCGCCTATCGTTCGCCCGCCACCAACGCCATGCTGGCCGAGAAATCGTCGGGCGTCGCCGACAATTCCCAGCATATGCGCGGCACCGCGATGGACTTCTTCATTCCCGGCGTGCCGCTGGCCAAGCTCCGCGCCACCGCCATGCGCAAGCAGGTGGGCGGCGTCGGCTATTATCCGACCTCCGGCAGCCCCTTCGTCCACCTGGACGTCGGTTCCGTGCGCGCCTGGCCGCGCATGACCCGCGCCCAGCTCAAGGAAATCTTCCCCGACGGCAAGACCATGCACCTGCCCACCGATGGCACGCCGCTGTCGCAGGAGGGCTACCAGGTCGCCATGGCCGAGTGGAAACAGTGCCACCGCTATCCCTGCAACGGCGACAGCTCTGGCACCCAGGTTGCTGAAGGTGGCAGCGGTCGCTCGCTGATGGACCTGTTCTTTGGCGGCGAAGACCAGCCGGCCGCTGCAGCAGCCCCCGCCCCTGTGCAGGTCGCTGCCGTCGCGCCTCAGCCGGCCATGCCGCAAGCGGCCCCGATGCCCGCTTTGCGTCCCGCATCCCTGGGTGGCGTTGCTGCCCCGGTTGAGGTCGCGGCTGCTCCCGGCATGGGCGCCATTCCCTTTGCCACCGTCGGCAGCATGCCACTCGATCCGGCCGAGCTGACCACCGGCGTGACGGCGCCAATGCCCGCCATGAAATCCGAGGCGCTGCAGGTGGCGACCGCCGCCGCGCTGCCGGCCGGCGACGCCGTGACCGCCTTGGCCGCCCTCACCGCACCGGTGCCGCAGCCGCGCCTCATCATGACGCCGCAGGCGCAGCCCGAAACCATGACGGCCTATCTGCCGACCATGCCGCAGGATCCCGAGGCGCAACGCGCGCTCGAAATGATCATCCAGCGCGAGACGACCGCAGCGCTGCCGCCGCCATCGCCGGCCACGCGCCTGCCCATCCTGCCGCCGCTGACGGCTGCCACGGGCCTGCGCACCGCATCGCTCGGCGGCCAACCGGTCAATGCGCTGGCGGGCCTGTTCAGCTCCACCTTCAGCGCTGCCCAGCAGAACGAACCCACCGCCGCAGCGCTGGCCGAGCATATCGCCAAGCGCCCCGCCCCCGGCGACATGCGCAGCCCCGACCTGATCGCTCCCGATCTCGAGCACGTGGCCGAAGTCTTCATGGCGCCAGCCGTGATGACCTCGTCCCACTTCGCGGTCATCTGGGATCATGACGAGGCCGATTTCGACCCGACCGCCGAAATGGGCCGCTACGTCACGACGATGGGCGTCGGCGACTTCCCCTCGGGCCTGCCGCATACGGGCTTCGTTGCCGCCGGGCCGGTGGCACTGGCCTCCAACTAGCCACCAGCGGAACCTCCGACCAGTTGCCGCATTGGCAACCAGCGCGCCCCGTTGGGCGGCACGGACCCGGCTGGACGCGACCTGCCCTAATTCAGGCATCATGGCCGCCTAGCAGTGCCCTGCCGCAGTTTGGCGCAGGGGGCTTGCCGTTGTTGCAAAGCACTGGCACGCGGCCTAAAGAACTGAGATAGCGCCGCTTTGGCAAAGGATCGCTCGCTTGGCCGACAAGCCCTCCACGCCCCTTCTCGACACCGTTCAGTCGCCCGCCGACCTGCGCGCCATCGCGCGCGAAGACCTGCGGCAACTGGCCGACGAATTGCGCGCCGAGATGATCGATGCCGTCTCGGTAACGGGTGGGCATCTGGGCGCCGGGCTAGGCGTGGTCGAGCTGACCGTGGCGCTGCACGCCGTCTTCGATACCCCGCATGATCGCATCATCTGGGATGTCGGCCACCAGGCCTATCCGCACAAGATCCTGACCGGCCGCCGCGACCGCATCCGCACCCTGCGCCAGAAGGACGGCCTTAGCGGCTTCACCCGCCGCGCCGAGAGCGAATACGACCCGTTCGGCGCCGGCCATTCCTCGACTTCGATTTCGGCCGGCCTCGGCATGGCCGTCGCCAGCGAATTGATGGACAAGCCGCGCAATGTCGTGGCCGTCATCGGCGATGGCGCCATGTCGGCCGGCATGGCCTATGAGGCGATGAACAATGCCGGCGCCATGGACGCCCGGCTGATCGTCGTGCTCAACGACAACGACATGTCGATCGCCCCACCCACCGGCGCATTGCGCACCTACCTGGCGCGCCTGGTCTCGGGGCCGTTCTATCGCGGCACCCGCGAAGCGGCCAAGAGCGTGGTCAGCAAGCTGCCCAAGGTGCTGCACGAGCCGGCCCGCAAGACCGAGGAATTCGCCCGCTCCTTCTTCACCGGCGGCACGCTGTTCGAGGAACTCGGCTTCTACTATGTCGGCCCGATCGACGGGCATGATCTCGAAAGCCTGCTGCCCATCTTCGAAAATGTACGCGACGCCGCCGAGGGCCCGATCCTCGTCCACCTGGTGACCCAGAAGGGCAAGGGCTATGCCCCGGCCGAGCACTCCGCCGACAAGTATCACGGCGTCTCCAAATTCAACGTCATCACCGGCGCCCAGGCCAAGGCTACGTCCAACGCGCCGTCCTATACCAACGTCTTTGCCGAGACGCTGATCCAGGAAGCCAATGATGATCCCCGCATCGTTGCTGTGACGGCCGCCATGCCCTCGGGCACCGGCCTCGACAAATTCGCCGAGATCCACCCGACGCGCATCTTCGATGTCGGCATTGCCGAACAGCATGCGGTGACCTTTGCCGCCGGCATGGCCAGCGAAGGCATGCGCCCGTTCTGCGCCATCTATTCGACCTTCCTGCAGCGCGCCTATGACCAGGTGGTGCATGACGTCGCCATCCAGCACCTGCCGGTGCGCTTCGCCATCGACCGGGCCGGCTATGTCGGCGCCGATGGCCCGACCCATGCCGGCAATTATGACGCCGCCTATCTCGGCGCCATTCCCGGCATCGTGCAGATGGCCGCATCAGACGAGGCCGAATTGCGCCACATGGTGGCGACCGCCGCTGCCTATGACTACGGCCCCATCGCCTTCCGCTATCCGCGTGGCGAGGGCCTCGGCGTCGACATGCCGGCGCGCGGCCAGGTCCTCCCCATCGGCAAGGGCCGCATCGTCCGCCAGGGCGCGACCATCGCGATCCTCTCCTACGGTACGCGGCTGGGCGAAGTCCTCGCCGCCGCCGACAAACTCGCCGCCCTGGGCTTCAACCCGACGGTCGCCGATGCCCGCTTCCTCAAGCCGCTCGACGAGGAACTGATCGCCAGACTGGCGACGACGCATGATGTGTTGCTGACCACCGAAGAAGGCTCCATCGGCGGCTTCGGCAGCCATGTCGCCACCTTCCTTGCCAGCAATGGCCTGCTCGATGGCAAGCTGCGCTTCCGCCCGCTGATGATCCCCGACCGTTTCGTCGAGCATTCGAGCCAGGCCGACATGTATGCCGATGCGGGCCTCGATCGCTCGGGCATCGTCGCCACTGCGCTGACCACGCTCGGTTATGACGAAGCCGCCATGGCGGCGGCCCTGGGCAAGATCAGCTAGTCAGCCGTTCCGCACGCCCGTCGACAGCGCGACATCGGCCTCGAACACCGTGCCGCCCTCGTTGCGGAAGGTGTGCGTACCGTCCATCTGCGCCACCACCCCCTTGATGAGCCGCATGCCCATGCTGCCGCTGGCGATACGGTCGGACTCGATGCCGCCGCCAGTGTCGCGCACGGTCAGGTGGGCCCGCCCGTTCTCGCCCTGGCGCAGCCCCACGGTGATGGACCCGCCACCATCGGCAAAGGCATACTTGCAGGCATTGGTCACCAGCTCGCTCAGCAGCAGCGCCAGCGGCGTGGCATGGTCGCGATCGACCGGGATGTGGTCGACCGCATAATCCACCACCGCATCGGAGCCATAGGCCGTCATCACCCCGTCCACCACGGCGGGGATGAAGTCATGCGCGTCGATATCCTCGTAGCGATCATGCTTGTAGATATGCTCGTGCATCGCCGCCATGGCCGCAAAGCGGCTCTGCAGGTCGAGCTTGGCCGCCTGCGGCAGGTCCTGCATGCGCACCAGCGACTGCACCGATTGCAGGTTGTTCTTCACCCGGTGGTGGATTTCTCGGAACAGCATGGTGTTGGCTTCGAGCGACGCCTGCAGCGCCCTTGCCTGGGCCGCGTCGCGATAGAGCAGCCGCACGATCCAGGCGCAGCCCAGCACCAGGCCCAGCAGGATCGGCGATACGATGATGAACACCGCAACGACGGCGCCGTTGAAATTCGCCCACGCTTCCGACGACCCCACCGAGGCCAGTGCGATGATGTTGGTTCCCGGCACGCGGCGATAGCTCACCACCCGCGCTACGCCGTCCACAGGAGAACGCGCCGAGGTATAGGTGCCGGTGTCGGCTTTAGGCAGATAGTCGGTGAACAGCGCCAGCTTGCTGAGATCGGTCGACGCGTCGGTGGGCGGAAAGCGCGCCATCAACTGGCCGTCGTCCCGCACCAGGCTGATGGTGGACGTTTCCTCGAAATCGAGATTGCGCCACAGGTCTTCCAGCAGCGACTCCGGAAACGACACCATGATGGCGCCGGCAAACTCACCGTGGCGCTCGACGCGTTTGCTGAAGACAAAGATGCGATCGCCGGTGAGCCGGCTGACCAGGAGCGGCGACGTATAGAACGGCGCCCCGTCCTTCACCGCGATGAAGTAATCCCGGTCGGCCACCGAAACCGAGCTTGCGCCTGGCACGGTGGCATAGATGGTCTTGGCCTCCGCATCGATGATGTAGACTTCGGTCAGCGATGGCAGCCCTTCGAGCACCGGCCCAAGGTCACTGCCCGACATGCTCGGGCCTAGCGCCGCATCGACTCGGCGCAAGGTCTGCTGCGCCACTTCGGCGACCCAGAACGCATTGCTGGACACCACCTGTGCGGCGGCGCTCGAGCGCTCCGTCAGCCGCTCTTCGGTCTGCTTGATGCCGATGGCGAGGAAATAGCCGAAGATCGCGGCGAACACCGCGAGAAAAACCAGCATCAGGCCGATGGCGGCCGGAATCGCGGACACCGTCCGCCGGGCGATACGCGTTTCTTGCAGTGTGGCCTCCCAGCGGCTGCGCACCGTCTTATGCCAGCGATGCTGTCAACGACGCTACCCGTAAACCAGTTGCGCGCTAATCCACGTAATTCGTCGGCACGCCGGTGGCCAGCTTCACCGTTTCCATCGAGATATAGGCCGACATGTCGAACAGCTCGACCCGTCCCACCAGCCGCCGGTAGATCACGTCGTAATGCTCGACATTGGGCAGGACGAGTTTGAGGATGTAGTCGAAGTTTCCGGTGAGCCGGTGCACCTCGACGATTTCGGGAATGGTGCTGACAGCGGCATGGAACTCGTCGAGCCAACCCGCCTCATGCTTACCGGTGCGCACGATGACGAACACCGTCGTCGGCAGTCCCACCTTCTTGCGGTCAAGCACAGCCACGCTGCGGGCAATATAGCCCTCCTCACGCAACCGGGTGATGCGTCGCGAACAGGCCGAAGCCGACAGCGCCACCGTATCGGCAATATCGTTCACCGCCATCTCGGCATTGGCCTGCAACAGGTCGAGTATCTTGCGGTCGCGCTCATCCAGCATGCGCCATTTCTGCATGATTTTCGGCACACGCGCAATCTCTGAGCGTCCTTTTGCCATATTACGCCTTGCCAGTGCATCGTCCCCGCCCACTCGCGCCCATTTCGCATGCCACTTGCGTGACATCGGCCGCACACTGCTCTCAACAAAGGGAGCATCGTGATGAAGACCATCGGCCTGATCGGCGGCATGAGCTGGGAATCCACCGCCGTCTATTACCGCCTCATCAACGAGGCGGTTCGCGCCCAGCGTGGTGGTCTGCATTCGGCCGAGATCGCCATGCGCTCGCTCGATTTCGTCAGTGTCGTCGACCTGCAGAAAGCCGGCAAGTGGGACGAGGCCGGGCGGTTGCTCGGCGAAGCCGGCGCCGGCCTCGCGCGTTCGGGCGCAGCCTGCGTGTTGATCTGCACCAATACCATGCACCTGGTGGCCGACCCCGTCGCCGCCATGAGTGGCGTGCCGCTGATCGACATCATCGACGAAACCGCCGCTGCCCTGCGCGCCGATGGCCGCCGCAAGCCGCTGCTGCTCGCCACCCGCTACACCATGGAGCACGGCTTTTATGCCCAGCGCATGGCCCGCCACGGCATCGAGGTCATCGTGCCAGACAGCGATGATCGCGGTCTGGTGCATGATGTGATCTTCAACGAGCTCTGCCAGGGCCAGGTGCGCGACGCCTCGCGCGTTCGCTATCTCGGTATCATCGAGACGGCCCGCGCCAAGGGCATCGACTCGGTCATTCTGGGCTGCACCGAGATTTCGCTGCTGGTCGATCCGGCGGCCCTGCCGCTCCCAGGCTACGACTCCACCGCCATCCACGCCGCGGCGGCAGTGCGCTTCGCGCTGGCCGACGAGTTGGAGCGCGCCGCCTGACAGCCAGCGACCCATCGCTTTTGTACGGTTTTGGGATCGCGTCGCTAAGACATCGTCAAGCACTTGCTGGCTCTGTGGAACCGAGCAGCAAAAGGCCGACAATGACCATTTCCAGCATCGCCATCGGCGCCAGCGCCATGCACCGCGCCGCCGACCGTTTCGAAGCCAGCGCCAACCGCGTCGCCCGCTTCGGCACAGGCCTTGGCGGCGAGGTCGACCTCGCCACCGAAATGGTCGACGTCATGATGGCCGAGACCGATTTCAAAGCCGCCACCAAGATCGTCCGCGTCGCCGACGAAATGGCCGGCTCGCTCCTCGATATCCTGGCCTAGCTTTCGCGCGTCGCAACCTGTTCGCGCAGCCAGTCGCAGAAGCTGCGCGGCGCCGGGCGGGAGTCGCCCTCTCGGATCAGCGCGAAATACCAGTCGGGTCCCCGCAGCACCGTTTCGAGCGGCGCCACCAATTGCCCCGCCTCCAGCAGCGGCCGGAACAGCGTTGGCGACAGCAGGGCCACGCCCGACCCGCTGACCGCGGCATTGGCGATGAGCTCGAAAATCGAATAGTCGACGCCGACAAAGCGCAGCCCGGCCGGCATGGGCCGCTCGGCCCGGGCGAACCACTTACCCCAATCGGGATGCGGCAAGAGGTCAAATGCAGCCAAATCCTCCGGCTCGGCCAGCTTGCGCGCGCCAAGCACGTTGGGCGCAACCATCGGCGTGACGTCGACCGGCGTGAGCGCATATTCGTCGAGCCCGTCCCATCCGCCGCGCCCGGTCCGGATGGCCACATCGAATTCGGTCGGGTCGCGCACGTCTGACGATATATCGAGCTCGATCGCGGCGCCCCCGGGCGCACGATAACCGGAGAGGCGCGGTGCCAGCCACCGCGAGGCAAATGTCGGCGGCGCCGTGACGCGGAGGGGTGCGGCAGCGGCCTGAAACGCATCGAGCGCGTCGTTGACCCCATCCAGTGCCTGCCGCACCCGACTCGACAGCGCCACGGCTGCGGGTGTGGGGACGACGCCTCGGCCGATGCGCGTGAATAGAGCCTGGCCAAGCTCGGCTTCAAGCGTGCGAATGCGCAGGCTGACAGCGGCGGGGGTCAGCGCCAGGCGATCGGCAGCGGCGGCAAAGCTGCCCGCGCTGACGCACATCTCGAGGATACGGAGCGATTCAAGCGAAGGACGAATGATTAGTTTCCCTTGTCATATGGGCAAGGAATGCGCGTTTTGAGCCGAAGGCGCGCTGGTGCACAGTCGCTCTCGTCAGAAGGATAGGAGCTATGCCATGCAACCGCAATCGAGCAGTGCAGCCCTGATTGCCGGACTTATCGACGTCTTCGCCGATACCGCATTGAGCGGCAATCCGCTGGCGGTCGTCGAGGGTGCCGACGCCCTGTCCGATGCCCAGATGCGCCGCATAGCGGGCGAATTCAACCAGGCCGAAACGACCTTCGTCATGCGCAGCGACAAGGCCGACCTGAAGCTGCGATCCTTCACCGCCGCCGGTTCGGAAGTGGGCGGCGCCGGCCACAATGCGCTGGGCGCCTGGCTCTGGCTGGCCGAAGACGGCAAGCTTGGTCCCATCGAAGGTCCACGGCTGTTCCAGCAGGAGATCGGCGGCGAAGTGCTGCCGATCGAACTCCGCCCGGTCGACGGGCGCATCTTTGGGCGCATGAAGCAATCGACGCTCAAGCTCGGCCCGGCCCTCACCGATGTGGCCTCGCTGACGGCGGCCCTGGGCCTGGCGCCCGAGGATGTTCTGGCCGACCCGGCGCCGCGCGTCGGCGACACCGGCGTGGCCCACCTGCTCGTCCGCCTTCGCGACCCCGCGGCGGTGGACCGGGCCGAACCTTCCGCCAAGGCGCTGCTCAAGGTCCTCGGCGCCGCATCCGCCGAGGGCTGCTACGCCTACGCTTTCGATCCTGCGGCGCCGGGTCGCGCCTATGCACGGTTCTTCAACCCCACCGTGGGGTTGTGGGAAGACGCCGCCACCGGCACGGCCGCCGGCCCGCTGGCGGCGTATCTGGCAAGCCAGGGCCTGATCTCCGGACCCATCGAGATCGAACAGGGCACCAAGATGGGACGGAGGAGCATCCTCCGCGTCAGCCTCGCTCCCGAGCCTGAAATTTCAGGCGCTGGCACCATCGTCATGCGTGGAACTTTGACTCTCTAACACCGACCGCAAGGCCGCCGAACTGCAAGACCTGGCGACGCTTCGGCGTCGACAATCGCGGCCGCGCGGCCGGCCATATCAACACTCGTCGCCAGGGGAATGCCATGACCGTAACCCGTCGCAGCTTCAACACCGGAGCCCTCTCGCTCCTCGCCGCCATCGCCAGCACAACGACAATCGCGCAATCTCAGGAGGAAGGCCAAATGCTTACAATAAAGCCGTTCAAGATTCAGATAAGCGACGCAGATATTGCTGATCTCAACGATCGCCTGGGGAAGGCGCGCTTCCCCCACGCCCTCACCAATGATTGGTCACGTGGCCAGCCCAACAAGCTCATTGCCGAGCTGACCGAGCAGTGGAAGAGCAACTACGATTGGCGCAAGCACGAGGCCGAGCTCAACCGCCATCCGCATTTCATGACCGAAATCGACGGCCAGCCGATCCACTTCATGCATATCAAGTCGGCGGTGCCCAATGCATTCCCGCTGATCCTCAGCCATGGCTGGCCGGGCAGCTTCGTCGAATTCCTCGACGTCATCGGGCCGCTGACCGATCCGGCCTCCCATGGTCTCGACGCCTCGATCGCCTTCGATCTGGTCATCCCATCGCTGCCCGGTTTCGGCTTCTCGAGCCCCATGTCCTCGACAGGCTGGGACAGCGCCAAGACCGCCCAGGCCTGGGATACCCTGATGAAGGGCCTCGGCTATGAGCGCTATGGCGCCCATGGCGGCGATGCCGGCGCTCTGGTCGGCCGTGAGCTGGGCATTCTGGCGCCAGAGGGTCTCGTCGGCACGCATCTGCTGCAGATCTTTGCCTTCCCCTCCGGGGCGCCGGGCGAAATGGAGAAGCTCTCGCCCTTCGAAATGGAGGGCATGGCCAACCTCGCCAATTTCGAAAAATACGGCGGCTATCAGGCTATCCAGTCCAAGCGCCCGGGCACACTGGCCTTTGGCCTCGTCGACTCGCCCGTTGGCCAACTGGCCTGGAACGCCGAACTCTGGTTCGGCTTCGAAGGCGCCGGCGTCGATCATGTCGATCGCGAACGCTACCTCACCACCAACGCCATCTACTGGTTCACCGGCACCAGCGGGTCCGCCGCCAACGTCTATTACGAGGACACCCAGACCGGTGCCGGCTATCGCGAGATACCCAATCCGACACCCACCGGCGTCGCCGTCTTCCCGCAGGATTTCCGCTCGGTTCGCAGCTTCGCCGAGCGCTCCAACAACGTCGTGCACTGGACGGAAATGCCAGAGGGCGGCCACTTCGCTGCCTCCGAGACGCCTGATCTCCTCGTCGAAGACATCCGCAAGTTCTTCGGCGGCCTGATCGCCGGCTAGTCCGGCACTCCCATCGATTGTCGGGCGAGGCACCTGCTTCGCCCGACGCGCCCCACCGCTCCGTCGCGTTCTCGGGCCGTCTTGCATCTAGTTTGATGTCATACTATATAGTACGACATCAAACTATGGAGCATGATCATGCAGCGTCGACAGTTTTTGGCCCTCGTGGGTGGTGGAATTATCCTGGCAGCCGGTAGCGCGGCCGGCGCCTTCGCGCTTACCCGCACACCCACCCAGGCGCTGCAGCCCTGGACGCAGACGGCGCTCTATGACGAGCCGCGGCGTCGAGCCCTGTCCTTCGCCATCCTCGCCCCCAATCCACACAACCGCCAGCCCTGGCTGGTCGACCTGTCGACACCGGGCGAAGTGCTTCTGCTGGTCGATACGGCCCGCATGCTGCCCCATACCGATCCGCAGAACCGTCAGATCACCATCGGGTTGGGCTGCTTCCTCGAACTCATGGCCATGGCAGCCGCCACCGACGGATATCGGGTCGAGCTCGAACTCTTCCCCGAAGGATCTGACGTCGCGGGTCTCGATGCACGGCCGGTCGCGCGGGCGCGCTTCATCGAGGACGCCACTGTCGCCGCCGATCCGCTGTTCGAACACGTCCTGGCGCGGCGATCGCTCAAGGAGCCTTATGACCTCGGCAAGCCCGTCGCCACCTCGGCGCTCGAAACCCTTGCCGCCAGCACCCGCCACGGCTCGACACCGGGGCACACCAACGACCCCGAGACCGTGGCTTCCCTGCGCGACCTGACCCACCGTGCTCTCGATATCGAGATCGAAACACCCCACACCTACAAGGAAAGCGTGGACCTGTTCCGGCTTGGCAAGGCCGAGATCGAGGCCAATCCCGATGGCATCGATTTTGGTGGCCCGCTCTTCGACACGCTGGTGCTGACAGGTCAATTCACCCGCACCATCGCCCTCGACAAATCGTCGATGGTCTTCGCTCAGGGCCGCGACGCGGTCTTCGCCAATACCGATACGGCGATGGCCCATTTCTGGCTCGTGACATCGGGCAATACTCGCCACGATCAGATCAAGGCCGGACGCGACTGGGTGCGCGCCAACCTCGCCGCAACCGCTCTCGGCCTCGGCCTTCAGCCGCTGAGCCAGGCCCTCCAGGAATTCCCCGAAATGGCGGGCTGCTATGACGAGGCCCATCAGAGGCTTGCGCCTGCAGGCGGGACCGTTCAAATGTTGGCACGGCTCGGCTATGCAGCGCCGGTCGCGCCCAGTCCGCGCTGGCCTCTGGACGCCAAGATCATTGCGGAGAGCTGATGGACAGGGAAAAGGCCGGGGCGCAGATCTTCGGGTTCTTCAACGAGATCGGCATCGTGTCCCAGCTCAGCAGCGCGCTGTTCATGCGACTGATCCCCGGCGGCCTGCACCTGTCCCATTTCATCGTGCTCAACCATCTCGTCCGCGTCGGCGACGGTCGCACGCCGCTGCAGATCGCCACCGCCCTGCAGGTGACCAAGGCCACCATGACGCACACGCTGGGAGTCTTGGCTCGCCATGGCTTTGTCGAGGTCAGCCCCAATCCGGACGACGGCCGCTCCAAGCTGGTGCGCCTCACGCCATCAGGCCGGAGCTTCCGCGACGAGGCTATCGCCAGCCTCGCCCCAGCCCTCGGCTTCGTCGCCGCGGCGCTGACACCGGCGGAAATCGAGGCCGTTATGCCCGTACTCGAAAAGGTGCGAAAACTGCTCGACGCCGAACGAGACAACCCGACTCTCGGCTGAAGTCGGACGGCGGAGCGAAGGGGCGGCGGAGCAACCTCCGCCCGACGCCTTGGATCAGCCCGGGATGACGCGGTCGTACTCCGCCACCGCATCATCCCCAGGCATTCAAATCAATCCTCGGGCGGAGCCGTAACCATGCCCAGCGCCGCCATATAGAGTTCGAGGATGGCTTCCTGCTCCATGCGCTCATTGGCGTCCTGCTTGCGGATAGCCACGATCTTGCGCAGAATCTTGGTATCGAAGCCGTTGCCCTTGGCCTCGGCGTAGATTTCCTTGATATCGGCGGCGATGGCCGCCTTTTCTTCTTCCATGCGCTCGATACGCTCGATGAACGCCCGGAGCTGGTCCTGGGCTACGCTGTCTTCGACGGCCATGGCACTTCCTTTGAGTTTGCTGGCCCCGTTTCAATCGCACCCGGACGCGTGGTTCAACCCCTTTGTCGGTCAATCCACATGGCCGCGCGGTTGCATGGCCGCAATTCCGTCAAATCGCCCCTTTTGCCATTGACCAATGCCTTACCATGGGCTCAAAGAAGGCACGTTTTTCCGATGTTTGCTGGCACCACATTGCATATCCCCCGTCTCGGCATGACCCTGATCGGCGCGATGCTCGCGGGGCTCGCCTTCTTCGCCACGCCCGCCCGTGCCGATTTGCGCGTCTGCAATGAAAGCACCAACCTGGTTTCGGTGGCCCTGGGCTATCGCGCCGAGCGCGGCTGGATGAGCGAAGGCTGGTGGCAGACCCCGCCCGGCGATTGTCGCGTGCTCTATCAGGGCGACCTCGAACGGCGCTTCTATTACCTCTTCGCGGTCGACGATATCGGCGGCGGCGCCTGGGACGGTTCGGTCTTCATGTGCACGCGTGACGAAACCTTCACGATATTCGGGGTTGAGGATTGCCTCGCCCGCGGTTATGAGCGCACCGGTTTCTTTGAAATCGATACGCAGAACCGCACCGACTGGACCCTGCAGCTCACCGAGAGCGCCGATGGCCCAGCCGTCGTCGGCCCGGACGGTAGCGAAGACCTCGAAGATCCCACATTCCTTGTCGATCCTGACGACGTCACCACAGACGCCCCGCAGGACGACATAACGACGCAAGAAACGGACACGCAATGAGACGCATGAGACGCGCGAAGATCATCGCCACCCTTGGGCCAGCCAGCCACGAGGAAAAGATGATCGAGGAACTGGCCAAGGCCGGCGCGGACGTGTTCCGCATCAACATGAGCCATGCCAGCCACGA
>CBIHQV010000010.1:0-131041 GCA_966212275.1 uncultured Devosia sp.
ACCACTTCGCGCACGGCGAGCGAGGTCTGCATCAGCTTGGCGCCGATGCGGCCGGCAAACTCATCCTGGAAGTAGCTCATCGACTGCCGGATCAGGTAGCGATGGCTCATCCAGCGAATACGCTGCGGGAAGTTGCCCAGGAGGGTCTGGTGCATGGTCAGCGTCGAGATCAGCGCCAGACCGGGCAGGACGACGACGACCATCACGCCCATCAAGGCGAGCTTCCAGCCGTCGGTCTCCAGGAAGGTCTCCGGATTGGCGCCGGCAAGCCAGTTCACCACATCGCCGATGAAGCCGAAGATGATGATTTCACCGGCGGCCACTGCGGCCGCAGCAAACGCCATCAGCGCCAGCCACTTCTTAGCGCCGTCGCTGTAATGCAGGCAAAAGGCCAGCAGGCCTTTGGGGGGCTCGACGGGGTCACCGCCGGGATAGGGATCAAGACGTCGTTCGAACCAACGCAGCATGGGCTTCACCACAAGTGGACCGGAGGGGGCGTCATTTGTGCCAGTCTACCAAAGACAGAAGCTGTCAGTAGCGCGTGGCTATTCGATGCCGACCGGAAAATCAGGATACGCGCTCGATACGCCCGCAATTGGCGCAGAGGAGCAGCGTGCCGCGACCCACAGGAGCCCTCTCCCCAATGCCGTCCCAATTGGCGTAGAAGAGTGAACCGAAGCGGTCGCTGGCCGAACAGGATACACGATCGCGCCGAGTCTGCTGTTGCGGCGCAGACACAGTTGATTTCAGACCGACGATTTTAGCGGACCCGTAAATGCGCACTGAAACCGAGCACACCATCTTTCTGAAAGACTACGCGCCGAGCCCGTACCGGATCGTGGCGGTCGACCTGGATTTCAAGATCGAGGCTGGAACGACCCGCGTCACGGCCCAATTGACGGTCGAGCCACGCGAGGACACGGCGCCCGGAACGCCGCTGGTGCTCGACGGGGACGAGCTGAGCCTTGGCTCGATCGCCATCGACGGGGCGCCGCTGGTGCTATCGGCCTATGCCGCCGATCCGCGCGGGCTGACCGTGTTCGAGCCGCCGCTGCGGCGCTTCGTGCTCGAAACCGAGGTGACGCTGCGGCCCGAGGGCAATACCAAGCTGATGGGCCTCTATCGCTCGAGCGGCACCTGGTGCACGCAATGCGAGCCCGAGGGCTTCCGCCGCATCACCTATTATCTTGATCGGCCGGACAACCTGGCCGTGTTCAAGGTGCGGATGACCGCGCCGCTCGCGCTGGCGCCCGTGCTGCTGGCCAATGGCAACCTGATCGACAAGGGCGATGCCGGCGATGGCCACCACTACGCGGTGTGGGAAGACCCCTTCCCCAAGCCGGCCTATCTCTTTGCGCTGGTGGCGGGCGATCTCGGCTCCATCACCGATAATTTCACCACCGCCTCGGGTCGCAAGGTCGACCTCGCGATCTATTGCAGCCACGGCAAGGAGAGCCAGTGCCTGTGGGCCATGGACAGCCTCAAGCGTTCGATGGCCTGGGACGAGCGCCGCTTCGGCCGCGAATATGACCTTGACGTCTTCAACATCGTCGCCGTCAGCGATTTCAACTTCGGCGCGATGGAGAACAAGGGCCTCAACATCTTCAACGACCGACTGGTCTTTGCGCAGCCGGAGACGGCGACCGACGCCAATTACGATGGCATCGAGCGTGTCATCGCCCACGAATATTTCCACAACTGGACCGGCAATCGCATCACCTGCCGCGACTGGTTCCAGCTCTGCCTCAAGGAAGGGCTGACGGTCTATCGCGACCAGGAATTCACCAGCGACGAGCGCAGCCGCGCCGTGAAGCGCATCTCGGACGTGGTGACCCTGCGCTCGGCGCAGTTCCCCGAGGATGGCGGCCCGCTGGCCCATCCGCCGCGGCCCGACCAGTATCGCGAGATCAACAACTTCTATACGACCACCGTCTACGAAAAGGGCGCCGAGATCGTGCGCATGCTGGCCACGCTGCTCGGCGAGGCCGGCTTCCGCAAGGGCATGGACCTCTATTTCGAGCGCCATGACGGCGAGGCCACCACGATCGAGGCGTTCCTCGCCGTGTTTGCCGAGGCCAATGGCATCGATCTGGACCAGTTCAAGACCTGGTACCTGCAGGCCGGCACGCCGCGCCTTGCAGTGACCGAGCACTACGACGCGGACAAGCAGACCTATACGCTCAAGCTCAGCCAGGAGACGCGGCCAACGCCGGGACAGCCCAGCAAGTCGCCGCTGGTGCTGCCGATCAAATTCGGACTGATCGGCCCCAATGGCAGCCCGATGGCCTGGGGCGGCGTCAGCGGCGCCGAAGTGCGCGACGAGATGATCGTGCTCAAGGACACCAGCGCCGAGGTGACCTTTACCGGCATACCCAGCCGGCCGGTGCCGTCGCTGCTGCGGGGCTTTTCGGCGCCCGTCATCCTCGAAACCGGGGCGAGCCAGGAAGACCAGTTGTTCCTCGCGCGGCATGACAGCGATCCGTTCAACCGCTGGCAGGCGCTGCAGGATGTCGGCATGGCCCTTGCTGTCGATGCAATCGAGGGCCGGTCGTGGCGCGATGCGGCAGTGACGGCGCTGAGCCAGGCGATGAGCGACACGCTGGCCAGCGAGACGCTCGACAATGCCTTCAAGGCGCTGGCGCTGAGCCTGCCTGACGAGCAGTTGATCGGCCGCGAGATCGGCAAGGATATCGACCCCGACAAGATCCACGCGGTGCGCAAGCGCCTGCTGCAGGCGGTGTTCGAGCCGCTCGCCCAGCAGATGCTCACGACCTACAACGCCCTGGCCAGCGACGGGCCCTATGCCCCCGATCCCGCAAGCACCGGCCGCCGCGCGCTGCGCAACCGCATGCTGAGCCTGCTGGTCGCCAGCGAGGCCTTTGGCGCGTCGCTGCTGGCACTGCGGCAGTATGAGGGGGCGAGCAACATGACCGACCGCCTGGCGGCGCTGTCGGCGGCCTCCAATACGGGCACTCCGGATGCTCCGGGCATGCTGGCAGACTTCCGCACCCGCTTTGGCGCCGATCCGCTTGTGCTCGACAAGTGGCTCACGGTCACGGCCGCGGCGCCGCGCGACGGGGTGATCGACGCCATGAAGGCGATCTTGGCCGATCCGGGCTTCCCCAAGACCAACCCCAACCGGTTGCGCTCGCTGGTCGGCACGTTTGCGATGAGCAATCCGACGCAGTTCGCTCGCGCCGACGGCGCCGGCTTCCGCTTCGTGGCCGATTTCGTGACCGAGGTCGACAAGATCAACCCGCAGGTTGCAGCGCGCGTGCTGACCGGATTCCGCATCTGGCCGATGCTGGAAAGCGGGCGGCGCGAGGCGGCCAAAGCGGCGCTTACGGGCCTGTCTACTGGTGGCACGCTCAGCCGCAACACCGCAGACATCCTGACGCGCATGCTGGCGGGCTGAGCATCGGTCCCCAGCGGCGCTAAATAGCCGCCATTGTTGGAAGAATTTTTCTTCACCGGCTAAGTGATTCAGCCGACTCGTGATTTTCAGGAATGCCCCTCCCGACCCCCGGGAGGGGGTCTGGACAGCGGCCTCGCGCTGATTCATTCTTCGTTAACGGGCAAATCAGGGCTGGGGCTCAAGACCCTTTCAGATGGAGAACTGCATGCGGTCGGCGGAGGCATCCGGCGCCAGCGTTACCGGATTCGGTGCTGGCAAGGGTCAGGCGGGTTTCCGCCGCCCAACCGGCAAGGGCCGATCGCCCGTTGCATGGCCGTTTCGTATCTCCTTCACGCCGGTTACGGCTGCCGTGGCACTGACCTCGATCGTCGCCGCGACACTGTTCGTCATCTACGACACAGCTCGCACCTTCGAGGATGCGCGACGCGAGCTGATGATCGTGGGCCATGTGCTGGCCGAAGAGATCGCCGGCATGACCCCGGAAGCGGCCAATGTGGCCCTCGGGGCATCGAGCCAGCGCTTTGCCGGCGTCGCTCATGCCAGCTTCCTGACCTCACCGGAACTATCTGGCCCGGCCAACCAGGTGATCCCCGCCGGGCCGCATGGCCTGCTGTCGCTGGAAAGCGAACAGAGCCGCGCCTGGGTCGGCATCGGACAACGCGGCGGCGCGGCCTTTGCCATAGCGGGCCTGCTCGCCTTGCTGGCGATGCGCCGACGCCGCGACGACATGCCCGACATGGTGCAGCGCCACAATTACCGCACGCTGGCCGCCGCCATCCCCATGGGCGTGGCGTGCTGGACCAAGGGCGGCCAGTTGATCGTCTGTAACGAGCAATATCGCAGCCGGCTCGACCTCACCAATCTCAGCACCACCTATCAGGAGGCAGTGAAGCGCCTGACCATGGGCGGCTATATCAAGCTGGTGAACGAGGACGGCGGCAACAAGGTGCTGGAACTGCACCGAGAAGACGGCTCCTGCCTGCTTATCGACGAACGGCCGCTCGGCGATGGCGCAATCATGACCCTGGTCAGCGACGTGACCGAGGCCAAAAAGACCGACACCATGCTCCACGCCATCCGCCAGGAGCAACGGCTGCTGGCCCGCCGCTATCACGAGGAAAAGCTCAAGGCCGAGGCCGCCAGCCGGTCCAAGACCAACTTCCTCGCCCATCTCAGCCATGACATCCGTACCCCGCTCAACCACATCATCGGCTTTGCGGAGCTGATGCGGCACCAGACCTATGGCCCGCTGGGTGACGCGCGCTACTCGGACTATGTCCAATCTATCAAGACCTCGGGCGAACATCTGCTGGCCTCGTTCGCAACCATTCTCGACCTTGCCGAACTCGAAAGCGGCCAGAAGGCGCTGCGCAGTGAACCGGTCGATATCGACGAACTTCTCGACAGCGTCATCCAGCGCTTCCGGGCGCAGGCCTGCCGCGCCGGCATCCTGTTCGTGCTGGGTGAGCCCAGCGGCGCGGTGGTGCGCGGCGATCGCCTCGGGCTTTCCCGCATGGTCGCCAACATCGTCGAAAACGCTCTGCGCTTCACCCCCTCTGGCGGCCGCGTGACCCTCAATGCCTATGCGGCTCCCGACGGGGTGGTGGTGGAAATCACCGATACAGGCATGGGGATGAGCGAAGAACGGCTGGCGAGCCTGTCTCAGCCTTTTGCGCTGGGCGACTCCACCTTTACCCGCGAGGGTATCGGCCCGGGCCTCGGCATTTCCATCTCCCGCGCCATTGCGGAGCTGACTGGCGGCAACCTCGCCATCGACTCCAGCCTCTCGCTGGGCACCACGGTGGCGATCTCCCTGCCGCTACCGGTCTCCAGCGCCATGCAGGCGGCCTGAATGGTCAACCGGGGCTGGCACGAAACCCACCGCATGCCCCTAAACGCCAATCTCGAACAGCGCATCGACTGGCATATCGAACATGCCGAACAATGCGGTTGCCGCGAGATCCCGGAAAGCGTGAAGCGGGCGCTGGAACAGCGCGGAACGCCTGTGCCGCCGAGGCGGGTGGAGTAGGCACTTCTTACCTCGCCCCTCCGGGGAGAGGTCGACCCTATTGGGTCGGGTGAGGGGTGCTTCCGCAGGCATCGCACCCAGTAAAGACCCCTCACCCGGCGCTACGCGCCGACCTCTCCCCAGAGGGGCGAGGTGAGCAGGCCCTGCTACAACCCCCGCGCCTTCTCATACCACTTGGCCGCCGCCACACCGACTTCTGCCCGCATGGTCCTGAGATCAAGCTCCAGCAAATCGAAGCTGGGGTAATGCGTGAGGCCCGCCAGCAACTCCTTGAAGGCGGCGGTCCAGGCTTCGTCCTTGAAGGGACTGACCAGCGCCGAGCTCATCACCTGCAGCACCGTGGAATAGACCTCGTGGATCTCGGCCAGCCGGGCGCCTTCGGGCACGAGGCCTGTTTCGCCGAGCCGTGCCAGCACACGCGCGGTCAGCGCCTGCGGCAGGCCGATGGTGGCGCCCGCCACCAGTTGCGCCGATTGGGCAATGAATTCGAGATCGACCAGCCCGCCTTCGGCCAGCTTGAGATCGAAGGCATGGCGGGCCGGCCGTTCCTTGGCCATCAGCGCGCGCATCGAAACCACGTCGTCGATGGTCTTGGCCACCTCGCGGCCGTTGGACATGACTTCGGCAATGGCGCCATCGACCTCGGCGGCAAAGCCCTGGTCGGCGGCAATGACGCGAGCGCGGCTCAACGCCAGATGCTCCCAGGTCCAGGCATTGTCGCGGTGATAGGCGCGAAAGCCGGCGAGGCTCGTCGCCAGCGGCCCGGCATTGCCCGACGGCCGCAGCCGCATATCGGCCTCGTAGAGCACGCCCTCGGCGGTCGGCGAGGTCACCGCCGCGACGAGACGCTGGGTGAGGCGGGTGTAGTAGTGATTGGTGGTCAGTGGCTTGTCGCCGTCGGACTCGGTGTCCGGCGCGTCGTAGAGCAGGATGAAATCGAGGTCGGAGGTAACCGTCATCTCCCGGCTGGCCATCTTGCCGAAGGCGAGCAGCGCCACGCGGCCGCCGGCGAGCTGGCCGTGGCGGCGCTCGAACTCGGCGCGGACGCTGCCGAAAAGGCGATTGACCAGCGTCTCGGCCAAGGCGGTGAACTGCTCCCCTGCCCCGGTCGCGCTGACCGTTCCCGAGAGCAGGCCGGCGGCGATGAGGAATTTCTGCTCCTGCCCGATGATGCGGGCGCGGTCGATGATCTCCTCGTAGGAGCGCGACTCGGCAAGGAACGCGTCGACCTTGGCGATGAGCACGTCGCGATGGGTCACGTCATTGGCAAAGGCCGGATCGATCAGCCCATCCATCACATGGGCGCGGTGGATCACCGCTTCCGACATGCGCGGCGCCGACGCCATGAGCTGCACCAGCAGCGTCCGCAAGCTGGCATGGCTGCGCAGCAGCGCGAAGAGCTGCACGCCGGTGGGCAGGCGCGAGAGGAAGCTGTCGAACTTGGCGAGGGCCTCATCGGCATTGCCGGCGCCGCCCAGCGTTGTCAGCAAGGCCGGCAACAGTTCGGTGAGATGGGCGCGGGCGGCGGCGGCGCGGGTGGCGGGGTAGCTGCCATAGTGCCACTTGCGCACCGTCTCGATGGCCTTGGACGGATCGGCGAAGCCCATGGACGAAAGGGTCTCGACCGTGCCCGGATCATCGTCATTGCCGGTGAAGACGAGGTTGCCCTCGCCACTGCCCAGCGTTTCGCCCTCGGTGAAGAGCTCGGAATAATAGCCAACCACGCGCTCCAGCGCGGCGCGATAGCTCGCCTCGAAAGCGCGCAGGTCGGGCTCACCCATCAGCCGGCCGATGACGGCAACCTCTTCGGCCGAACCGGGCATGACATGGGTCTGCTCGTCGCGCAGCATCTGCAGCCGGTTCTCGACGCTGCGCAGATACCAATAGGTCTGCGTCAGTTCGGTGGCCGCCCGGAGCGTGATCCAGTTGGCATCGGCCAGCGCTGCCAGCGCGTGGGCCGTCGGCTTGACGCGCAGCGTCTTGTCCCGGCCGCCGGCGATCAGTTGCTGGGTCTGGGTGAAGAACTCGATCTCGCGGATGCCGCCGCGGCCCAGCTTGACGTTGTGGCCCTCGACGCGGATATCGCCGACATTCTTGGAAATGTTGATCTGCCGCTTCATCGCCTGGATATCGGCGATGGTGGCGAAGTCGAGATGCTTGCGCCAGACATAGGGCGCCAGCGCGCGCAGGAACGCCTCACCCACCTGCCGGTCACCGGCACAAGCCCGGGCCTTGATCCAGGCCGCGCGCTCCCAGTTCTGGCCACGGCTTTCGTAATAGGCCAAAGCGGCATCGAACGAGATGGCGACCGGGGTCGAGCCCGGGTCGGGGCGCAGGCGCAGGTCGGTGCGGAACACATAGCCATGTGTCTGCCGGTCCTCCATCAGGCCGACCAGTTTCTGCACCATGCGGGAATAGAACTTCGTCGCCTCGGAGGGGTCGACCAGCACACCCTTTTCGAGATCGTAGAAGGCGACGATGTCGATGTCGGAGGAGTAGTTGAGCTCCTGCCCGCCATGCTTGCCGAGCGCGAAGATGGCGAGGCCGGAATTGGCCGAACTGGCCTCGGCCGCCGCAATGGTGAGCTGGCCCTTGTCGGCCGCCTGGCGCATCAGGAGGTTCAGCGAGGCGTCGAGCGCGGCATCAGCGAGATCGGATAGGGCGGCGGTGGATTGCGCGGTCGTCCAGGCGCCGCCGGTTTCGGCCAGCGCCGCCAGCAGCGCCGTGCGGCCCTTGGCGATACGCAGCACCGGCGCCAGCGCCTCCTCGCTCGAGGCGGTGCGGCCCAGGGTTTCGACGATGTCGATGATGTCGGCAAAGGCGCCGTCGGCGCTGTCGGCCAGCGTGGCGACCAGCCAATCGGCATTCTGCTGGGCGAGCCCCAGCAAGTATGGCGCCGATTCCAGCAACGGGCCGAGGGTGGCGGCGGCGCCGCCTACAGCGGGCTGCTGCTCGGATGGCAGGTCGGCGAGCCAGGCGTCGAAGCGTGGCGTGGCGATGGGCGGCAGGGCGGAGAGCTTGATGGCCATCAGCGAGGGATAGCGTGATGGGTGGGGTGGGGCAAGGTTTGGTGCGCCGCTTCCTTCTCCCCTACGCCCCCGGCAGATCGATCACCGCCCTCACCCCCGGCGCATTGTCCTCGATGCGGAATTCCCCGCCATGCAGGCGCGTTACCGCGTCGACCAGCGATAGCCCGAGCCCCGAGCCGGGCTCCGATCGGCTCTTCTCCAGCCGCACGAAGCGCTCCAGCACCCGCTTGCGGTCCTCGGGGGCAATGCCGGGACCATTGTCGGCGACCTCGATGAGGACCCGGCCCTGATGCAGCCGGAGCCCCACGGTAATGCGCCCCTGCCCTTCGCCTTCGGGCTTGGCATATTTCACCGCGTTTTCGAGCAGGTTCACCATGGCCTGGCCGATCAGCTCGCGGTTGGCGCGCAGGTGCACGCCCTCGGCAATGCTGGTTTCGACCGCGATGCCCTCGTCTTCGGCCACCGGGCCATAGAGCTCGGCGACATCGGCGACGACCGCGCTGACATCAACATCGGCCAGCGCGCCGGAAGGCGCCCCCGCCTCGGCGCGGGCGATCATCAGCAGGGCGTTGAAGGTCTGGATCAGGCGGTCGCTCTCGGCAATGGTGGTTTCGAGCGCCTTCTGCCGGCTCTCCTCGCTGGCGCCATCGCGCAAAGCGGATTCGGCCTGGTTGCGCAGACGGGTCAGCGGCGTCTTGAGGTCGTGGGCGACATTGTCGGTGACCTGCTTGAGCCCTTGCAGCAGTTGCTCGATGCGGTCGAGCATGGCGTTGAGATTGGTGGCGAGGCCGTCGAACTCGTCGTTGCGCTTGGTGACCGGCACGCGCTCGCTGAGATTGCCCGACATGATCTTGGTCGAGGTGTCGCGGATCGTGTCGATGCGCTTCAGCACACGGCGGGCGGTGACGCCGCCGGCAATCACCGAGAACAGGATGATGCCCAGCACGCCGAACATGAAGCTCTGGATGATGATGGCGGAGAAGCCGCGCCGCTCCACCACGTCGCGGCCGACGACCAAGCGCATGCCGTTGCTGAGCTCGACCGAGCGGACCACGGCAAAGCCGGGTCGGGTCGGCGGCGCGACGGCGCCTTCGGGCGCAGGATCGACGAAGGGATCGGCCCGTTCGTAGTCGAAGCTATAGATGCCAGGCTCGATCAGCACATTGGCCGGCACATCGGTGACGTTGCCCAGCAGATATTGGCCCGAGGCATCGCCCAGATAATAGACGCCCGGCCCCGGCTGGCGGGAAATTCGTTCCACTGCGAAAGCCAGCGCGCGAATGCCCTGCACTGAGTCGATGCGTTGCAGCAGACGCACTTCGCGGTCGATGTCGTCAGCCTGCTGGCGCTGGATCTGCACGCTCGACTGCCAGCCGATAAAGGCCAGCAGCAGAATGGCGAAAAGCGAAAAGATCAGGATGAACGTTGCCGTCAGCCTGACCGTCGAGGTGCGCCAGAGTTGCCAGAAACCGTTCACGGACTACTCGCGGATCATGTAGCCGGCGCCGCGCACGGTGTGCAGCAGCGGGCTGGCGTGGCCCTTGTCGATCTTGGAGCGTAGCCGCGACATGTGCACGTCGATGACATTGGTCTGCGGATCGAAATGATAGTCCCAGACATTTTCGAGCAGCATGGTGCGGGTCACCACCTTGCCGGCATTCTTCATCAGA
The DNA here is from genome assembly GCA_966212275.1 of uncultured Devosia sp. Lineage (GTDB taxonomy): Bacteria > Pseudomonadota > Alphaproteobacteria > Rhizobiales > Devosiaceae > Devosia. Next base: position 10,144 of record CBIHQV010000010.1, read on the forward strand.
TATTCGAGCAGGCGGAATTCGCGCGGCTGCAGCAGCACGGTCTCACCTTCCCGCTCGACCTTGCGCGATAGCCGGTCGAGCGACAGGCCGCCCACTTCATAGCTGGTCGCGGCTTCGGATGGGCTGGAGCGGCGGGCCAGCACTTCGACGCGCGCCAGGAGCTCGGTAAAGGCATAGGGCTTGGTGAGATAGTCGTCGCCGCCGGCCCGGAGACCGGTCACGCGGTCATCGACCTCGCCGAGTGCGGAGAGAATCAGCACCGGGGTCTGGTCGTCTTCGGCGCGCAAGGACTCAACGATGGAAAGTCCATCGCGGCGCGGCAGCATGCGGTCGATGATGAGGACATCGTAGTCCATGCCCGAGGCCATGGCGTAACCCGTTTCGCCGTCGGCGGCGTGATGGGTGATGTGGCCGGCCTCATCGAGGGCCTGGATGAGATAGCTGGCGGCTTCGCGGTCGTCTTCGATCAGCAGTATCTTCACCGGAGCCCCCAGGCTGGATGGTGGCCCCGGGTAACAACCCGGGGCCGTACGCATATTACTCGCTCAGCGGCAGGCCGATGAAGCGATCGTTGCCGTCACGGCTGGCCTTGATCAGCGCCGTATTGCGGCCCTGGGCCTTGACCGCGTCAAGCGCTGCCTCGAACTCTTCGAGCGTGTTCACCGGCGTATTGTTGACCTCGAGGATCGCATCGCCAACGGCGAGGCCCTTTTCAGCCGCGGCCGATTCCGGCTCGACATTCTGGACCAGGAGGCCACCGGCGCCATCGGCGTTGGGCACCAGGCTCAGGCCGACGCTGGTTTCAGCCGGCAGCGGAGCCGGGGGAACCGGAGCCTGCTCTTCACCAGCCTGGGCAACCTGCTCTTCGTTCAGCGTACCGAGCTGCACCGAAACCTTGGTCTCGGCGCCATCACGCCAGATGGTCAGCTCGACGCTGGAGTCGGGCGACTTGCCGGCAATGGTGCGGCTGAGGTCGAGCGCGTCGTCGATCGGATCGCCATCGACGGCGGTGATGATATCGCCCGACTTGACGCCGGCAGGACCGGCAGGACCGTCTTCGGCGACGTTGCTGACAATGGCGCCCTTGGCATCGGCGAGGCCTACGCCATCGGCGATGTCACGGTTCACGTCCTGGATGCCGACGCCGAGATAGCCACGGGTGACGGTGCCATCTTCGACCAGCTGGTCGACGATGCCCTTGACGGTCGCAGCGGGAATGGCGAAAGCGATGCCGACATTGCCACCGTTGGGCGAATAGATGGCGGTATTGACGCCGACCACTTCACCCTTGGTGTTGAAGGCCGGGCCGCCCGAATTGCCGGTATTCACGGCGGCGTCGATCTGCAGGAAATCGCCATAGTTCGAACCGCCGATATTGCGGCCGGAACCCGAGATGACGCCGACGGTCACGGTACCGCCCAGGCCGAACGGGTTGCCCACGGCAACCACCCAATCGCCGACGCGGCTGGCTTCGGTCTCGAAGTTGACGAATGGCAGGTCGGTGCCTTCGATCTTGAGCACGGCCAAGTCGGTGCGTTCGTCGGTGCCGACGATCTTGGCAACCTGTTCGGTGCCATCGTCGAACACGACCGTCACCTTGGTGGCATCCTGGACGACATGATTGTTGGTGACGACATAACCATCAGCCGAGATCACGAAGCCCGAACCGGCCGCCATAAAGTGGCGCGGCTCCGGGCCAGGGCCGCCATTGGGCCCGCCAGGGCCACCGAACTGGTCACCAAACTGCTCGAAGAAGTCACGGAAGGGGTGCCCCTCGGGCAGATCGGGGAAGTTGAAATCGAAGTCGCCGCCACGGCGCTGCACGTTGCGCGGGCTCTCTTCGGCTTCGACCAGAATGGAGACGACGGCGGGCTTGACCGCCTCGACGAGGTCGGCAAAGCCGGCCTGCGGCTGCGCCGCTTCGGGAACGATGATCTGGGCCGCGTTCTGCACCTGGGCAGTGGCAGCCTGACCGGTCATCACAAAGGCGGTGGAGACACCGCCGATACCGACCAGCAGCGCCAGGGCAGAAACCCCGAGCCAGCGGCTGGTACGCTTCAGAATGGTCGAGCGCATGTAATTCATTCTCCTTCGGCAAGCCCTCAACAGCTTGTGGGGCTAGATATGGAATGCGCCGCCTTTCTGCGAAGTTGCGCCAACATTAAACCTTGGCAATGTTGGCGGCGGGAATGGGGCGGAGATTGTGGCGGACTCAGATGGACCGGCCGTCAGTCCCGATCGTCCGGAATGCAATCAGCAGCTCGCTGGCGATTTGGCGCACCCCGACCATATCGGGGTGGTTGATGAACTCCTGAGGCCGGCCGTAAAGACCAAGCCGATCGATCGCCCCCCTTAGTCGAGCCAGCCCATCAACGAGGGAGTCCGGCAGTTGGATCGCCCCCTCCTCAATAGCGTCAGTCAAATTGCTGTCGCCAAATAATCCTTCGTAGGCTTCCACCGGCGAGCCAACAAAACCTGACAACCCGTCGGACAGCCAGAGTCTTTCTTGTTCGTCCTTGGAACTCCATTCCTCGAGACATTCCAGGATCAGGGGAGTGTTTATGATCATTGTTGGGACCGAGGGCGTGCGATGTGGAAGGCGTTGCCGCTAAGACATTGCCGAACTACTTCAGCTGGTCCAGCGCCGCCTGCTCTTCCTCGCTCAGCCCGGCGTCCACCACGCGCCGCTTGCGCCCGATCACGACCAGCGTCCCCAGCCCCGCCAGCAGCAGCGCCGGCGCCGCGATCCAGAGCAGGATGGTGTGGCTGTTCACCCGGGGATTGAGCAGCACATATTCGCCGTAGCGGTCGACAAGGTACTGGCGCACCGCCTCATCGCTGTCGCCGGCAACCAGCCTCTCGCGCACCAGCACCCGCAAATCCTTGGCAAGATCGGCATCGCTGTCGTCGATGGACTGGTTCTGGCAGACGAGGCAGCGCAGGCCCGCCGAAATGTCGCGGGCCCGCTGCTCCAGCGCCGGATCGCCAAGGATTTCGTCGGGGCTCAGCGCCATGACGGGGGACGCAAGGCAGAGCGCCAGGAGGAGTGCCCTAAGCCAGGTCATTGCGCGGCCTGCGGGGCGGGCTTGGCGGCGCGGCGTGGCATGCCCACGCGTAAACGGCGGTCGGTCAGCGACAGCAGGCCGGCAAAGGCCATGAGCACAGCCCCCAGCCAGATCAGCGTGATGTAAGGCTTGTGCCAGATGCGCACGACATGGGTGTCGTCGAGCGGCTCGCCGAGTTGCAGGTAAAGCTGGGAGAAGCCGTAGGTTTCGATGGCCGCCTCGGTGGTCGGCATGCCCGAGGCCACATAGGTGCGCCGGTCGGCCAGCATGGTTCGGGTCTCGCCGCCTGGGGCGGTGATAGTGAAGTGGCCCTCGTCCGAGAGATAGTTGGGGCCTTGCACCTGCTCGAAGCTGTCGAAGGCGACGATATAACCCGAGAGTTCGGCGCTTTCGCCCGGATTGAGCGTGGTCACCAGCTCGGTCTCCCAGGCCGAAACCGAAACGATGCCCAGCACTGTAACGCCGACGCCGAAGTGCGCGATGGCGGTGGACCAGGCGGTGCGCGGCAGGCCGGCCAGCCGGCGCGCGCTCTCGCCCAGCGGGATGCGCCCGAGCTTGCTGCGGTCGATCAGCTCGGCGATGGCGCCAAAGGCGACCCAGAAGCCGAGCAACAGGCCAATCGGCGCCAGCGAGATCGTCACCCCGCCCAGCGCCGAGATGAGGATGGTGGCAAAGATCGTCAGCGCCGCGGCCCCGATCAGCCGCTGGGTAGCGGCGACGATGTCGGCGCGCTTCCACGCCAGCAGCGGGCCGAAGGGCAGCACCAGCAGCAGCGGCGCCATCAGCGCGCCGAAGGTGAGATTGAAGAAGGGGGCGCCCACGGAAATGGTCGTGCCGGTCAGCGCATCGAGCAGCAGCGGATAAAGCGTGCCGACCAGCACCGCGCCCACCGCGGTGGCGAGGAACAGGTTGTTGAGGATCAGCGCGCCTTCGCGGCTGACCGGCGCGAACAGTCCGCCCTGGCGCAGCGAGGCGGCGCGGAAGGCGAACAGCGCGAAAGCACCGCCGATGACCAGCGCCAGCAGCGTCAGGATGACGAGCCCACGCGTCGGGTCGCTGGCGAAGGTATGCACCGACGTCAGGATGCCCGAGCGGACGAGGAAGGTGCCGAGCAGCGACAGCGAGAAAGTGATGATGGAGAGGAAGATCGTCCAAATCTTGAGCGCGTTGCGCCTCTCCATCACCAGCGCCGAATGCAGCAAGGCGGTGCCGGCCAGCCAGGGCATGAAGCTGGCATTTTCCACCGGATCCCAGAACCACCAGCCGCCCCAGCCGAGCTCGTAATAGGCCCAGTAGGACCCCATGGCGATGCCCAGAGTCAGGAAGGTCCAGCTCAGCATGGTCCAGGGGCGCACCCAGCGCGCCCAGGCTTGGTCGATGCGGCCCGAGATCAGCGCGGCGACAGCAAAGGAAAAGCAGATCGAGAAGCCGACATAGCCGGCATAGAGCAGCGGCGGATGGATGGCGAGGCCGATATCCTGCAGCACCGGATTGAGATCATTGCCCTCGATCGGCGCCGGGATCAGCCGGGTAAAGGGATTGGAGGTGAAGATGGTGAAGCCGGCAAAGGCCGCCGTCAGCAGGCTCTGCGTCGCCAGTACCAGCGTCAGCAGATCGCTGGGCAGCCGGCGGCCGAAGGCGGCGACCATGGCGCCGAAGGCGACGAGGATGGAGATCCAGAGGACCATGGAGCCCTCGTGATTGCCCCAGACACCGGAGATCTTGAAGATCAAAGGCTTGAGCGAATGCGAATGGCTGGCGGCCAGCAGCAGGCTGAAATCGGAGGTGACGAAGGCCTGGATCAGCGCGGCAAAGGCCGCCACGACGAGGATGAACTGCAGCACCGCGCCCTGGCTCAGCACCAGCGCGATGCGCTGGCCGGACCGCCAGAACACAAAGCCGGCCCCGGCCGAAACCGTGGCGATGGCGAAGGCGAGGATAAGGGCGAAATGGCCGAGTTCGATGGTCATAGGTGGGCCATCTCGACGCTGGCGGATGCTGCAGCATCACCCTCACCCTTGATCCCTCCCCACAAGGGGGAGGGAGACGATGGCACTTGGCGAGATGTTGGCGGAACCACTGCGCAGGCCTCCCTCCCCCTTGTGGGGAGGGAATGAGGGTGGGGGTGGTTTGGCCACTGCAGCAAGCTCACTCCCCCGCCTCCGGCCGCCATTCGCCGCTGGCTTTGAGCGCGTCGACGACCTCTTTGGGAATATAGTTCTCATCATGCTTGGCCAGCACATTGGTGGCCACGAAGGCCCCGTCCGGCCCCAGGCTCCCCTCGGCCACAACCCCCTGCCCCTCGCGGAACAGGTCGGGCAGAATGCCGGAATAGCGGGCGGCGATCTCGTTGACATTGTCGGTCACGACGAAGCTGTTGTTCTGCCCGTCGCGCACCCAACTGCCGTCCTTGACCAACCCGCCCAGCCGGATCGGCGTGCCGATGGCGACTTCGCGCGCCACGATGTCGGAGGGCGAGTAGAAGAACACGATCTGGTCGCGCAGGGCCACCAGCACCAGCGTCGTGGCGAGCGCGACGACCACTGCGAGGCCACCGATGACCGCGAGGCGCTTCTGCTTGCGCGACCAGCCCTTCTTGCGGATGGCGGTCTGGGTCGTCATGGCGCGGCTCCGTTGATTTTGAGGCCGGCGCCGAGCGCCAGCGTATCGAGGTCGCCGCGGTCGAAGGCCTGCGGATAGGCGGCGATGGCGGCGTCAAAGGCCGCTTGGGCGCGCTCGGTATCGCCGAGAACGAGATAGGCCCGGACGAGCTGGGTCCATTCCTCGATGGTGCCGCCGCTGGTCGCGAGGCGTTCGGCAAGGCCGCTGACCATCTGGCCGATCATCTCGGCTTGCTGGTCGTCCGGCTGAACAGCACCGTTGCCCTGCGCCACGGCGAGCCCCTCGCGTGCGCTGGCGATCCAAGGCTCATCGCCCTTGGCCAGGGCCAGGACCGCGGTCCAGACTGGTACTGCTTCCGCATAGCGTTCCGTCCCGGTCAAAACCGAGGCCAGGTAAAGCCGCGACATGACATGCGCAGGATCGGCATCAGCCGCCGCCCGCAGCAGGTCGACTGCTTCGACTGTGCCGGCTTCGTCGCCGGCCAGTAGCAGCGCTTCGGCCAGGCTGGTCTGCCGGTCCGGGGTGGCGCCGTCGAGTTCGATGATGCGGCGATAGGCGCGTGCCGCGTCGGCATAGCGTGCCATCTCGACATAGGCCGGCGCGATGACGGTCCAGCCGCGCAGGTCGTCGGGGTCGGCGGTGAGCTGCGTCTCGATGCGCGCAATGGCGGTATCGAGATCAATCTCCTGGGCGGCCACATCAGCGCGACCGGCCAGCGGCTGGCTCGGCAAATCGGGGCTGCCCAGCCACGCATAGAGACCGAATGCCAGCGCCGCGACGAGGGCGAGTACGCCAAACATGGTTGTCCGGCTAAAGGCCAGTCCGGCGCCGGCCAAGCGACCAGCTTCGGATTTGAGGCGAAGGATTTCGCGCGCCAGTTCGCCCTTGGCGGCCGTCGCTTCGGCGTCGCCGAGCTTGCCCGCGGCGAGGTCCGCGTCGATCCCCGCCAGCACAAGGCGAAAATGGCTGTTGGCATCGTCCGATTCAGGGGCGGCCGCGTTGACCATGCGCCAGCCGGCTGCGTAGTAAAGTGCAGCGCACGCAATGGCGGTAACGGCGATGGCTATAGACCAGAAAAGCATGGGCCCCGGGCGCTTGACGCCGGCACGCGGCAAGAGAGCGCCATCTATAAGCCCAATACGGCGAAAAACCATCAAAACACGCGATCGTGGGGCGGACGCATTGCCACAGGCAAGCACTGCGGCAGATGCGTTGCCGCTGGCAAGCACTGCGGTATGACCGAGGCCCGCGCCGACTTCGTCATCGTCGGATCCACCCCAACGGCCCGGCTGATCGCAGGACTGCTGGCATCGGCGCATGGCAAGAGCGTGGTGTTTTCTGGCGAAAGCCAATCCGGCTACCGACTGGCGCGCGGCGTGGACCTTTCCGTCGCGCCGGTCACGCGCCCCGAGACCTGGGCCCTCCTGAAGGCTGGCGTGCCCGAGACATTGAAGCTGATTTCGCGCATTGGCGGTCGGAGAGCCTGGTCGCGGGTCAACCCGATCCTTTTCAGCGAGACGGGTGCGGGCAAGGAGGCCATGGCACATATGCGGCATCTGGCGCTGGCCTTCGGCCACGCTGCCGAGCAGCTCCCGGCCAAGGTCATCGGCCCCGGCCGCGACGGGCTGCTGTTGCGCGACGCTGTTCTGCTGCATCGCTCCACGCTGGAAGTCGCCCTCGACAAGTGGCTGGACCAACATGGCGTGCGCCGCGTGCTGGAGGGCGAGGTGCTGACCGTGCGCGCCGACGGCAGCGCCTGGCTCGCCTCGGGTGAGGATCGCCTCGATATCGCGCAGGCCGTGCTCGCCGACGACCCAGCCATCATAGGCCACGTGCCGGCGACGCAATGGCCGTCGCTGCTGTTGCGCCGGGTGGCGAGCACCATCCTGACCGAGCCCACATTGCCGATATCGGCGCCAGTCATGCATCGGCTCGATACCGGGCTCACCCTGGTGCAGCAGGCGGCCGGCCGGGGCATTGTCGCCATGGGACCAGGCGCCATCGATCCATTCGCGGCCGCCCTAGGCGTGCTGCTGGACAAGGAGCGCCAGTACCGCCAGGCCGGGCAATCGAGTTACGAAACGCTGAATGCCAGCGACGCCGCACCCGTCGTCGGGCGCCTGCGCGGCACGGGGCCCGATATCGTGGCCGGGCTCGGAGCGAGCGGGGCTTTCCTCGCGCCATCGATCGCACGCTGGCTCTGCGGCAAGGGCACACCGGCGGAAAATGCCTGGCTGGGCGCGCGGCTGGTGGATCGCAAGACTGCGCCCTCGCCCGTCGCCGAGTTCGGGGCCGCCGCATGAAGGCCCTGTCCAATCGCCTTGGCACCGACCACCAGCATCACCTGCAGGGCAGCGTCATCGACCGCAGCCGGCCGCTGCAGTTCCGGCTCGATGGCCGCGTCGTCTCCGGTTTTGCCGGCGACACTGTGCTGAGCGCGCTGCTCGCTTCGGGCATCGACACGATCGGGCAGCGCGATGGCGGAGCGCTGGCTCTGTCGTCCCGCCATGCGCCGACCATCAGCTTTGCCGCGCTGGCAGCCGACCATCAGCGCACGCTGCCGATGGAGCGGACGCCGGCCACCGATGGCGCGCAATATGTCACCACCGCACGCAAGCTGCGCCGCAGCCCCTTGACGCGCCTGCTGTCCCGGGGTGGCCGGTCGCTCAATATCGATCTCGACCGCTCCGATGCGCTGGCGCGCCCCTGGATCGGCAGTCCCGCCGAGAAAGGCCCCGAGGCCGACCTGGTGGTCGTCGGCGGCGGCGTTGCCGGTCTCTCGGCCGCGCTGGCCGGAGCCAAGCGGGGTCTGCGGGTCGCGCTGGTCGAGGCTGCCGCCTCGCTGGGCGGGGCCTCGCGGCTGTTCGGCACGCAGGAGGGTGAGGAAACGCCCGACCAGGCCATTGCCCGCCTCACCGCCGCCGTGGTCGCCCGGGCCGATGCCATCACCGTCCTCACGCGCGCTGAAGTGTTCGCGCTGCGCCCCGGCGTGGTGCGACTGCATCAGGTGCAACTGCTCGACGGCACGCCCACCGGCCGCGTCATCGACATCAACGCGCCCCATATCGTGCTGGCCACCGGATCGCTCGAGCGCCTGCCCATCTTTCCCGGCAACCGGCTGCCGGGCGTCATCGGCACGCTCGAAGCCTTCGAGCTGGCGCAGCTCTATGGCGTGTGGGCCGGCGCCTCGGCATTGGTCGTCACCAGCAGCAGTCCGGCCTACCGGCTCGCCATGCTGGCAACCGATGCGGGCATCACCGTTCCCCGCATCATCGATTCCCGCCCGCATGCGCAGTCCCGCTTCATCGAATTCTCCAAAGCCTATGGCATCACCCTGGCCGCCGGGACGATCATCGCCAACGCCGCCGCGGCTCCCAAGGGCCGAGGCCTCGTGGCCATGCCAAAGCTTGCCGTGGGCGGATTCTCCCGCGCCGAACCGGCCTTGCCGATCGACCGGTTGGTGGTCTGCGGCGGCTGGCAACCTGACCTGACGCTCTGGCACATGGCCGGCGGCGAAAGCGCCTGGAACAATACCCGCGCCCGCCTCGAACCGCGCAGCGGCCCGGCCGGCATTGCGCTGGCCGGCAGTGCGGGCGGCTGGCTCAGCCGCAGCGCCTGCGTGGCGAGTGGCGTCGACGCCGTCGATGTCCTCTTGGGGCGCCAGCGCCGCGCGGTCGAAGAACGCCTCATCGATCCAATCTACGAAACGCCCGACGCGCCCGCCCCGGTCGGCGATGTCCCGGACGAGGCCGCGCCGCCGGCCTATCTCGATGGCGGTTGGCGCCATATCGAGCGGCCGCGGCTCAAGGCCTCGCGCTGGCCGGTCTGGCTGCCCTTCACTCCGGCGCCACCAGGCTGGTCGCTCGCCGATACGCCGCAACCGCTCGACATCGCCGATATCGCAGCCGGTGTGCAACTGGGCGCCATCCCGGCCGCCAGCGCCGGCATCGTGGCGCAGGAACGCGTCGCCATGGTGGTCATCGAAGCCGGCGAGGCGAGCCAGCCTCGGCTCCCGCCAACGCCCCTGCCCCCGCCCTATCTACAGGACCGCTACCCGGGCGCCGTGCTGTGGCTCGTGGCGCCGACCGAGGCGCGCGTGCTCGATGTCGGCGCGCTGATCTACCGCGATGCCGACGAAAGCGATCCGCTCAAGGCAATCGGTGTGGTGGTGCGGATCGTCGAAAGCAAGGCCATCGCGCTTGTCGCCGGCATTGCGGACCAGTCCGCCAGCGTGCGCGAACCGGGCCGCGCGGTGGGCATAAGACTGGTCGCGCCCTATCAAGCGGGCATGACGATCGACGCTTAGTTGCGCCGCTCGGCCGAAGCGCGGGCGCGCCGCAGGGTTTCGGCATATTCCGGATTGAAGCGCACTTCCGCCATCTTGATACCGGCATCAAGCCGGGCACCGATCACAGGATCGGCCGGATGCTGGCGGATCAGATCGAGATTGCGCTGCAGGTGCATTTCCAGCGCCTGGCCGGTCTGGCTCCAGGCTTGTTCGAACAGCGCGTTGAGCGCCAGCGAGTCACGGCATTCGCGCATGGTCGCCAGCAGGTAGATGCCGTTGATGGCGGCCAGGATGCGGTCATCGTCGATGCGGTCGTTGCCCTCGCGGCCGCGGCGCATGGCCAGGTTGATGTCGGAGACGACATCGCGCAGGCGCGGCTCGATACGGTCGGAGGCCTGCTTGGTCACAGCGGCGATCACCATGGCCCAGCGGCTGCCGCGGGCAAATTCGATATAGCCGGTCAGCGAACGCACCAGTCGATGGAAGCGATCGAGGCTGCGGCAGACCAGGTCGATATCGGCAAAGGCGCCCATGGGCTGCAGGATATGCAACTGGTTCTGCGCATGCGCCAGGATGGCATCGATCACCGGGCCAAAGCCCATGCGCATCACAGATGCTTCGGTAGCGTTGCCGGCCAGCCGGATCAGGGTGGTGATCAGGCGCGTCGGATTGGCGATCTGGCCGAGGGCCGCATGGAACAGCAGCGAAGCCAGCGGCGGATCCTGCAGCGGCATGGACTGCAGCGCCACGCCCAGCGCGGCGTCGTCGGTTATGGTGTTGATCGCCTTGCCGAAGGCCTGGGCCTTGGCCAGCAGCGCCCGGCTGCGCAGCGCCATCATGATGACAGGAAGCGCGTCGCGCGCCTCGGTGCTGCCCAGCGCCGAGCGCAGGCGGCGGTCCTTCTCGGGATCCTGCGCCACGACGGCCAGCGCATCCTTCATGCGCGACAGCACTTCAGGCAGCACGACTTCGAGGTCGGAGGCGAGGAAGTTGCCATTGGCGACGCCGTCAGCCGAAATCAAGTCGGGGCATATATCGCGGTGAATCCAGGTCCAGGCGGCTTCCGCATACTTGCGCGGCACCGATCCAGCAAAGGGAAACGGCGCCGGGTCCTGCACCAGGATCACGTCGATCATGCCGGCAAACGGCCGAGCCGCGCCGCGGCCAGCCCGGCGGGCAGCCGCGGAAACGGGCATTTCACTTTGATTGGCGGCCTGAGACATCAACGCTGCGGGTTTGAAAGACTAATCAGTCCAAACACTATAGCGCGTTGGTAAACAATCCTTATCAGGCCGCCGTCCAACTGAATCAGGCGGTGCCGGGAACCACGGCCCAGTTGCCGTTCTGCTCGCGGCAGGCAGTGCCCTTCTTCACATAATCCTTGCCACCGGCTTTGACCGTGTGGGTGAAGTCGCGGCAGTCGAGATTGTTGACGCGCACATAGGGGCCGACGGCCACGCTGCCGGTCGTGCCCTTGTCGCCGGCCCACTGGCGCGGTGCGCCGGGGCGGCCGAACTGCAGCGCATAGAACTGCGCGCTATTGGCTTCGGCGGAGTCCTTGGCCGTCATGATCGTCAGCGCTGCCGGGTCGACGAAGCCATTGGATACGCTCGTGGTCAGCAGGGCCTGCTGCGTCGTCTGGGCGGGGCTTGCCACCAGCGGCTGCGGGGTCACCGGCGCCATCACCACCGGGGCCTGCGCCACCGGCGTGGGACCCGTGCTGGCGCAACCGGCCAGGGTCAGAGCAAGCAGCGGAGCGGCAAGGAGGGCGAAACGGTTCATGGGTGCAAATCTCGTGATCGGTGGAAGGCTCTTGTTGTCGCAATGCGGCGAAAGTGCGTCAGGTCGCGTTAGGCCTGGCCATAGCGCCCAGGCGGGCAGTTGGCAGCCGCAATTCCACCAGCAACCCACCCAGCGCCGAGCGCTTGAGTGCCAGGCTGCCGCCATAGACATCCACCAGTTCCTTGACGATATCGAGCCCCAGGCCGCTGCCGGGCGTTTTCTCGTCCAGCCTGACACCGCGGCGCAACACTTTTTCCGCATCCGCCTCGCTGAGACCCGGCCCATTATCATCAATGCGAATCAACAACATGGTGCCGGCATTGCCCCGCTCGGCGTCCAGCCGCACGCCCACCTGCCCCTTGGACCACTTGCAGGCATTGTCGAGCAGGTTGCCGGCCATTTCCTCGAGATCGGCCTCATCGCCCCGGAACCAGGGCAATGACGCATCGGGGCGCTGGAAGGCGATGGTGCAGTCCGGGTTGATCTTGCGCATCACCCGCGTCAGCCGCAGCATGATCATCGTCGGGTCGGCCTTCTTGCCGACCACCGAGGTGCGCGCTGCCAGCCGTGCCCGCTCGAGATAGGTGGCGACCATGGTGCTCATCTTCTCGCTTTCCGAGATCACCACGTCGGCCAGCGCGCCCTTCTTGTTCGCCGCCTCGTTGCGCAACACGGCAATGGGCGTCTTGAGGCCATGGGCCAGGTTGCCCACCTGGTTGCGCGCCCGCTCGATGATCTGGGCGTTCGAGCGCAGCAGCTCGTTGACCTCCTCGGCCAACGGCGCGATCTCCCGCGGATAGGTGCCCGTTATCGAAACGCTCTCGCCCTCGCGCACGCTCTCGATGGCGGCGCTGAGCTTGTCGATGGGGCGCATGGCAAAGCGCGCCACAATGGCGCTCATGATGGCCAGCATCACCCCGACCGCGCCGAGCACGATGAAGGCCTGGCCGCGGAAATTGCCCACGAGATCAAGGATTTCGCTGAGATTGCCGGTCACGACGATCCGGTAGGTCTCGGGCGCCAGCGTCACGGTGCGTTCCACCACGCGCATCCGCGTGCCGAACACGTCATCCATGATGGCCGTGCGGCGGCCACCGTCGAAGGCGCCCGTCATGTCAGGCAGGTCGATACCCACCACTGAGGTCGAGAGGTTGTAGAGCGTGCCATCGGCGTCGCGGATGGCCCAATACCAGCCCGAGCGCGGTCGCTCGAAGCGCGGGTCGCTCAGCACGATATCGGGGCTGGAGGGATCCCCCGCCTCGAGCAGGGCGCCCGCGAGGGTCTCGACATGAAAATCGAGCGTGTCCGAAAGTGAGGTATCGAGCGCCCGCGAATAGAGATCGGTCAACAGGAACCCGGTCGCCACCAGCGCCAGGATCAACCAGCCAGCCGAGAGCCAGAACAGCGATGCGGCGATGGAGCCTTTTCTCAACGGGGCACCAAGGATGGGTCGAGATTTGGATCAGGCCGGCCTGCAAGGGCCGGTTTTCGAGAACCGGCGCGCAGCGTATGTAAACATAGGTGAGCACCGGAAGCGGAGAAAACCGGCGCTTGCAGGCCGGCCTCATCCAAATATCGGCCCATCCTAGTCTTCCGCGATCTGATAGCCCAGTCCGCGCACCGTCTGGATGCAATCATCCGGCAGCTTCTTGCGCAGGCGGCCGACGAAAACTTCGATCGTGTTGCTGTCGCGGTCGAAATCCTGATCGTAGAGGTGCTCGGTCAGCTCGGTACGCGAGATGACCTTGCCCTTGTGATGCATGAGGTAGCTCAGGAGCCGCAATTCGTGGCTGGTGAGCTTCACCGACTGCCCGTCGACCGTCACCTTGCCCGAGCGCGCGTCGAGCCGCACCGAACCGGCGACGATCTCGTTGGAGGCGAGGCCGGCGGCACGGCGCACCAGCGCGCGGATGCGGGCCAGCACTTCTTCCATGTGGAATGGCTTGGCGACATAGTCGTCGGCGCCGGCATCGATGCCCTGCACCTTGTCACTCCAGCGGTCGCGCGCCGTCAGCAACAGCACCGGCGTGGTCTTGCCTGCGCGGCGCCATTCTTCGAGCACCGACAGCCCGTCCATTTGCGGCAGGCCGATATCGAGCACAATGGCATCATAGGGTTCGGTATCGCCGAGGAAGTGTCCTTCCTCGCCATCAAAGGCTACGTCGACCGCATAGCCCGCTTCAGTCAGCGCTTCCTTGAGCTGCCGGTTGAGATTGGTATCGTCTTCGACAACTAGAATACGCATTGCAGGCCCCCGGTGCGTCTTACTGCGCGCTCAAGACAAGGTTCTGTGCTTCCCCATCAGGCGTCAGTACGCCGATAATATAGACCAGCCCGCCGCCTTCGTCACATACCTGAACGGAAAGGATTTCTGCACTGCCATCGATGCCGGCCGAGGCCAGCACATCGGCCAGCGACATGATCTGGCCGGACGACACCGCCTCCTGGATCTGGCGGTTATCGAGGCATGCCTGCGCCTGCGCAGGACCAGCCGCCGCAAGGCCAAGCGCCAGCGCGACAGCGATCGAAGCGAGCAATTTTGAGGTCAAGGTTTTCATGACAGCACCATAGGGCGCTGTTGCTGAATGGGACATGAATGAGGCAAGGCGGCCAAAATCTCAGAGTTTTCGTGTTGCTATTGGCGTTCCACAGAACGGCTTCTGCGGTGTGCCGGGTCATCAGGTTGCGTGGCGCGATAGGGATATGCCCTGCCATTCGCGCGCTCTTCACGAGATCGTTTCGCATGGGTCACGGCGTGAAAGCCACTGGCTCGCAAGACTTTGACGCCGCTGTCGAGCCGGTTGAAAATGCTGGCATAGCCCGAAAACCGTCCCTCGGCGTCGATGGGTATGCCCGCCATCAGCGCTTGCCCGGCTTGGCGCCCGTCGGCCGCGTGCCCGTCTTGGCGCCGGCCAGCGTCCCTGCCAGGTTCCAGGCAAACTGGCGGAAGGTCTGCTGCACAGCTTCCCGATTCTGCTTGTTTGCCATGGCGTTAGTCATCCTTCCTGAAAAGCCGATTCACGCTCGCAATCTCCTGCACGAAGTCGTTGAAGTGTTGATTCACCTTGGCCATCTCGCGCAGCGACCACACGAGCAGGGCGCTGGCGCCCGTGGCCCACAGGAACAGCGCCAGATGCGCGAGATCGCCCCGCTCGATGACGGTTTTGGTCAGCTCGTCCATGTTCGATTTCCTTCTTGCTTTGGAACGTTCGACCCCTTGTCCCCGGACAAATGCGCCTAAACCCCCAGCATCACCCGCTTCTCCGCGTCGCTCAGAAACTCCGCATTCCCCACTCGAGTCCACAGCGCCGCGCGGTCTTCGGCCAGGGCTTCCACCCCGTCGAAATCGGGCGCCACCGTCGCCCCGCCAAAGGCCGGCGAGAGCCAGTTGCTCAGTTCCTCAGCCACCCGCACCACGAGCGGGATCAGCGTCTGCCGCCACAGCGCCCGGTTGGCTTCCGCGAGGTTCGCGTAGGTATTGTCGCCCGGAATGCCGAGCAGCATCGGCGGCACGCCGAAGGCCAGCGCGATGTCGCGCGCCGCGGCATGCTTGGCCTCAATGAAATCCATGTCCCGGGGCGACAGTGCGATGGCCTTCCAGTCGAGCCCCCCTTCGAGCAGCATTGGCCGACCGGCATTGACGGCGCCGGAAAAGTTCTGCTCCAGCTCCGCCTTGAGCCGACTGAACTGGTCCTCGGTCAGGCTTTGCCCGGCCGCCGAATAGACAAGCGCGCCCGATGGTCGCGCCGCATTGTCGAGCAGCGCCTTGTTCCACTGCCCGGCGGCATTGTGGATATCGAGGCTGGTCTGCGCCGCCTCGAGCGGCGCCATGCCGTAGTGGTCGTCGAGCGGATGGAACAAAGCCATATGCAGCACACTGGGCAGCGGCCCCTCGTCCTGCCGCAGCCGGATCGTTCGCCCGCCCGCCGTATAATCGTAGGCGACCGGCCAGCCATCGGCCCCAGCCACCACCTTCATCCGGTCTGGCCGCAGCCCAAAGATGCCGCGCACCTCGCCATCGACGATCCCGGCCTGGAGATAGGCATTCCCCGCCGTCTGGAGATACGCATAAACCGCCTCGAGCAGCTCCCCGCCCGATTGCCGCCCATTGGGCCGTGCCAGCAGCGTCGCCAGCGGATGCTCATCCACCCGCTTGCCGCCGTCGCTGACCACCAGCGGCACGCGATTGGCCGTCTCGGCAATCAGCCGCACGCAGCGATAGACCACAGGGTTTCGCGCAAAGCCCTGGTTGACGAGGCTCGCAAATCCCCGATTGCTCCAGCTCGCCGCCCCGAGCTGGCTGAGGCTCAGCAGCGTATGGCCGGCAAAGCTCTTGCTTTCCGCAGGCGTGTTCGCGCCGCCACCCAGCAGGCGGCTGATCCAGTTCGGCATGACGATGTCCTCAAATTCTGACACGCTGGGGGAACCCCCAAGCGGGCTCATACGGATTCCGGCTGTCGTCGGAATCACCCACTTTTGCTGCTCAACCAATCAATGGGCGGCAGAGAATGGCAAAGAAAGCGCCGTGGCACTCGATCAAGCAGTCGGTCCACCACGACAATTCCAACTGCAACACCGGCAACAATATCGAAACGGAGAACCGCCGTTCGGGCACCGGCGGTAAGCCTCTCTGTGCGGAATGCGCCAGGTTGAGCTGACACCGGACTATCCGCCTGCCGCCCTCCCCCCTTGGGGGGAGGGAGACGACTGCGCGTACTCTGCCCTAGAGCCCGCGTATCCGCGGCCGCATGTCATTGAGCAGCAGTTCCGTCACCGCCCAGACCAGCGCGTCGACGCGATCCGGCGAGTGCCCGTCGCTCCTCCCGTCCACGCCAAAAGCACACATCTCGTCTTCCAGCGCCGTCAGCCCATCCATGTGGCTGACCAATCCGCGCCCATAGAGCGCCGCCACCGGCTCGGCCCGCAGCCACTTGCCGCGACTGGCCCGCACTTCACGCACCGGCACAGTGCCATCGACCTGCCCGATCAGTGCCCGCACGAGGTCGCCCCCCTGGTTCACCTCAACCACGATGGCGTCGGCCCGGTGCGCCTCAAAGGCCGCCACCGCTCGTCGCGCCCAGGTCAGCGGCCGCACCTGCCGCATGGTGCAATCTTCCAGCACCACGACGCCCTCGCCCGCCCTTCCGGCCACCACAATGCCGCAGGCATCGGACCGCGCCGTCCCCGTCACCGGCGGATCCACCGCCACGACGATGCGCCCGATTTCGCCACCCGCAAACCGCCGGAACATACCCCGCTGCCACAGCGCCCCGGGATCGTCTTCGATCAGCTCGCCATCGAGCTCCTGCCGGCCGAGGATGGAGCCGCGATAGCGGGCCACCACTGCCTCAAGGAAGCTATCGGCCAGATGCTTGTTCTTTCCCGTGGGCGCTCGCGTCACAACTGTTCGAACGTCCGCCAGCAATCGCTTGATCAAGGCGGTCGGTCGGGGCGTCGTCGTCGCCAATTGCCGTGGGCGATCTCCCACACGCAAACCGAACTGCAACATGTCCCAAGCCGCCTCCGCTCGTGGCCATTTGCCGATCTCATCGCACCAGGCTGCCGCAAATTCAGGCCCGCGAAAGCGCTCCGGTTCTGCCGCCGGCATCAGATGCGCCTCCACGCCATTGGGCCAAAGCAGCGTTGATCCCTTCAGCTTCGGCCTTTCGCCAGGCGGATGCGCCACCAGAATGCCGCCCGGGCCCCTGACCATGATGGTCTCCGCCTGGATCATGGTTTCCCCCACCAGCGCGATCGGCGTAACGCCCTCGGCTGCGAGCTTTCGCACCCATTCGGCTCCCGCCCTGGTCTTGCCGGCTCCGCGACCGCCCATCAGCAACCACGTTGTCCAGTCACCCTCGGGAGGCACCTGATGCGGCCAGGCCCAGATGTCGAAATTGTAGAAGGCCTCGCGCGCTGCCTGAACGCCCAGCCGTTTGCGAAGCCCTTGGAGGTTACCCCTTGGTGATGGCATTGATGCGCTTCTCCAGCTTGCGCTGCAGATCCTGCATCTCCTTGCTTTGTGTCTCCTGCTCCTGTTGTGAGGCCTCGGCCTTCTCGATGGCAATCAGCTTGTCGAGGTCGCGCACCATATCGGTCAGCACCTTGATCTCCCGACTTCCGCCAGCACGCATTTGTTCATCCACCTGGTCAATCTGGCGCTCCAGCAACGCCAGAAGTTTGAAAATCAGAATCCGCCGATCCGTAATGTCCGAATAGGGTCGCTTCCACTTGTTGACCTTGGCGCGAAGTTCGACCTGTGACCGCGGCACGCCGTACTTGGCCGCCACAGCATTGCGTGTCAGCACGCCCGCCTCGTAGTCGCGGCGCGCCGCAACCCAGTCGATGTCATCCGCAGCGCCGTCCGCTTCGTCCATGCCAATGACTCGCTTGTGATCCGTCCCCGGCATCGCCGCCCGGAACCCATCGAATCCACCCCGGATTCCCCCTCGCGGAGTCCAACCGGAGAGGCCCGATGTCCGCTGCGATCCGCCATATCCACTACAAGCCCGCCAGCAAGGAACTCTCGATCTGGTTCGGGCCTGAAGGCCGGCGCTACCAATATTTCGCTGTCCCCGAATGCATCTACGAAGGCCGGCGCGACGCCGAGTCACGCGGTCGCTTCTTCAATCAGTTGATCCGTGGCAAATTCGAGTGCCAGCTGGTCGACCCCTCCGAGAAACGCAACCGCCGCTGGCTGGCCATCCGGTCTGCTTCGTGACCCAATTTCGTGACCATGCCTGAACTATAGCCGATCACCGTGACGCGGGGATAAGTCGGGTGATTTTTCTCGCAAACTGCTGGAATTCCAACGCCCCCCGGACCTCTCCCTCCACTTGAGGGGCTTCGAACCGGCCCGAAGGGCAAGATCGCTCCAGTGGAGCGATCTTAGGCGAGAAGGCCATGAGAGCTACGCTCGAATGGCTGGAAGCGAGATAGGACTTAGCGCCAGCTAAGTCCGTTGGATCGAGCAGGGCGGGGGTGTCGCGCTATCCGCGAACTCGACACGTGCGGGACCTTCAGCACCCCACCCTTAATCCTCCCCTCAAGGGGGAGGGAGACGACTGGCAAATCGGCAAACAAAAGAGCCCGCCCCGCTTCGCAGGACGGGCTCAACGCGCCGCCAGCACCAACTCAAAGTCGAACGAAATCAACCTTTCGGCAGGCGATCAACTGGCAGCCCGACAGGCTCAGCTTGTCCTGGTTCACCAGGGTCACCGACCCCGAAACGGTGTGGCCATCGTATTTCACCGTGCCGCGCCACTTGTTGGTGGCAGTAGCGCGGGCACCCTGCACCACATGCTTGTTCAGCAGCGCCAGGTTTTCCGGAGTCCTGGCATCCTTGCGCAGCCAGATCAGCTTGGCACAAAGCTCGGTGCCGTCGCCGCAATAGCTGACCGCATAGCGCGACTCGCCGGTCGTGGTCTGCCAGGTGCCCACAGGCGTCGGGTCCTGGGCGAAAGCGGGAGCAGCGGCACAAAGGGCAAAGGCCGCGGCGGCGATGGTCTTGATCAGAGTCATTTTCGTTTCCTCGATTGCGGACGCCGCAGTGGCGATGTGAAGTTGTTGATCCAGCAAATGCCACCGCCGGACTGAACCGGTTGGGAATTGGGCGTTCGGTTTGGGTTCATCTGCTCTTCACCCCCCGGGGGTGAGTTCAGCCAAACTTCCGCGCCGCATCCATGGCCAGCCCCAGCCCCACGCTGCCCAGCACGTCCGTCCGTACCAGTTCCGATTCCGGGAACAGCGCCCGCAGCCGGCTGGCGATAACCGGCACTTGCGTCGAGCCGCCAGTAAGGATCAGGCTGTCGACGTCCCGTCCCGTCACCCCTGCCCGCCGCAGCGTCTCGGCGATCGTGTTCTCGATCCGCTCGACCGAATTGTGCAGGGCATTGGTGAGGTCGGCCTTGGTCATCACCGTCTCGATCTGCCGGCCGCGCACCGGAAAGGCGAAGTCGGTGACCTCGTGATCCGACAAGGCAATCTTGGCGGCCTCAACCGCGCCCACCAGCCGGTGTCCCAGGCGATCCTCGATCAGTTCGATCATCATCTCGACGCGCCCGGGTGCCCGCGCCTCGCGCTGAGTACCGCGCAGGTCGCGCAACGTCTGCGCATTGTAGAGCCGGTTGATGCGGTGCCAGGTGGAAAGGTCATAGTAGGGTGCCACCGGCAAGTGCCGCTTGCCGTCCGTGGTCATCGTGCCCAGGCCCAGCTCGGGCATCACCTTGCCCATCGACAGCAGCCTGTCGAAATCGGTGCCGCCGACATGCACGCCCGCCGTCGACAAGATGTCCTGGCTGCGGTCCACCGCCTTGGCCCGCTCCGGCGACACGCGGATCACGGTAAAGTCCGAGGTGCCGCCGCCAAGGTCGACGATCAGCGCCAGCTTTTCCGAGGCCACCTGCCGCTCATAGTCGAGCGCCGCCGCGATCGGCTCGAACTGGAAATCGACATGTTTGAAGCCCTGCGCCCGCACCGCTCCCTCGAGCTGGCTCTGCGCCGCGGCGTCGGCCGCCGGGTCGTCATCGACAAAATGCACCGGCCGGCCGCAGACCACGGTATCGACCGCGCCGCCCAGCTCGGCCTCGGCCCGGCGCTTCAGCTCGGCGATGAAGATGCCCAGAATGTCGATGAAGCCATAGCTGCGCGCCTTGACCCGGGTGGTATCGCCGATCAGCGAGGTGCCCAGCACGCTCTTGAGCGA
This sequence comes from uncultured Devosia sp., assembly GCA_966212275.1. Classification (GTDB taxonomy): domain Bacteria; phylum Pseudomonadota; class Alphaproteobacteria; order Rhizobiales; family Devosiaceae; genus Devosia. Next base: position 30,605 of record CBIHQV010000010.1, read on the forward strand.
CCGCATCAGCCGCCCTTCGGCGCCAGTCACATATTCGGCCACCGCCTGCCGGCCGAAATGGATGCTGTCATCCTCGAAGCCGAAGAAGATCACGCTGGGGATGGTTTCGCGCCCGGCTTCCAGCTTGAGTAATTGCGGCACGCCGCCGGAATCGCGGCGGGCAATGGTGGAATTGGACGTGCCAAAGTCGAGGCCGCAAACCAGGGTCATGACACGCCGTCCATTTTGGGATGCGCCAGGCCGGCGCGAGGGACGGGCTTCTTAGAGACTCAGGCAGCCGATGGCAACCTCAAGCCGCGCGGGCAGGCTTCTTCTTGCGTTCGAGCGCTGGGCGCAGATCCACGCCCTCCATGCGGCCCATGCCGCGGCGCTGGGCCTTCTTCAGCGCTTCGGCGCTCGCCTCGAAGAATTTGCGGTCATAGCCGCCATGCGGATTGGTCACAGCAAGACCCATGCTCAGCGTCACGATGCCGGCATGGCTCTCCTTGTGCGGCATGGCGAGGGTGCGAACCGCCTCGGCGATCTTGGCGGCGGTGGCGCGCGCCATCAGAGCGGGCAGGTCCGGCAGGACGATGACGAAACTCGCCGCGCCCAGCCGCAGGCAGATATCGCCCTGGCGCGGCAGCGCGTCGGTGATCGCCTGCATCACGGCGAGCAGGCATTGATCGGCCTCGCCCCGGCCATAGGCGCTGAAATAGTCGGCAAAGCGATCGATCTCGATCACCATCAGGCTCATCGAAACCCGGCGCGCCGCCGAGTGGGTCCAGCCGTTATGGAGCTCTTCCTCGATCCGGGCGCCCAGCTTGGGCTTGATGCCCATGGATCGCGCAATCGCGGCCTGGCCATAAGCCGGCGCTCGCTCCTGCCGCTCGGGACGCATCGCGCCCAGTGCCGCCCGGACCCTCGTCCAGAACGGTTCAGCCTGCTCTTTGGAAATCGCAGTGTCAGTCATCCGCCTGTCCTGGGCTCGCGCACGGCAGGATCAGGCCACAACATGGTTAACGGGGCGTAAATAATCAGAGCCGCTCGGGCGGTTCCCATTCGGGCCAGTCGACCGCGTGGTCTTCCCACTCGCCGGGGGCGACGTCCTGCTCGGCAAAGGTGCGGCCGCGCGCCGAAACGCCGACATCCACCACCGTCTGCGGATCGCCCGAAACCAGCGGGTGCCACCAGGCCAGCCCCTTGCCCTCGGCAATGCGGCGATAGGCGCAGGTGGTGGGGATCCACTTGATCTCGGTGACATTCTGCGGCGTCAGCTTGATGCAGTCGGGCACCTTGGCCTGCCGGCCCGGATAGTCCGTGCAGGTGCAGGTATCGCCGTCGAGCAACTGGCAGCGGACATCGGAAGTGATCAGCAGGCCGCTGTCCTCGTCCTCGAGCTTGATCAGGCAGCAGCGGCCGCAGCCGTCACAGAGCGCTTCCCACTCCGCGTCGGTCATTTCGTCCAGGGTTTTTTCTTCCCAGAAGGCCATCTTAACTCGCTGCTGCTAAGCCTGTTGCCGGTTTGCTCTTGTCGGCGGCCAAGCGCAATCATATTCCAGCGATTGTGTTGCGTTGATCGCTCCTTGCGGACAACAGTCTGTGACCGGGCAAGCTGCGAAAAAGTGGCGCCGGGTCTTCGCGAAGAGGCTCGCGACCTACTAGCTACGGGGGCGTTTGGTGCAGGATCCGTTCTATACCAAGGAAAAGCGCAAAAAATCGGGCGGCATGCTCGCCGCCGATGCGTGGCTCGATTCTTCGCTCTACGAATTCTGGCAATCGCTGGGCCGCGCCTATACGCGTTTCCAGGATTTCATGAGCATTTTCCACGTCGCCGGCATCAAGCGGTTCTTCGTGGAAATCCTCAGCGACGGCTTCTCCTTTTTCGCCATCGGCTGTGTGCTGATGACGGCCCTGGCCCTGCCCGCTTTTGACGCCACGGCGTCGGGCGAGTTCAACAAGGCCGAAGATTATTCCGTTGTGTTCCTTGATCGTTTCGGCACCGAAATCGGCCGCCGCGGCATCCGTTCGGACGACTCCGTCGCCCTCGACGATATGCCCGACTTCCTGCTCAAGGCGACCCTCGCCACCGAGGACCGGCGCTTTTACGAGCATTTCGGCATCGACGTGGTCGGCACCCTGCGCGCCCTTGCCAGCAATGCCGGCGGTGAGAACTCCACCCAGGGCGGCTCCTCGATCACCCAGCAGCTCGCCAAGAACCTGTTCCTCAGCTCCGAACGGACGCTCGAGCGCAAGATCATCGAGGCCTTCCTCGCGGTATGGCTCGAGTGGCACTACACCAAGGACGAGATCCTCAAGCTCTATTTCGACCGCGCCTATATGGGCGGCGGCAATTTCGGCGTGGTGGCCGCGTCCGACTACTATTTCGGCAAGAAGGTGCAGGACATCAACCTGGCCGAAGCCGCGATGCTCTCGGGCCTGTTCAAGGCCCCCACCCGCTATGCGCCCCACGTCGACCTTGCCGCCGCCCGTGGCCGCGCCAATCTGGTGCTCTCCAACATGGTGGCTGCCGGCTTTCTCACCGAAGGCCAGGTCACGGCGGCGCGGCGCCATCCCGCCACCCCGATCAGCCGGGCAGCGGACGCCAATTCGCCGAACTATTTCCTCGATTGGGCCTTCGAGCAGTCCAAGCTGCTCATCGAAACCAGCCGGCACGCCACCAACAATTTCGTGGTCCGCACCACTATCGATACGACGCTGCAGAAATATGCCGAAGAGGCGGTGATCTCGACCGTACTCGAACAGGGCGAGCAGTATGACGTGACCCAGGCGGCGATGGTGGTCACCGACACATCGGGCGCCATTCGCGCCATGGTGGGCGGCACCGACTATGCCAAGAGCCAGTTCAACCGCGCCATCGTCTCGACCCGCCAGCCCGGCTCGGCCTACAAAATCTTTGTCTATTCCGAAGCCTTCGAGCAGCTCGGCCTCACCCCGGCCGACATGATCACCGACCGCCCGGTCTGCATCGGCGACTGGTGCCCGCAGAATTACGGCCGCAGCTACAAGGGCACAGTGACCCTGGCATCGGCCTTCGCCCAGTCGCTCAATACCGTGCCGGTCACGCTGTCGATCAAGACCGGCCGCGACACCATTGCCGCGCTCAGCCACCGCATGGGCCTGCAAGCCGAGTACCCAGTCACCCGCTCGCTGGCCCTCGGCGTGGCGTCGGTGTCGGTGCTCGACATGACCTCGTCCTACGCCGTCCTCGCCAATCACGGCTTCAAGACCCCAGCCTATGGCATCACCCGCATGACCACGCTCAATGGCGAACTGGTGCACGAGGTCGATCCGGACGCGCCGCGCGAACGCGTGCTCAGCGAGACCACCGTGGCCAACATGAATTCCATGCTGCGCGGCGTCATCACCGGCGGCACCGGCCGCCGCGCCGATGTGCCTGGCGTGCCCGCCGTGGGCAAGTCGGGCACCACCTCGTCCTATCGCGACGCCTGGTTCTGCGGCTTCACCGGCAATTACGTGGCCGCCGTGTGGTTCGGCAATGACGACTACCACCCGACCAACAACCTGACAGGCGGCACCCTGCCGGCGATCACCTGGCAGAAGTTCATGGCCTATGCCCACACCAATATCGACATCCAGCCGGTCTTCGGCGTCGATTTCGCCATCGAGCCGACGGTCGTCGCCGCGGCCGATCCTGCGGCGCTCGAAGAAGAAGTCATCCAGCGCCCGCCCAGCCTCACCCCCGCCGCCGCCCGCAAACTCGTCGACCTCGCCGACCGCTTCGCCGCGACGCTGGAAAAGTCCACGCCGCCGCAGGATCAGGCCAGCGTGCCTGCGACGGGCACAACACCGGCACTGTAGTCATTGACTACAGTGTAGCTCCGGACTACATTTGACCGGTGAAGCAGGTCGTCTATACCAAGTCCGCGCGCCGAACACTTAGCCGCCTGCCGCAGAACACGGCCCGACGGATAAGCCAAAAAGATACTCGAATTCGCCGCCGATCCATCTTCGCAAGCCAACAACGTCAAGGCCTTGCAGGGCAGCAGCCTGATACGACTTCGTGTCGGAGATTGGCGGGTGATCATGGACGACGGAGTGGTCCTGGAGATCATGGAGATTGGCCCGCGAGGCAGTATCTATGGGTGAAGGAGATCAGCGTTGAATGAAATGATTACGATTACGCGCGCCGAGTACGAACGCCTTCGCGAGGCGGCAGAAGACTTGGCCGACATTGAATCCTACAATCGCATCAAGGGCGACCTCGCCGCTGGTCGTGAAGAGTTGATTCCATCCGAGTTCGTCAATCGCATGATCGACGGCGAGAACCCGGTACGCGTGTTCCGGGAGTTCCGCGGCATGACGCAGACCGCCTTGGCGGTCGCGTCAGGCGTCAACCGCGTGCAGATCGCCGATATCGAGGCCAAGCGCAAGACAGGCTCGGTTCAGACCCTCCGCAAGCTGGCCGTCGCTTTGGGCGTGACAATCGACGATCTCGTTTGATCCTCCGGCCAACCTTGCTACAAGCGAACAGCCACTCCGCGCGCAGGTCTCGCCGCCCATGCCGTCTATTGCATCTCCGAGCCGCTGAACCGTGCGCTTCGTCTTCTATCTCCTCATGATGATCGCCGTGGCGCTCGGGGTCGGTTTCGGCCTCAGCTACTACGCGCTGACCGATGGGCGTCTCTTCGGCGTGGCCCAGGTCGGTCCTTGGCATGCCTGGCCCGATGTCGGCGCCAGCACGCCCAATCCCTATACGCGCGGCCATCTGGCGCGCACGGCCGCCTTCGAGCTGGGCCAGTCCGAGGGCCTCGCTTTCATCGCCACCGCCGACAGCCACGGCGATGCACTGACGCGCGACTGTGCCTATCGCGTCGATGGCAAGACACCGCTCGCCACCTTCTGGACGCTGGTGGCCGTCGACGATGCCGGCATCAATATCGCCGCGCCCGATGTCGCCCCGGCCATGCGCAGCAGCGGCATCGCGCGTGTCGCCGACGGGTCCATCGTCATCAATGTCGGTACACGCCTGATGCCGGAAAACTGGCTAGAGCTCAGCGGCGAAGGTCCGTTCCGCCTGGTGCTGACCCTTTACGACACCGCGGCCTTTTCCGGCTTTTCCAGCGATGCCTCCATGCCCGCCATTGTCAGGGGAGCGTGCGCATGATCCGTCCCCTGCTCTGGCTGCTGAGTGGCCTGGTGCTGGGTGGCATCATCCACATCATCGTCATCCTGACGCTGCCGGCTCTGGCCGAGCAGTCGGTCTGGAGCCGCGTCGCCAGCCTTGAGGCCGATAACCGCATGGTCATCCTGCCGCCCGTGGTGGCAGGCGAGCCCAACCCGCTGGGGCTCGATCCGGAACTGGCCTATGGCCTCTGCCGTGTCGATCTCGCCAATGGCCCGGCCTATGTGAGCGGGGTGCTGCCCGATGCCTTCTGGTCGGTGGCGCTGTTCAACCCTTCGGGCATCGTTACCTATTCCACCACTAACCGCGACGGCATCGGCCAGACGCTGGAGCTGGGCATCTTCAACGCCGCCCAGACGCGCCTCCTGGCCCAGCAGCAGCTCGATATCGCCGAGGGCCTGCTCGTGGTGGAATCGGCCAGTGACAAGCTCCTCGTCCTCGTGCGCCTCGCCCCGCCGCATCGCGCCATGCGCGCCCGCTTCGAGCAGGAACTGTCCGAAGTCACCTGCGGCGCGCGAAACTAGTATGCTGTTGCCGCTCTCCCCGGCGACATGGCAATAACGTCACGGCGCCGGCCACGCGCCGACCAGCGTCATGAGGGCAAGCATGCATGTAGGACGTTCCTATCGGCTGATCGATTTCGTGCTCTGGTCGCGCCGCAGCGTGATCTACATGATTGTGGTCAGCCTCCTCGCCATCGGGACCTACCACATTCCCGGCATTACCGGTTTTGCCATCCCGTGGCCGGTCATTGTCGTGCTGGGCACCACGGTTTCGCTGGTCGCCGGCTTCAAGAATGCGCAGGTGCTGTCCCGCAGCGGCGAAGCGCTGCAGCTCTTCGCGCAGATTGCCGCCAGCAGCCGCGTCTGGGGCAGTCTCTGCCGCGATTTCACCGATGCCGAGACGGCGCGCGTGCTGATCTACCGCCATCTGGCCTGGCTCACCGCCTTGCGTTTCTCGCTGCGCCGGCCCATGCCTTGGGAGACTATGGGCCGCCCCGCCAATGCCGAGTTCCGCAAGCGCTACCACATCGTCGAAGACACCAGCTCCCTGCGCGCCGAACTCGAGCCGCTGCTCGGAGCCGAGGCCGAAGCCGCCCTCGCCGCCCGCTACCCGACCCTTCACCTGCTCGATGCGCAGACCCATCACGTCAGCCAGTTGCTCAAGGACAGCGCCGTGCCCACTCAGGTCTATGGCGAGCTGATGAAATCGATGCGCGATCTGCATGACCAGCAAAGCCGCTGCGACCGCATCAAGAACAGCCCCTACCCTCGGCAATATGCCATCGTCGGCACGATGTTCGTCACCATCTTCTGCACGCTGCTGCCCTTCGGCGCCGTCCCGGTCTTTGCCGAACTGAGCGGCTTGGGTGGCATTCTGGGCGCCGTTGCCATCTGGCTGACCATCCCGTTCTGCGCCCTGCTGGGCTGGATGTACATGTCGCTCGACCAGGTCGGCGAGAGCACATCGAACCCCTTCGAGGGCAATGCGAACGACGTGCCGATCAGCCAGATCTGCCGCGATATCGAGATCGAACTGCGAACCGCCCTGGGCGAACAGGACCTGCCAGCGCCGCTGCAGCCCAGCCATGGTTTTGCGACCTAGCCGAAAACGCCCATAACGCCGCCGGCCACGGCCAGCAGCACCACCACGATCCAGGGCGGCGCCTTCCAGACGACCAGCGCCACGAAGCCGGCCAGCGCCAGCGCGAAGTCGAATGCTCCGAGCACGGCGCTGGTCCAGACCGGGTCGTATAGTGCGGCGCCCAGAATGCCCACCACCGCCGCATTGGCCCCGCGCATGCCCGCCTGCGCCAGCGGCTTGGTGCGCAGCGCATCCCAGAATGGCAGGGCGCCAACGAGCAAAAGAAAGCCGGGCAGGAAGATCGCCACCAGTGCGATGATCGCGCCAACCGGCCCGTTGGGCGGAATGGTTCCGACCGCGCCCAGATAGGCGGCAAAGGTGAAGAGCGGGCCCGGCACGGCCTGCGCCGCGCCATAGCCGGCGAGGAACGTGTCCTTGCCGATCCACCCAGTCGCCACGGTTTCCGCATCGAGCAATGGCAGCACGACGTGACCACCGCCGAACACCAACGCCCCGGCGCGATAGAAGGCGTCGAACAGGTCGAGGCCATGCTGGCCGACCGCCGCAGCCATAAGCGGCAGGCCGAGCAGCAGGACGAAAAACAGCGCCAGAGCAACACCGCCAGCCGCCCGACTCACCGGAAACCGCATCGCCGTCGCAGCCGAAGGCGCACCATCGCGGCACAGAACCAGCCCGGCAAACGCGCCGAGCACCAGCGCCGCCACCTGCCCCAGCGAGCCGGCGAGTATGATGGTCACCGCCACAGCCGCGACCGCGATCGTCGCCCGCTGCCTGTCCGGCGCCAGGCTCCGCGCCATGCCCCACACCGCCTGCGCTACCACTGCGACGGCAACGAGCTTCAGCCCATGCAGCACGCCCTGTGCCACGGGGCCATCGATCGCCGCCGCACCAAGGGCGAAGGCGACCAGCAATAGGGCGGACGGAAGTGTGAAAGCCGTCCAGGCAGCCAGCGCGCCCAGCGGTCCGGCGCGCCAGAGGCCGAGGGCAAAGCCGACCTGGCTCGATGCCGGTCCGGGCAGGAACTGGCACAGCGCCACGAGGTCGGCATATTCGGCCTCGCCCATCCAGCGCCGCCGCACCACGATCTCTTCGCGGAAATAGCCGAGATGAGCGATAGGGCCACCAAACGAGGTCAGGCCGAGCTTGAGGAAGGCCAGGAACACTTCGCCGGCCGTACCGGTTCTTGTTGCCGCTCTGTCCACAATGCCCCCGGCGCCGCTGCTACTTGGGCAGCACGATTTCCGTGTCGCCGATATTCTGGAAGCGTGACGGTATCACGACATCGTTGCCGCCATGCGCGGCGTTGCTGTCGGAGCAGAAATCCCGGCGATTGGCCCGGTTTACATAGACCGACATGCGCCGCAGCGCCTCGTCCACCGCCAGCGATTGCTCATGCGGGGTTTCCACCAAGAGGTTGTCGAGCGCGAAATCGTAGCTCGAATAGCGGTAGTTCAGCGCGCGCACGAACCAGTCGATAAAGGCATCGTTCTCGTACTTCCGCGCCGCGACTTCTTCGGCCAGGCGCGGCGGCAGCTGGCCGCTCAGCCCGTCATAGGCAACGGCGCGCTGCCGGTCGATTTCGATGACCTTGCAGATCGCGAGGAATGTCGTGGGCAGCGTATCGATGTCGGCCGTTATGTGCCGCCCGACCGTCGAGTAGCGCGTCCGCGACGAGGCGTATTCGGTCCGGCTCAGCCACTGGTAATAGCGCTCGATGGTGAAGGTCTCGTCGCGCGGGCGGACGATGCGGGTGCGCTGCAGTTCCACCGCACTGTCGAATTGCCAGTCCTTGGCATGGGCCGCCACGAGGAAGCGCCAGACGCGGTCATGCATCTCGTCTTCCTGGTCGGTCTTGTTGAAGCTTGAGACCGGCTCGCCGCGATTGGTGGCAATGAAATCGCCAACCGCCGGCATGGCCGTGTCATGGGTCCAGCTTGGCGCCGCCCGGCCGAAATCGCCCACCGGGCGAGCCACGCAGCCAGCCAGGATTGCGGTCAGGGCAACAGCCCCGGCCAGACGATAATACTTATCCACGCTTGCGCTTCGGCCGCGTCGGATCGAGCCTGGTATTTGGCGGCTGCGACGTCCCGCGCTCATAACGCACCCCGGTAAAAATCAGTATCTGGGCGCCGCCGGGCTTCTTCGCCCCGCCTGTGACGGCTTTGCGCCGCTGATCGAATTTGACGAGCTTTCCCAAGCTGTCCTCCAGTTGCTCGCTCCCCCATTCCCATTGGAGGCCACGGTTCGTGTTGCAAATCGGTGGTGTGACGCCCTCGCACCCCTTGCTCATGTCGCCATTAAGAGATCGTCAAGGTTAACAGTCTGCTAACGAATTGGCGGCAAGAGTGAATGTGCATCGAATGTGATGCGATTCCGAATAGACGGTTCCCCGGACATGCTTGGTTTTCAGCCTTACGAGACGTTTCAACTGCTCATCGAGACAGGCGGCGTCGACCGTACGAACACCCTGCTGATCGCGGCCTGCGACGCTTATGCGCGGCGCGGCAAGCCCACTCCTCCCGAAATGGAACAGTTCGAGGCCCTGGCCGGCCGGCTGTTCCCAATCGCCGGCCCACAGGCCCGCGCCAAGGGCGCCGCGATCCTGGGTCGCGCCGAAATGCTCTCTCCTGCCCTCGAGCAGTTGGTGGTCGACAATATCGGCGAGGACCTCAACGGCTTCCTCTCCGGCGCAACCGACCTTTCCGAGCCCACCATGCTCGACATCATCGCCCGCTATGACGTGCCGGGCGCTGCCACCATCGCGGCGCGCGACGACCTCTCCAACGTCGTCCTGGCCAAGCTCTTCCAGATGAATTCGCGCAAGGTTTACCGGGCCTTGGCCTCCAATCTCTCCATCGTGCCGCGCGGCGCCTATCTCAGCGCCCTCGCCCGTTCGGCGCAGATGGATCACCTCGTCGCCGAATCGCTGGCCAAGCGCGCCGATTTCGATGCGGCCCTGCTGGCTCCGGCCTTCTTCGATCTTTCCGATGTCGATCGCGTCAAGGTCATCCAGGCCTTTGCCCATCGCGAGACGCCCAAGGCGCCCATCAGCAAGACCATCGAGCAGCTCACCGTCGCCAATCAGGAACTGACCAAGGCGCTGATGAAGCTGTTCTCTGAGAACCGCCGCCCCGAAGTCACGCGCCTCCTGTCGCAGATCACCGGGCTCGATGAAGTCCGCTGCGGCCAGATCGCGCATGACGTGACCGGCGCCTCGCTCTTTGTCATCCTGCGCGCCTTTGGCTGCACGGCCTATGACGGGCTCAAGGTCTTGATCCACGCGACCAGCCACGACGCCGAGCGCTCGCGGGCGCTGGCCGATTTCGCCACGCTCTTCGGCAATGTCAGCCCGGAATCGATGGCCTACCTGATGAGCGCCTGGCGCGGCGAAGTGAACCTGCTCGAGCTCAACAAGCCCGAATACAAGCCCTTCGTCGAAACCAGCCGCCGCACGCCGAGCAACACGCTGGCCCCGGCCCACAATCCTGTCGTCGATCAGGCCATCGAGGCCCTCGCCCGCATCGGCGCCCGCCGCGCCGGCTAGACCTACTGGGGGATGATCTCAATCCCGAGGTCGCCCTCATTGCGCAGGTCGATGCTCAGCACCCACAGGTCCGGATCGAACTCGATCTCTCTGGCGATGCGGTCGATCACCTTGCCCGGCTCGACATGGTCGAAGCGGCGCTGGAACACCAGGCTCGCATCGTCCTTGCGGCTGGCCATTGGCGCGGGCGTGAACAGCGATCGCGTGCCGTCGAGATGATCCACCTCGATGAAAACCTGACCGGCAATCGGATCGCCCCGCCGTGCCACGACGCACATATGGCCCAGGTCATTGTGACGCCGGACGAAGACGCCACACCATAGGTCGCTGCGGAGCGTGCTCACACTAGATGGCGGCGCCGGCCTGGCGCAACAGGTCGACGAGATCGGGCTTTACCTGGCCGGTCACGCGGTAGCTGTGAAAGTTCTCGAATTCGCGGATGGCCTTGGCCGTGGCATCGCCCGGATGGCCATCGATCGAGCCATGGTAGAAGCCGAGGCTCGCCAGCCCCTTCTGGATGCTGCTGACCAGTTGAACATTGTTGGCCGGAGCCACCGTGTTGGTCGCCGCCATGGCCTGGTTCGGTGCCGGCTGGGTCTGCACCGCCGTCACCGGGCGCGGCGCAGCCATCGGCTCCAGCGAGGCAACCTGCACGGGAGCGGGCATTTGCTGGGCCTGCTGCGTCGCCACCAGCGGCAGCGCCGGAACCGGCTTCACGGCAGGAGCCGGCGGCGTGGTGCGGCCGCCATCGACGGCGGCCACGATAGAATCAATGGTCTGGGCTGCAGCGTTGCCGATCGTATCGACGGCTTCATCCACCGGCGACAGTGCCGGCAGACGCGCCACCACCCGGTCGGGCTGCGGCGCCGGCTGAACGACCGCGGCCTGCGGCTGCACGGCTGGCTGCGGCTGAGCAGCAGGCTGCACGGCGACGGTCTGCTGCACCACCGGAGCGGGCTGCGCCACCGGCACCATGCCCGCCGCATCGGCGCGCAGGATGGCGTCAATCACATCAGGCGTCATCGCGCCGGTCGGTTCGAGGCCATTGCGCTGTTCGAAAGCGCGAATCGCATTGGCGGTCATCGGGCCGTAGAAGCCATCCACCGTGCCGCTGAAGAGGCCGAGCTCGGCCAGTTTCTTCTGCACGGCAAAGGCGTCGGTATTGCCAACCGGCGTCGTCGGCACGACCGGCGGAACAACGGCGACACTACCGGTGGTTTCCTGCGTCACTACAGCCGTGGGCGGAGCCACGACAGCCGCGCTCTGGCGCTCGGGCGCCGGCATGGGCTGGGGGGCAACCACCATGGGCTGCACCACGCCGACATTGCTGGTCGGGGAAAAGAATGGCGAGGGATGCCGCGCCGTCTGGAAATAAAGAGCATTGCTGGCCGCCAGGGCGGTCAGCGTCACCAGGGCCAGCATGCCGGTCGAAGCCAGCGGCGCCCGCATATAGCGTGACATGGTCCACAGGCCGGCGCGACCCAGCGAGGCAGCGACGGCGCTACCTGCCAACAAGGGCAGGCGCGAAAGGGTGGTTGCGGTCATTGCGCTTTTCTTTTTTCGTCTTGCCATGAATAGATCTGAGCAGCGGCCGGTTCTTTGCGGAGTGGTGTGACCGAGGCAGTTTCTTCGGTCTTCGTTGCTGGACCGTTTATGGGCAGCAAAACAGTCACGGTTGTGCCTGCCCCAATTTCGGACATTGCCCGCAATGTGCCCTGATGCAGGTCGACCAGGCCCTTGACGATGGAGAGGCCAAGGCCCGTGCCCTCGTAGCGGCGCGACAGGCCATCCTGCACCTGGAAGAAGGGCTCGCCGATTCGGGTCAGCGCCTCGGGCGCCATGCCCACGCCTTGGTCGCTGATCGACAGATTGAGGCTCTGCCCCTGGCGCTTGAGACTCACGGTCACGCGCCCGCCCGGATGGCTGAACTTGATGGCGTTCGAAAGCAGGTTGAGCAGGATCTGCCGGCAGGCCCGCTCATCGGCCACCAGCATGGGCAGGTGGTTGGCGATTTCGGTGACCAGGGTAACCTGCTGCTTGCTGGCCATGGCCTCGACCATGGCGAAGCAGGGCTCGATCATGTCCTGCACCATGAAGGGCTCGGTCTGCAGTTCGAACTTGCCCGCTTCGATGCGCGACATGTCGAGCAGCATGCGCACCACTTCGAGCAGATGCTTGCCACTCTGGTGGATCAGACCGGCATATTCGCGATGCGTGGTCGACAGCTCGCCGCCAATTCCCGATGTCATCATTTCCGAGAAACCGACCACGGCATTGAGCGGCGTGCGCAGTTCATGGCCGATGGTGGCGAGGAAGCGCGACTTGGCGGCCGAGGCTTCTTCGGCGGCGCGGCGCGCCTCCGCCATGGCGATCTCGTTGTCCTTGCGGCTGGTGATGTCGCGGAACAAAGCCACGACCTCATGGCGCAGACCGGCCGTATCGGCGTCCAGCACCGGCGACAGGCTCACTTCCACCCAGATGAAATGCGGCACATTGGTCGCGGCGCGCGGGTCGTCCTGGCGCATGCGCACCTCGATGGTGCGCGACCGGCCGCCCTGGTTGGCGTCGGCGAAAGCAGTGAGATAGGCGGGGCGATCCAGCACATGCAGGCGTTCGCCCAGCCCGCCGCCCGAAAGCTCATAGCGCTTGCAGCCGAACAGCAGCTCGGACGAGTGCGACGCCAGAAGGATTTCGCCATCGCTGGAAAAGCGGATGACGCCATCCTGCACATGCTCAATCAGGTGCCGATAGGCCGTCACCTGCGCCTTGTCATGCACTTCATAGGCGGTGTTGATGCGATTGGCCGTGTGCGCCACGACGCCGACGCCGCCGACAAAGGCGGCAAAGGACGTGGCCATCAGCGCTCCGGCATCCACCGGAATGGCGGGAAGCGAAAACGCCGCCGCGAGGCCGGCGATTGCCAGCAGCCCGCCGAGCAGCGCCCAGCTCTGGTGCCGCAATTGGCGGCGGCCGACAAGCGAGGCCATGATCGGGGCCATGGCCGCAATGGCGAGACCCGCATCGCCCAGCCGGTTATCGGCCAGGGTCAGCAGGCAGCCCAGAATCAGCAGCAGATAGACCTGGCCGGCAGCGGCCTGGTCGAACAGCTTGCGCTGGTGCAGCGACAGTGTGGTCATGCCGCCGGCAAGGCCGAGGACGGCGATGGCAAAGGGGAAGGCCGTGCCCGTCACGAGGCCGTAAACGGCGAAGGGCATGGCAAGGGCGCTGAGCAGAATCAGGATGCGGGCATTGTTGGCGAGCGTCTTGCGGCGCAGCATTTCCGGGCGGTGGCCGGTGCCGGCAACGGCCAGGGACATCTCTTTGCTTGCGCCAAAAGAGAACAGCCTATGCATCACGCTTTTACTCACTATCACGACGCCAGCAGTCATGGATGCCTTTGGAAACCGTAGGTTCCGGGGAGGCACCAGTTGCGCCTGAATGGGTTCAGGTCTTGTTGCCTCACCCTGCGGGCCAACACCTGAAGGCGAGCTTAAATCCGGTCGCTGGCAGGGGCTTGGGAGGTGAGCGAAGGCGGCCTTTCTCGGGATAGCGTAAACAACCCGTTGCCCTCGCCTGTCCGGCCACGGGCCGCCCGCCGAGGCAGCTCTTGTGTCCGCTCAATGCCTTGGCTGCATGGTCGCGGGCATTTGCCTCAAATTTTATCGAAATGTCCCAGTGGCGCTTAAGAGGCGCTGCCTAGTCTCGGCAATTGCAGGGCATTTCGTCACCTGCAAACAGTCCTGGAAGAACCAATGTTTCTGGTCGTTCGCTCCGTTTTCTGGCTGACGGTCGCCTATATGGTGATCAAGCCCGGCGTTGATTTTGCCGATGCCCAGCGGCTTTCGAGCGAAGCGATGACGGCTGGCCAGCAGGTCATTGCCGAGCAGATCCAGGCTATCGATTGCGACAGTTTCCAATGCATCGGCGGCAAGGCCGTTATTGCCGCCGCGCTTCAATCTTCCCCGCCCGTCGGTACACCCATGCATGAGTCACCGACGATTCGTTCGGCCCCCATCCCCCGGCCTCGGCCGGACTGGGCGGGATAGCGGGAGCCCTACCCCGGGCCCCGATCCAGACCCCAGGGATCGCGTCACTTCCCCAAGCGACGTACTCCAGCGATCCCTGGCCTTAGCCGCAAGCACGCTGCCCCGTGCTTGCGGCTTTTTCTATGCACGGGGCCGTGCCTTGCTATGGACACTATATGCGCCTATATCTCCGGCATACGTTTGAGCTACATGGCTATCTGATCCCGGCTTTGCCCGGTCTTTGTACCCCCTGTTTTAAGAGCGTTTAGGCCTGTCCGGCATGTTGCCGGGCAGCAATGATGCTTGCTGGCTTTTGCCGGGGCACGATACGAAAGATACCGCCATGATCACCGGCACCGTGAAATTCTTCAACGCAACCAAGGGCTTCGGCTTCATCTCGCCAGAAGACGGCAGCAAGGACGCTTTCGTCCATGTGTCGGCTGTCGAGCGTTCGGGCCTCCAGGGCCTCTATGAAGGCGACAAGGTTACCTATGAGCTCGAGACCGGCCGTGACGGCAAGGCCTCGGCTGCGAACCTGACCCTGCTGAAGTAAAGACCTGTGCCGGGCCCGCTTCGGCGGGCTCGGCCACCGCTTCGCGCCACTGGCGCAAGCATAGACAAGGCCCTGCGGCACAGCCCGGGCCATTAGAGACATCAATGACATATCCAGACTTCCACGCTCGCGCCGAGCTTTATCTCGGCAGCGATCGTCACACTGCTATCGCGCAGGGTGCGCGCAGCTTTGCCAGCGCCGCCCAAGCCATCCGCTTCGCCTTCGAAGAGGCGGCTCCGGTCAGCCTCCATGGCGCCATGCTCAAGGTCGGCGACGCAACTTATGCCGGCGACGACCTGGCCGCGCTCTATCGCAGCGCCGCCTTCCCCCTGCCACGCCGGCAGGACATCAAGCGCGCTCGCGCTCGTCGCGCCGCCAATCGCTTCCGCTGGTCGCCGGCGCAGGTTCAATCAGCGCCGGCCCGGCAGGCCATGGCCTGATGCAAACCACCGGAGCGGCCGACGACGCCGCTCTGGTAATGGCGTCACGCTTTGACTAGATATCGGCCATGAGCAGCGAACCCCAGGCCTTCCAGGACATTGCCGAAAACCTTTCCTTTCTCGACGATTGGGAAGACCGGCTGACCTACGTCATCGAGCTTGGCCAGGCCCTGCCTGACATGCCCGAGGCCGACAAGACCGCCGAAAACAAGGTCAAGGGCTGCGTGTCCAATGTCTGGCTGGTATCGAGCGTCGATCGGTCCAGCGGGTCCACCATCATGAGCTTCCGCGGCCAGTCCGACGCCATCATCACCAAGGGCCTGGTGGCCGTGCTCATCGCGCTCTATTCGGGCCGGCCAGCCGCCGATATCGCTGCGACCGATGCCATCGACTGGTTCAAGAAGGTCGGCCTCAGCGAACATCTCGGCATGCAGCGCTCCAATGGCCTCGTCGCCATGGTCAACCGCATCCGCACCGAAGCCAAGGCGCTGAGCTAGGCTACTCCGCCGGCACTTCCGCGCCTTTGGCCGGACGCCGGCCACCAAGCAGGCCGTTGACCAAGCGCAGCACCGGCCGCTCCACCAGGCGATAGACCACAAGCCCCGCCACCGTGCCGCCGGCAATCGACACTATTGCGACCGCATAGTCGGCCCAGAGGTCGGCCGGGTTGAGCAGCATGAATGCGAGCCCGGCCAGGATCGCCACCTCGTAGATGTGGACGAGATAGATCGAATAGGACGCGTCGCCGATCTGCTCGAGCAGAGCGAAACGCGGCAGGCTGCGTTCGAGCCGAACCGCGAGCAGCACCAGCACCGAGGCAAACGCCACTAATCCGGCAAAGGCCGCTCCATCTTCCACCAGCCCAGCCCGATCGATCGCGAAGCCTTCCACGAGGCCAACCAGCGCCAAAGCCAACGCGGCCCAGATGCCGGCGCGGGACAGCGTTCCGATCTGGCCGTTGAGCGTTCCCAGCCCCAGCCACGCTCCGGCGCAGAAGGCCAGCGGCATGAAGCTGGTGTAAAATTGCGGAATTGCCGACTGCGGCTGGAACAGCACACCGAGCACCGCCAGCACCGCAAAAGCCGCCGTCAGCCAGATCACCCGCGCCCGGGCGCCGAGGAAAGCCAAGAGGGCAAAACAAATGTAGAAGAAGACTTCGTAGTTGAGCGTCCAGCCCAGCTTGTAGAGCGGATGAATGCCGCCGCTGACCGGGTTGTAGAAGGGCACGAACAGCAGCGACAGCACCAATTGGCCGGTGTCATAGACCGTAGTCTTGAATAGCTGCGGGGCCAGCAGCGCCAGGGCCGCAGCGATCAAGGTGGCGCCCCAATACATGGGCACGATGCGGATGAAGCGGCGGCGCAGGAAGCCACCGGCCGAGAAGCGTCCTTCCCCGGTCACCACCACCATGATGAAGCCCGAAATGACGAAGAACAGGATGACGCCCAGCCAGCCCAGCCGGCCATAGGTCAGGTTGTGCTCGATCAGCGGATAGAGCAGCGCATGCGAGGCCAGCACCAGGACGGCTGCCAGCCCGCGCAAGTATTGGATCGAGATGAACTTGTGCCGCATCCCATGGTTTTAACACGCCAGACATGCAGCAATTGTTACCGATCGGCCTGCAGTTGGGGCGTTTATTCGGCAATCAGGGGCAGACGCTCCTCCAGCCAATGCCGCGTGCCGCTGCCCGCGCCGGTGGCTTGCGGCGATAGCCCGAACTGCGCCGCGAGCTGCTCCAGCCCGATCCGCAACACCAGCTTGGCGCTGCGCCGGGGCCAGCGCCGCTCCGTCTCGATCAGCTGCAGCCCCTTGGCCAAGCCACAGACATCGAACAGCACGCCCCAGCAGTCCGCCGGCAGCGTCGAGGCCAGCCGGCTGAGCCGCAACCGCGCATCCGCGGCGCCATCGCTGGCGGTTTCCACCCCATTGCTGGACCGCCCGCGACCACCGACATTGGCCGGGTTGTAGGACATGGTCACCCGCGGCGCGAGCTGCGCCCGGCGCACCAGTTGCTCGAAGCGCCCCGCCGCCGCCAGATGATGCGGGGCGAGAAAGGCCGGTCCATCGCCATCGCGGCCGCTGGCCAGCCGGGCCAGCACGTCATCGTATAGCGCGCTAGCCATGAGCCCCGGCCTCCATCCCCGCTTCGATCAGCCGCTCAAGGCCGCTCACTTCGTCGTCGAATTGCGGATCGTCGCGCATATCCTCGATCAGCGCGCAGGCATATGAGACAGTTGTCCTATCCCGCCCAAAGATCTCTCCGATCTCGGCCAGCGTCCGGCCCAGCACCACATGGGACAAATACATCGCCAATTGCCGCGCCCGCGCGATCGGCAGCCGGTTGCGGCGGCTATGCGTAAGCATCGACAGCGGCACGTTTTTCTGCCGCGCCACCAGCGCAATCACCTGATTGCAGGCCTGCACCGCGGCAGGCCGCCGACCGCGCGGGCGGTACGCCTCGGGGATAGAGAGGGAGTCGTGCATCTGTTGGCCTCATCGTGTACAAGGAATTTATTCCTACATACTGCGGTGAGTAAACCCCGAGGGGGATAAGTGTGATGCACAAAATCAAACGGCCGCCTCGCGGCGACCGTTTGATCTGATTTGTCGCCGGGGCCCAAACGGGCGCGACGTCTCGTAGCGGAGGATTGCGTCAGGCGGCCTTGCGGCCCAGGCCATTGTCCTTGGCCAGCTTGGAGCGCGTCGCCGAGTAGTTGGGAGCAACCATCGGGTAGTCGGCGGGCAGGCCCCACTTCTCGCGGTATTCTTCCGGCGAGAGATTGTAGTGGGTACGCAGGTGGCGCTTCAGCGACTTGAACTTCTTGCCGTCTTCGAGGCAGATGATGTAGTCGGCAGCGACAGACTTGCGCACTGGCACTGCGGGCTTGAGTTCTTCAACAGGAGCCTGGACTTCGTTATTCTGGAGAGCGCGCAGAGCCCCATGAACGTCGGCGATAAGCTTGGGCAGATCGGTTACGTTCACGGAGTTGTGGCTCACATAGGCTGAGACGATTTCAGTGCTGAGCTCGATCAGGTCGTGCTCGTAACCGTTCGCCGCGCCGGCGGTGTCACTCATATTTCAACCTTCCATTGTTCTTATTGGGCCGCGACGACGCACAGTCACGGCCATGATTCATTCCTATGACTGTTTAGTGCTGATCGCAACCCAATATGCCGCGATTAACATGCTACAATGTGGCCAATCATGCGCCCAGACTTTGTCCGGTTTTAGACTTTAACTCATCGACGACCATGATCATGTGCGATTGATCACTGGTGCGATAACTTGCTCTTGCTAAAAGATGAGCCGCAACGGGCGTAGTGAGCAAAAGAAATACAAAGCCTACTATTGCTCGCAGGGCCACACCAACATCGCCGCTCACCACGGCAACAGCGAGCAAGACGAGCCCGCTACCAACCGCGCCGGCCTTGGACGCGGCATGCATGCGGGTGAAAAGATCGGGCAACCGGACAACGCCGATGGCCGCGACGAGGCTGAACAGCGACCCCAGCAGAAGCAGCGCGCAGCCGGCATAGATGGCGATCGTGGCAATCATGGCGCGTCACTCCGAGGCGGCGTCGCCCGCGTCATGATGTAACGCGCCAGGGCGATCGTCGCGAGAAAGCCGAGCAGCGCCAGGGCGATGGCAATATCGAGATAGAGCATCTGTCCGGTGCGAATGGCGATGGCGCCGACAAAGCCCATGGCCACCACGGTCATCAGGTCCAGCGCCAGGACCCGGTCGGCCAGTGTCGGCCCGATGATGATGCGCACCACCGAAATCAGCAGCGCCAGGCCCAGCAGGATCAGGGCAATCAGCGTGGTCGCCTGCAAGGCATCGCCCGGTGTCATGCAAAGACCTCCCGTACCCTGGCCTCAAAGCCCGCGGCAATATCGGCGATGAGCGCTTCGCGCGTCTCCAGCGTCAGCGTGTGGACATAGAGCAGGCTCCGGTCCTCGCTCACATCGACGCTCAAGGTCCCCGGCGTCAGGGTGATGAGATTGGCTAGGAGCGTGATTTCGGCGTCGGATCTGACGCTGAGCGGAAAGGCGATGATCGCCGGCCGCAGCGTTGCTTTCAGGTCCGGCGTCAGCACCACGATGGCGACGCGCACCGCGCTGACGCCGAGCTGATAGAGAAACAGCAGCGCCAGCAAAGCCACGCTGCGCGCCCGCCGCAGGCTCTGCCCCTGCCCCAGATTGCGCCGCAGCAGCAGCACGGCAATGGCGCCGATGCCGGCACCCAGCAGCAGGTTCAATCCGCTGAAGGTGCCCGATATGGCGGCCCAGATCAGGGCCAGCACGATGACTGTTATCAGCGGGTTCATGGCGTGCCTCCTGCAAGGCCGATGGCGGCGACGTAGCGGGCCGGATCGAGCAGGTCAGGCGCGCCCAACCGCAGGGCCTCAAACAGGCCGTTGGGCCAGAGGCCAGCCGCAACCACCACAGCCACCAGCGCCCCAGTCGACCCCAGGCGCAGCCATTCGCCCTGCCCTTGTGCCACGACGGCACTCTCGACGGCCGGGCGCCAGAAGATATGCGCCCATAGCCGCGACCCGGCAATCAGCGTCAGCACCGCGTTGAGGATCAGCGCGGCCACCACCAGCCCGCCCGACCAGGTGTTTTCAGCCAGCCCCGCCTGCAGCAACAGCAGCTTGGGCCAGAAGCCGAGGAAGGGCGGCACGCCGGCCGCAGCCAGGATCAGCGCCAGGAACAGCATGGAGACTGGCGCGCTCGCCGCATAGAGCCCGCCCATGCGCCGCGTATCGGTCTCGCCGGTCTGCCATTCGACGAGACCGGCGACGAGATAGAGCGCCGTCATGGTCAGAATGGCGTGGAACACATAAAGCCCGGCGCCGCTCACCCCGGCCAGCGAGGGCATGGCGATACCCGCGAGCACCGAACCGATACCGCCGATGACAAGGAAGCCGATGGCGCGGCGCAGGTTGGTCTCGGCAATGGCGCCCAGCGGCGCGATCAGCAGCGTCGCCACGGCAATGGCGACCAGCACCGGCTCGAGTAGCTCGCGGCTGGCCGGCAGCAGCACCACCAGTGCGCGCAACATGGCATAGATGCCAACCTTGGTGAGGAGACCCGCCAGCAGCGCCGAAATCACCGCCGGAGGCGTGTGGTAAGCGGCAGGTAGCCAGGCATTGACAGGAAATGCAGCAGCTTTCATGCCGAAAGCCAGCAGCAACAATGCCGCCACGCCCGCCACGGCAGCCGGGTTGGCCGCTGGCGCCACGCGCAGGATATCGGCCATGTTGAGCGTGCCGAGCAGCCCGTAGAGCAGGCCCAACGCCAGGAGGAAAAAGCTCGTCGCGAGAAAGTTCAGGAAGCCATATTTGACCGCGCCATCGAGCTGCGCAGGCCTTCCGCCCAGTACGATCAGCCCGAACGACGCGATCAGCATCACCTCGAACCAGACATAGAGATTGAACAGATCGCCGGTGAGGAACGAGCCGGTCACCCCAGCCAGCAGCAGCAAGACCAGCGCATGGAAGCCGTCGCTGCCATCGCGGTCGCCGCGCTCGCCCTGCGCATAGATCAGCACCACCAGGGTCACCACCGCCGCGGCCAGCGCAAAGGCGGCGCCGAAAATGTCGGCGGCAAAGCTGATGCCGAAGGGCGGCAGCCACTTGCCCATGGTCATGGCCAGCGGCCCGCTTTCGACCACGCGCAGCAACAGCGCGACGTCGCAGGCGATGACGCCGACCACGATGAGCAGCGCGAATGTGAAGATCAGCCCACCTGACCGTCGCAGCATCAGGCTGGCGGCCGCGCCCATCAGGCACAGCACCAGCGGCAGGATGACCACCCAGTCAGCCGCCGCAGTCACGGTCTCGATCATCGCTGATGGCAGCGCCAGTTCCACCATATCAGTAGCTCAGCGGCGGGTTGGGGCTGTCGACCGGTTCGGCGACGCGCATGGTGTCGGTGTTGTCGGCATCGAGGCTTTGATAGGCGCGGAACGCCAAAACGAGCAGGAAGCTGAACATGGCAAAGCCGATGACGATGGCTGTCAGGATCAGCGCCTGCGGCAGCGGATTGGCAATCGCCCCCGCCGGTTGTTCAAGTCCGGGCGGCACGATGGGCGCGACGCCGCGCGTCAGCCTGCCCGCGGTGAAGATCAGCAGGTTCACGCCATTGCCGAGCACCACCAGCCCCAGCAGCATGCGGATGACCGAGCGCGACAGCAGCAGGTAGACGCCCAGCGCGACGAAGCAGCCGACCAATATGGCGAGCACATAGTCCATCAGGGCTCCTCCTCGCCGTCGCTTTCGAGCCCCAGCGCGATGGTCGCGATGGTGCCGAAGACCACGAAATACACCCCGATATCGAAGATCAGCGGCGTCGAGAGCGGCACGGCGGTTTCGCCGAGCTTGAGATAGAGCCAGATGCTGGTCATGAATGGCGAGCCGGTGAACAGCGACAAGAGGCCCGAGAGCCCGGCGATAAAGACGCCAAAGCCGGCAATGGCAAGCGGATCGAGGCGCAGGGCACGCCGCCCCGCCTCGGCGCCACTGGCCATGCCGAGAATGGCGATGGCCGAGGCACCTATGAGTCCGCCGATAAAGCCGCCGCCCGGTTCATTGTGGCCGCGCAGGCAGACATAGACGGAGAAGACCAGCATGATCGCCACGATCAATGGCGCGATGGTGCGGAAGATCACCGTGTTCATGACGCCGCCCTCTGCCGCCGCCGGGGCGTGACAACAGGCGGGATGACGGGTTTCGCCCGACGACGCAGCAGCGCCATGATGGCAATGCCGGCGCCCATCACCACCGAGATTTCGCCCAGCGTATCAAGACCGCGATAGTCGACCAGGATGGCGTTGACGATGTTATGCCCATGCGCAATCGGCACGCTGGTGGCCGCGAACAGGTCCGGCAGGCGCGTATCGAATGGGCCTGACAGCACCACCATCAGCAGCAGGCTCACGCCCGCGCCGCAGACCAGTGCCAGCGTTCCGTCGCGCGCCAGGTCTTCGAACTGCCGGTGGTCGCGCTCGTCGAGCCGCAACCGCGTCATCACCAGTGCCAGGATCACCACCGACAGGATTTCCACCATGAACTGGGTGAAGGCGAGGTCCGGTGCGCCGAACAGCAGGAAGATCAGCGCCACAGCCGTGCCCTGGATGCCCAGCGCAACAATGGCCACCAACCGGTTGGGCGCGAACAACACCGCACCAAGACCCGCCACACCCAGCGCCACCACACCCCATTCATAGAGCTGCAGGTCGGGCCAACGCAGCTTGGCCGACCAATCGCCCAGCTCGGCCGTCGGCAGCAGCACGTCGTAGCCGCCAAGCATCAGCATCGGCACGAACAGCGCCACGGCCAGCGCCGCGAATACGGTCACCAGATAGAGTTCGAGCCGCCCATGATGCAGGAAGCGGGTCACCCCGGCCGAGAAGCGGATCAGCCCGAACATGGCGCCATCGAAGGCCGTATCGGCCGTCCAGCCAAGGGCAGTTTCGAACCGCCGGGCCAGGGTGCGCAGCGCCGCCGCCTGCCGATAGACGAGGTAGCCGAACGTCCAGGTGGCCAGCGACAGCCAGAAGATGACGCTGATCGGATTGATCGCCAGCGACAGGTGACTGCTCACCGCTTCGCCCAGGATGGCCCGCGTGCCGGGCCCGAGCAGTGCATCACCCAGCCAGTCGGGCATCACCGCCGCCACGATGCTGGCCGCGCCGAGAACGATAGGACCGGCCAGCATGGCGATGGGCGCTTCATGCGGCGTCTTTGGCGTCGGCAAGACCGGACCGAGGAAGGGCCGCACCAGGATCAGCATGGCGATGCCGGCGAGGAGGCCATTGCCGACCAGCAGCGTGGCCAGCACCGCGATATCGGGCCACTGCCAGCTCAGCAGGCCCAGATACATTTCTTCCTTGGCGAAATAGCCCAGTGTCAGCGGCAGGCCGATCATGGCAAGGCTGGCGAGTGCCGCGGCGATGAAAGTCACCGGCATGCTGTCGCCGAGCCCACCAAGCACCGTGATGTCACGCGTGCCGGCCTCATGATCGATGGCGCCGGCCACCATGAAGAGGCCCGCCTTGTAGAGCGCATGGGCCACAAAATAGAGCAGCATGGCGGCAATCGCCGCCCCGGTGCCCAGGCCAAGCAACAGCACGGACAGCCCAAGCGAGGCGATGGTGGTATGCGCCAGCATCTGCTTGAGGTCGGTCTGCCGCAGCGCCCCGAAGGCGCCCCAGAGCAGCGTCGCGCCGCCGAAGCCGACAAGGATAAGCATCCAGACCTGCGTACCACCCAGCCAGGGCGTCGTCCGCGCCAAGAGATACACGCCGCCCTGCACCATGGTGGCGGAATGGAGGAATGCCGAAACCGGCGTCGGCGCTTCCATGGCGTTGGGCAGCCAGAAGTGGAACGGCACCTGCGCTGATTTAGTGAAGGCCGCCGCCAGGAACGCCGCCAGCACCAGGCCATAGAGGCCACTGGCGCGAACCTCGTCGCCCAGCGCGCTCATGTCCCAGAGCCCGGTCAGCTGATGCACCAGGATGGCGCCGACCAGCAGCGCAATGCCGCCGATATTGGTGACAACCAGCGCCTGGATCGCGCCCCGCCGCGCCGCCTGCCTCGTATGATCAAAGCCGATCAGCAGGAAGGACGCGACCGAGGTCAGCTCCCAGAACATGAACAGCGCCAGGAGGTTATCGGCCAGCACGAGCCCCAGCATGGCGCCCATGAAGATCAGCAGGAAGGCAAAGAACCGCCCGAGATGGGGATGACCTTTGAGATAGGCGCCGGAATAGAGCACGATCAGCGTGCCGATGCCGGTAATGGCCAGCGCGAAGGTAAGGCTCAGCCCGTCGACGAGAAATGACAGCTCGAGATCGAAAGCCGGCACCCAGCCGATGCGGGCTGATACCACGCCGCCGGCAACCACCGGCTCGACCAGCGGGAGCAGCAGCAGGAAAAGACCTGCCGGAACGAGCGCCAGCACCCAGCCGGCAAAGGGTTTGGCAATGCGATGGACCAGCGGCGCCAGCAAAGCGGCAACAAATGGCGCAATCGCCACCAGCGCTATGCTTGCGTCTGTCCCAGGCCCCAACTGCCAATACTCCCGCGTACCGACTCTGGTGGCCGGTTTGCGGCAAGACCTTACCGGATGATCCCTCGGGGACAAGCCAAAACGGCTAGGCGCACCGGGTTGTCCAACGATGGTCGCTTTCTTCGCCTCTTCCTTTCGGGGAAAGCCGAGCCTATGTCATGGAACCCGCCTTCTCGGATCATCCCATGACCAAGCCCGTTCCGCCCGTCGCTGCCCGCAAGCCGCATTCCGTCACGTTTCACAATGTGAAGCGCGAGGATCCCTATCACTGGCTCCGCGCGGAAAACTGGCAGGAGGTCATGCAGAAGCCCGAGACGCTGGACGGCGAAATCCGCACCTATCTCGATGCCGAGAACGCCTTCTATGAGGCCGAGTTCGGCGAGCCGACGGCGGCGCTGCAGGACACGATCTACAAGGAAATCCGCGGTCGCATCAAAGAGGACGATAGCGGCATTGCCTCGCCCGACGGTCCCTTCGCCTATAATTCGCGCATGCTGGAGGGCAAGCAGTATCCGCTGATCGTCCGCACCGCGCGCGATGGCGGGCCCGAAACCGTGCTGCTCGATTGCAATATCGAAGCGGGCGAGGAGTATTTCGGTTTTGCCGGCGCCGAGCATGATCGCTCGCACCGCTACCTCGCCTGGGCTGCCGACCGCGCCGGCTCGGAATATTATGACATCGTCATCCGCGATCTCGATACCGGCGTCGACAGCGCCGAGGTCATATCAGAGACCGCCGGCTCCTATGTCTGGAGCAATGACAGCAAGGCGATCTACTACACCGAGTATGACGACAACCACCGCCCCTACCGGGTGCGCCTCCACACGATCGGCACCGACCAGGCCGCCGACCCGATCATCTTCGAAGAGCAGGACCCCGGCTTCTTCGTCGGCGTCGGGCGCACGCTCAGCGACAAGTTCATCGTCATCGACGCGCATGACCACCAGACCAGCGAATGCTGGCTGATCGATGCCGAACTGGGCGGCGCGCCCCGCCTCGTCGCGCCGCGCCTCACCGATCGCGAATACGACATCGATGAGCGCGATGGCCTGCTCTACATTCGCACCAATGCCGACGGCGCCGAGGACTTCAAGGTCGCGGTCGCGCCCGTCGATAAGCCCGACGCCGAGAACTGGACCGACCTCGTGCCCCACCAGCAGGGTGTGCTGATCCTCGACACGGTTGTCATCAAGAACCACCTCCTCCGCCTCGAGCGTCACGAGGGCCTGCCGCGCATCGTCGTGCGCGACCTGCGCAGCGGCAAGGAAGAGACCGTCAAGTTCGACGAGGAGGCCTATTCGCTGGGCATGTCGGTCGGCTACGAATTCGACACCTCGGTGTTCCGCCTCACCTATTCCTCGCCCACCACGCCGTCGCGCACCTACGATGTCGATCTCGAAACCGGCACCCGCACCCTGCTCAAGGAGCAGGAAGTGCCATCCGGCCACAATCCTGACGACTACGAAACCCGCCGCCTCTTCGCCAGGGCCGGCGATGGCGAACTGGTCCCGGTGACCGTGCTCTACCGCAAGGGCACCAAGCTCGATGGCTCCGCTCCCGCCCTGCTCTACGGCTACGGCGCCTATGGCATGTCGATGCCGTCATCCTTCTCGATCTCGGCCTTGTCGCTGGTCGATCGCGGCTTCATCCACGCCACCGCTCACATTCGCGGCGGCATGGAGAAGGGGTATCGCTGGTATGTGCAGGGCCGCCGCGAGCACAAGACCAATACCTTCACCGATTTCATCGCCGCAGCCGAAATGCTGATCGAAAAGGGCTACACCTCCAAGGGCCGCATCGTGGCGCAGGGCGGCTCGGCCGGCGGCATGCTGATGGGTGCCATCGCCAATCTGCGGCCGGACCTGTGGGGGGGGATCCTGGCGCAAGTGCCGTTCGTCGACGTGCTCAACACCATGCTCGACGAGACCCTGCCGCTCACCCCGCCCGAATGGCCCGAATGGGGCAATCCGCTGGCGTCAGCCGAGGATTACGCCCGCATCGCCGCCTACGCGCCCTATGAGCAGGTCGCCGCCAAGGACTATCCGCCGATCTTCGCCCTGGCCGGCCTCACCGATCCGCGCGTCACCTATTGGGAGCCCGCCAAGTGGGTCGCCCGGCTGCGCGCAACCAAGACGGGCGCGGCGCCATTGTACCTGCGCACCAATATGGGCGCGGGGCATGGCGGCGCCTCGGGCCGCTTCGACCGGCTCAAGGAAACGGCCATGTGCTATGCCTTTGCGCTGAACGCGGTCGGATTGGAAGGATCGTTCCCCGCCAACTGATTGTTGCAGCGTCATAATCGGCCTATACCAAGGCCACTCCCCTCAGCGTCTATCCCAAAAATCGGAGGCCACAATGTCCACCAAGTTCACTCTGCCGCCCCTGCCCTATGCCTATGATGCGCTGGGCCCCTACATGTCGGCGGAAACTCTTGAGTTCCACCACGACAAGCACCACCAGGCTTACGTCACCAATGGCGAGAAGCTGCTGGAAGGTTCGGGCCTCGAAATCCTGCCGCTCGAAGACATCGTCAAGGAGAGCTACGGCAAGAATGCCGGCCTCTTCAACAATGCCGGCCAGCACTACAACCATGTGCATTTCTGGAACTGGATGAAGCCCAATGGCGGCGGCAAGAGCCTGCCGGGCAAGCTGCAGGCAGCCATTGATTCCGATCTGGGCGGCTTCGACAAGTTCCGCGCCGATTTCATCGCCGCCGGCACCACCCAGTTCGGTTCGGGCTGGGCCTGGCTGTCGCTGAAGAACGGCAAGCTCGAAGTCTCCAATACCCCCAACGGCGAGTCGCCGCTGGTCCATGGCGGCAAGCCGATCCTGGGCGTCGACGTCTGGGAACACTCCTATTACATCGACTACCGCAATGCCCGCCCGAAGTACCTCGAAGCCTGGTTCGATAACCTGGTGAATTGGGAACATGTCGAGCTGATGTTCGACGAAGCCCGGGCTTAGTTCTAGCGGATACCCCCACCTAACCTCCCCCTGATAGGGGGAGGAATCCGGCCGGTGGCCATGGCAGGACCGAGCCACAAACTGGATGAGGTTCCTCCCCCTATCAGGGGGAGGCCAGAAGGGGGTACCCCACAAAAACTCGTCTTCGCCATTTCAGCCCGCCGCGCCCAGCGCCGGCGGGCTTTTTCACGCCCGGCTCACCCGACTTTTCCCCAGGCGTTAGCCATGTCACAAACCCGACACTTCAACCCCCTGCCCGGCCATGGTAACGGTCTGTTTACCATTCGGGGGAAGCTAGTGTCAGAGCCGACCAAGGTCGTTGCCATCATTGCGGCGAACACCGCGCTATCGTCCCTGCTGGCGATGGTGGTGGCTGGCGACTCGCACCTCAAGGTGCGGCAGTTCGATAGCGACATCGACCTCGTGGCCTATATGCGCATCGCCCCCATCGACATGCTGGTCTGCGATTTCGACCGCGAAGGGCGCCCGGCCTATGAAATGGTCGAATCGATCCGCCTCAACAATGCGCTGATCAGCCAGGACGTGCCGGTCATCGCCCTGACGCGCACCATCACGCCGCCGATGCGCCACCAGGCGATCAGCGCCGGTATCGACGAAGTCATCATCAAGCCGATGTCGCCGCGCCACCTGCTGCAGCGCATCCAGGCCCGCCTGCGCACCCGCAGCGTGGTGGGTGTCCTCGGTGGTTATCGCGGCCCCGAGCGACGCAACCGCATGCCGATGCCCGCGCCGCATCCGGTACCGACGCGCCGCAACAGCGACAACGTCATCCCCCTCTTCCCCGACCGCCGCAAACCGCGCCAGCCCGGGTTGGACGGGTAACCGCCGGCCCCCGGGGCCCATCCAAGATACCGCGGCTCCCATCACCCCACCCTCGTTCCCTCCCCATCAAGGGGAGGGAGGCGCCAGCTCGGCTGTCAGTGTTCATCGTCTCCCTCCCCCTTGTGGGGAGGGATCAAGGGTGGGGGTTGGTTTGGGCAGGATCGACGGTAGAAACCGTCCTACCGCCCCTCGCTCACCAGCCGGCTCAGCCTGGCCCACAGATCCTCGATCGTATCGGCAAACTGCACGGCCCGGTCATAGCCCGGCAGGCCGGGCGACAGCACGTCGGCGGCATAGCCGCGCATGACTTCATAAGCCTTGTGCCGGTTCAGCATTACCACCGGCAGGGTGCGCCCCTGTGCCTTGGCAGCGGCCCAGGCGCCAAACAGCGCCGAGGCCGAAGCCAGCGAGCCCGGCAGCGCCACATAGGCCTCCGCCCGTTGCGCCACGCGCGCCAGCCGGTCGGCCTTTTCGGGCAGCACTTCCATGCTCACATCGGCCAAGGCCGGCGGCAGCGTGATCGAGGCATCGGCGATGATCTCGACACTGCCCCCGGCCGTACGCGCCGCGGTGATCAGCGGCACCGGGATGATGCCGTTTTCGGCGAGGCAGACGATGCGGGCGCCGCGCTTGGCGAAATAGCTGCCGGCCTGGCTCATGATCGAAGCCCGTTCCGGATCGCCCGGCCCCTTGTCCGAGGCAAAGACGGCAATGACAGGGGCCGCGATGGCGGGTTCCAGCATACTCATCGTCCCCGCTTCAACCCGCCGAGAATACCGCGCACCAGCGCGCTTCCCAGCCGGTTTGCCACGGTGCGGGCCAGTGAGTTCATTGCTGCCTCGGCCGGCGTCTGGCGCGTCGAGGTCCGGCGCAGCCGGTCTTCCTGATAGGTCCGCTCGGTCTTGCGCAGGTCGTCGTCCTGTTGCTGGCGTTCCTCGGCCAGTTGCCGGTCGCGGGCGCGCTTGCCGAGGATTTCGAAAGCCGATTCGCGATCGGCCGGATTGTCGTAGAGCCCCGAGACAGGCGAAGCGGCGATGATCGATTCGCGTTCTGCTGGGCTCAGCGGCCCCACCTGGGCCGAGGGCGGACGGATCAGCGTGCGACCGACCACGGAGGGAATGCCCTTGGTCTCCAGCACCGATACCAGCGCCTCGCCGATGCCGAGTTGGGTGATGACTTCCTCGGTCGAGAATTCCGGATTGGGCCGGAACGTCTCTGCCGCCACCCGTACCGCCTTCTGCTCGCGCGGCGTATAGGCGCGCAAGGCGTGCTGCACCCGGTTGGAGAGCTGCGCCAGCACCGTCTCGGGAATGTCGATGGGGTTCTGCGTCACGAAATAGACGCCCACGCCCTTGGAGCGCACCAGCCGCACCACCTGCTCGACCTTGTCGATCAGCACCTTGGGCGCGTCGTCGAACAGCAGGTGCGCTTCATCGAAGAAGAAGACCAGCTTGGGCTGGTCCGGGTCGCCAACCTCGGGCAGTTCCTCGAACAGTTCGCTGAGCATCCACAGCAGGAACGTCGCGTAGAGCCGCGGCGCGCGCATCAGTTCGTCGGCGGCGAGAATGGAGATGAAGCCGCGCCCGTCGGTGTCGGTGCGCATCAGGTCGGCAATATCGAGCGCCCGCTCGCCAAAGAACGACTCGGCGCCCTGCTGCTCCAGCACCAGCAAGGCCCGCTGGATCGAGCCGATCGATGCTGTCGTCACATTGCCGTAGCGGGTCGAGATTTCCTTGGCCCGTTCCTGGATATCGACCAGCAGCGCGCGCAGGTCCTTGAGGTCGAGCAGCAGCAGGCCTTCGTCATCGGCCAGCTTGAAGGCGATATTGAGCACGCCTTCCTGGGTGTCGTTGAGCTCGAGCATGCGGCTCAGCAGCAGCGCGCCCATTTCCGAAATCGTGGCGCGGATCGGGTGGCCCTGCCGGCCGAACAGATCCCAGAAGATGACCGGGAACACATCGTCCTTGAATTCGGTGAAGCCGATATCGGTGGCCCGCTGGGTCTGCCAGCCCTGGGCCGCGCCCATCTTGCCCACGCCGCTCAGGTCGCCCTTGATGTCGGCGGCAAAGACCGGCACGCCGGCGGCGGAAAAGCCCTCGGCCAATACCTGCAGGGTCACCGTCTTGCCGGTGCCGGTAGCACCCGTCACCAAGCCGTGCCGATTGCCATATTTGAGGGCAAGGTATTCGGGGTGGGTGCTGGTTCCGAGGAAGATCTTGTCGTCAACGAGCATCGCACTGCCATCCCTGTGAGTTCCGTTCTTATAGCCGCCCCCATCCAAGCGGGACAACTCGTAACTCTGTTTTCCATTGCCCATGGCGACGACAGGTTCGCCAAGGCAATATGGCGGCATGATCATGCTCAAGGCCATTCCCCGCCGCGCCGTGCTCGCCGGCATCGCCGCGCTTGCCACGACGCCGGCCCATAGCCAGGCCGTGCTCGACGCATCAACGCTGGGTCTCGTCTCCGATTCGGAAGCCGACCAGAGCGAGATCCTGCAAGCAGCCCTCGACATGGCCGCTGGCTCGGGCCAGGTGCTGCGCCTGCCGCGCGGCGGCATACGCGCCCAGGGCCTCAATTTCCCCCCTGCGCTGGTTGTCGAAGGCGTGCCCGGCAGCACCGAGATTTCTCCCTTCAGCGGCGGCGTCATCGGCAGCCTTTATGAGCGCGGCTCGCTGGTCCTGCGCGACATCGCCTTTGCCGGCCGCGGCACGGCCGAGCAGACCCCGGCATTGCTCAGCTTCGAATATGGCGACGGCATCGCCCTCGAGCGCTGCGCCTTCCGGGGCGCTCCGGGCGCGGCCATCAGCATCGTCGACGCTGATGTCACTATCCGCGACTGCGACTTCAGCGATATCGGCGACGCGGCCATTCATTCGTCCGACAGCCGCGGCCTGCTCATATCAGGTAACCGAATCGATGGTTGCGGCAATGCCGGCATTCGCATCTGGCGCGGCGAGAGCGGCGCCGACGGCTCCATCGTCACCGCCAACCACATCGCCAATATCGATTGGCGCGGCGGCGGTAACGGGCAGAACGGCAACGGCATCAATGTCTTCAATGCCGATGAGGTCATCATCGCCGACAATCACATCGCCGATTGCGCCTTTACTGCCATCCGCCTCAACGCGACCAACAACAGCCAGGTCAGCGGCAATACCTGCCTGCGCTCGGGCGAGGTCGCGATCTTTTCCGAGTTCGAATTCTCCGGTTCGGTCATCGCCAACAACATCATCGATGGCGCGGCCACCGGCATTTCGATCACCAATCTCGATAGCGGCGGCCAGCTCGCTGTGTGCCAGGGCAATATCGTGCGCAACATCACCCCGGCTTCGGCGGTGAACCCCGACGCGATCCCCATCGGCATCTTCGCGGAGGCGGAGACTGCCATCACTGGCAATACCGTGCAGGGCGTCCCCGGCGTCGCCATCGCCGCCGGCTACGGCACGTTCCTGCGCAATGTGCTGATCTCGGGCAACGTCATCAGCGAAAGCGATATCGGTATCGGGGTCAGCGTGGTGGATGGCGCCGGTTCGGTCCATATCGGCGGCAATGCCATCGCCGCGCGCCAACATGCGGTGGTTGGCCTCGCCTGGACCGAGATCGTCGAGACCGATCTCAGCGCCAATGCTGGCCGCTACCCCAATGTTTCGATCGGCAGTTAGCCGACCGATCGCATCTCGCCAACTTCAGCGCCGCGCACATTCTTGGTCGGCTGGTGCGCCAGCGTTTCGATCAGCGCGCGCTGCTCGGCATCAGGATCGGCGAATTTCGACAGCACGCCGGCCAGCATGGCATGCGACGCGGCCATGTTGCCGTCGTCGCATTTGATCGCGTAGCCCCAGCCCTTGTCGCGGATGGCGCCGCACTGCACGCCCTCGGCGCCGCCCTTCTGCATCAGCCGACCCCCAAAGGCCTGCATCAGCAGCGTATCGGGGTGTCCGGTTCCGGCCACGAGATGCGGGTGGCTGGTCGCGGCGTCGAACAGGCGCTTTGCAGCAGTCGCCAGGTCATCGGGCAGGCCCGTGCCGGTCGACATCCGCGCAAAGCCATAGGCAAAGGCTCGCAGCGGCGCGGCGAAGGTCGGAATCGAACAACCATCGGTGCCGCACTTGCCTTCGGTCAGGCTCTCGCCGATCACCGCTTCCACGGCCGCGCGAACGACCTTCTGCACGTCGTGCTCCCGCCCGACATAGCCAGCCGTCGGCACACCCATGGCAAGCGCCACGCTCAGCATGCCCGAGTGCTTACCCGAGCAATTGTTGTGCAGCGGGCTCGGCTCCGCCCCGGCCGCCCGCAGCGCCTCGCGCGCCGCGGCATTGGTGGGCGCATGTGCCCCGCATTCGAGGTCCGCCGCCGACAGGCCAATGCGGGTCAGCAACCCGTTGGCCGTCGCGACATGCGCGTCCTCGCCGTGGTGGCTGGCGCAGGCCAGTGCCAGCTCTTCCTCGGTGTGGTGAAACTTGCCTTCGGCCTGGCGCGCGAAAATCGGCAGCGCCTGCATGGACTTGATTGCCGAGCGCGGAAAAATCGGGCGCTCGATATCGCCGGCCGAGGCGATGATCTTTCCATCGGCATCGACCACGACATAGGCGCCGCGGTGTCGGTTCTCGACCCAGTTGCCACGAATGGCTTCGGCAAGAATGGGGTTGGCATCCATCACAAAAAACTCCGGTCCAGGCGGTTCTCACGAACAGCGCAGGACCGGAAAAGTCAACAGAGCATGGGAAGGAGGCAGGCACGAAACTCGCATCAGCGAGGGTGGAGACCCGAAAGTCTTGCAGCTACGATCTGCGGCGATGGTTGAGCCGCAATCCAGCCAGGTCTCCGCCGTCGCCGATGCCCCGGGCGCTTCGAAAGAAGCGCTCCCGACTGGGACTAGCGGTCCCAGTCGTAGACGACGGTCAGGTAGCGCGAGTTGACCCAGCCGCTGGTGTCCTGCGCGTCGATGAGGCACCAATCCGCGCCGGACTGGGCTTCGATGCAGCGCTCGACCCACACATGGCTGCCGACTTCGAAAGCGCCGATCTTCTGCGAGTAGGCGGCGGGCCACTTGCGGACATTGAGCCGGTCCCACTGGGCGACGCCGGTCACCTGAGCCAGTTCGTCGACCTGGTAGCCGGCGGCCATGGCGGGCTGCACGGCGAAGGCGCCGGCTGCGGCAATCACGAGGCCGCAGAGCGTGGCGACCAAAACTTTTTCCTGTTGCTTGTTCATTTGATCCCTCCGGGACAATTCGTTTGTTGAGATCACCCTGCCCGATCCGGCTTGAACTGATCGTGAGATCGTCGTTCAGAAACCGTTCATCTGGCGGGCAGGGTTGGGGCTCAGGTCAGCGCATGTCGCGCTGGTGGACGTAGAGGGCGATGCTGCCGTCGCCGCCGAAGCGCAGCGAAACGACGTCCTGGTGGTCGTAGCCTTCAGCCGTCAGCGCCGACATCAGCGTGGCATTGTGGGCGATTGGCAGGCGCAGCGTGCCGACATTGCCCGAGTTGAACAGGTCGCCATAATCGTCACGATTGCCGCCGGTCTCGCAGACCGGAACCAGGAAAACCAGGCGACCCTCGATGGATTCGATGGCGTCGCGGGTCACGCGCGGCATGTAGTTGAGCTGGTAGGCACAGTCGTCGGCCGAGGACGCCTTGGGCGGCTTGGGCAGGAGCACGGCTGCATTGCTGGGCACCACGGCGGTGGCGGTGAGAATGCCGACGAGCGCGGCGAGGACGGTGGTCTTGAACATTGTTTTCTCCGGTGAGTTGAGCCGCTGTGCGGCGATGTCGATGTTCGTCATCGACCTTGATGGGGTTTTGCGCCCTCGCCTTTGAACCGCCCCTGAGGCTGGCATTCATAATTCGTCTACCTAAGCGAATCCGGGGCGGTTCCTGGCGGGCGCGGCAGCGCGTGGCCGTTCAGCGCAGGGTGCGCTGGTGGACGTAAAGGGCGATGCTGCCGTCGCCGCCGAAGCGGAGCGAGACCACGTCCTGGTGGTCGTAGCCCTCGGCGGTCAGTGCCGACATAAGCGTGGCATTGCGGGCGATGGGCAGGCGGAGCGTGCCGACATTGCCGGCGGTGAACAGCCAGCCATAGTCATCGTTGCGGCCGAGCAGGCCATCTTCGCAAACCGGGATCAGGTAGACTTCGCGGCCCTGGATGGAATCGATGTGAGCGCGGGTCACGCGCGGCATGTAGTTGAGCTGGTAGGAACATTCCTCGTCGGTGGTCGAAATGTTCGGCTTTCTTTGATTGTTGGCGATGAACTGAGCGTTGCTGGGCATGACGCTGGCGGCGGTAACGAGTCCGACAACAAGGGTCAGAACGGTGGTCTTGAACATTTGTGGTCTCCTGGTTTGGGGCCGCTTGCTGCAGCCATGTCGATGCCTGTGATCGACCGTGAGACCAGTTATGCGCCCCGCCGTTTGAACCGCCCCTGAGACGCCCATTCATCATTTGTTTACCTGGCAAGATTGCGCTGGGACCGTTGGCAGCGGCGGCGTTCCGGCATAGGCTTGCCGACGACCACAACGAAAAATCGTATGAGAATAGAGGAGGTTCGCATGGCCAAGGTTCTGGTGACGGGCGGTAGCGGCAAGCTTGGGCGCGCCGTTTTGCGCGACCTGGTCGCGCATGGCTACGACGTGCTCAACATCGACCAGCAGCTTTTGCCCGAACCCATCTGCCCGAGCGTGCGGATCGACCTGACCAACTTCGGCGAAGTCGCCGCCGCTATCCTGGGCGGCGTCGACGAGCGCAAGGGACCGTTCGATGCCGTGGTGCATCTGGCCGCAATTCCGGCTCCCGGGCTGGCGGCCAACGCGCGGACTTTCGCCAACAACGTGCCGACCACGTACAACGTGTTCGAGGCCAGCCGACTCGCTGGCATCAAGAACATCGTCTTTGCCTCGAGCGAAACGGTGCTCGGCCTGCCCTTCGAAACGCCGCCGCCCTATGCGCCGGTGGACGAGGAATACTATCCGCGCCCCGAGTCTGCGTACTCGCTGGGAAAACTGCTCGACGAGACCATGGCGGCCCAGTTCTGTCGCTGGGACCCGACGCTGCGCATCGTCGGCCTGCGATTCTCCAATGTCATGTATCCGGAAGATTACGCCGCCTTCCCCCGCTTCGACGCCGATCCGCGCAGCCGCAAGTGGAATCTGTGGGGCTATATCGATGCCCGCGACGGCGCCCAGGCCGTGCGCCGTTCGATCCAGGCGGATTTCACCGGCTTTGAGGCCTTCATCATCGCCAATGCCGACACGGTCATGAGCCGTTCCAACATGTCGCTGCTGGCGGAAGTTTTTCCGGACGTGCCGGCCAAGGGCAATCTCACCACCAATGGCACGCTGCTCTCCATCGAAAAGGCCAAGCGGATGCTGGGTTATTCGCCCCAATATAGCTGGCGCAACGAGCCCGCCTCCAAGGGGTAGCGTGGCGGCCGCCCAATAATTATGCATACGAATTGTGCATAGTTGGCTCTTGTGCTTTTTCTGGGCACCGGCATAAGTGCGGCCGATGCCCAAGCCCGACCTCTCAGTTCTGATCATCGACGAGAATCGCATCCGCGCCTCCATTATCGAGGAGGGGCTGCGAGAGGCCGGGCACTCCAGGGTCGTGGTGATCCACGACGTCAACGAGGTCGCCCGGACGATCGAGACGACGCGGCCCGATGTCATCGTCATCGACCTCGAGAACCCAAAGCGCGACACGCTCGAGCATTTCTTCTCGCTGTCCCGCGCGGTCCAGCGGCCCATCGCCATGTTCGTCGATCGCTCCGACGGCGCCATGATCGAGAAGGCCGTAGAGGCCGGCGTTTCGGCCTATGTCGTGGACGGGCTCAAGAAGGAACGCGTCAAGCCTATCCTCGACATGGCCATTTCGCGTTTCAACGCCTTTTCCCGCCTGACGCGGGAACTCGAACAGGCCCGCAGCGAACTGGAAGACCGCAAGATCATCGAACAGGCCAAGGGCATCCTGATGCGCACGCGCCGTCTCAGTGAGGCCGATGCCTATGCCCTGCTCCGCTCCACCGCCATGAACCAGAACCGAAGAATAGTTGACGTCGCGCAGAGCCTTGTGACCGCGGCCGACCTTCTCGGCCCATAGGAAATGCCATGCCCCTCACCCATCTGACCGCTGGATTCCTGCCCCTGCTCGACAGCGCGCTGCTGGTTCTGGCGCAGGAGAAGGGTTTCGCGGCGGCGGAGGGGCTGGACCTGCGTCTCGTGCGCGAGACGAGCTGGGCCAATATCCGCGATCGCGCCGCCATCGGCCATTTCGACATTGCCCAGATGCTGGCGCCCATGCCGATCGCGGCCAGCCTTGGCCTCACGCCCATCGCCACGCCGATGATCGCCCCTGTTGTGCTCGGCCTCGGCAACAATGCGATCAGCGTCAGCGCCGACCTCTGGAAGGCAATGGCTGACCAGGGCGCGCAAGGCGACCTTGCCGCCGGCCCGGCCGGCGCGGCCCTTGCCCGGGTCGTTGCCGGCTCGTCGCGCAAGCTCCGCTTCGGCGTCGTGCACCAGACCTCGTCCCACAACTACGAGTTGCGCTACTGGCTGGCCGCCAGCGGCATTGTTCCCGACCGTGACGTGGAGATCGTCGTGCTGCCCCCGCCGCTGCTGCCGGACGCGCTGGGCACGGGCGGCATCGATGGCTATTGCGTCGGCGAGCCGTGGAACAGCATCGGCGTTGCCACCAAGGGCGCCCATATCGCCACCGTCAAGGCATCGATCTGGCAGTCGAGCCCCGACAAGGTCATCGGCATGCGCACTGCCTGGGCAGATGAACATCCGGACCTGGTGGCCGCTGTCATCCGGGCGATCTACTATGCCGGCGTGTGGTGCGCCGATCCGACCAACCACCCCGAGGCGGCGCGCATCATGGCAGGCCCCGCCTACCTCGACACGAGCAGCGAGATCGCGGCGCGGGCGCTGACCGGCATGCTCGATGTCGGCGGCGGCGATGTCCGCCACGTTCCCGATTACTTCATGCCGCATGCCAGCGCGGCGAACTTCCCGTGGAAGAGCCACGCCCTCTGGTACTATTCGCAGATGGTCCGCTGGGGCGAGGCCAATGCAAGCGCCGCCAATGCGGACACCGCCGCCGGCTGCTTCCGCCCCGACCTCTACCGGAGCGCGCTGGAACCGCTGGGCGTCGCCGTTCCCACGGCCGATTACAAGATCGACGGCGCTCGCGCGACGTCAGGGGAAATTGCCGCCCGCGGCCGCACCCTGGTCATGGGTCCCGATCGCTTTTTCGATGGTCAGATTTTCGACCCGGAAGCCCTCGAAGACTACATTGCTGGCCAGCGAAACGCCGTCTGAGCCAAATTTAGGCACTTTCCAAAAATGCTATCTTCGTAGGCAACTTGCTGCCCGTTTGAGCGAGCGCCGCCGCCGTTGGGTTGCGCATGGCCTTTTCGGTTTCCGCCTAAAGCCCTGACGTCAAACCGAAAACCAGGCTGACATCGCTTTGGCACGGTTCGTGCAATGTCTGTTGGCGAAGGCGCTCCTCCCAAGACGGCCCCTTCAAGACACTAAAGCCGACGCCCAATGATGGGCGTCCCCAGGCAAAGCTGCCAACAGGCGAAAGCATGCAGTCGCAAGACGCGTGCTGACACCGTTGGCGGCTTTTTTGTTTTTCCAATCGGTGCAGATGGAGAACTTGATGACGCAGACCACGACGACCCGCCGCGGATTTCTGAAGGGCGCAACGGCAACAGCAGCGACCCTGGTTGCGGCACGGACGCTCTTTCCGTCCGGGGCCTTTGCCCAGGGCGCAGGCCCGGAAGTGACCGGTGCCAAACTGGGCTTCATTGCCCTCACGGATTCCTCGCCGCTGATCATCGCGCTGGAAAAGGGACTGTTCGCCAAGCATGGCGTGCCCGATGTGGAAGTGATGAAGCAGGCGTCATGGGGCGCCACGCGCGACAATCTCGTACTGGGCGGCGCTGCCAACGGTATCGACGGCGCGCATATCCTGACGCCCATGCCCTATCTGATGAGCCTGGGTACGGTGACCGGCGGCACGCCGGTGCCGATGTCGATCATCGCGCGCCTCAACCTCGACGCCCAGGCCATCTCGGTCAGCCAGGCGCACAAGGATGCCGGCGCCGGCCTCGATTCCAGCCCGCTCAAGGCCATCTTCGCCGAGCGCAAGGCGGCCGGGCAGGAGGTCAACGTCGCCATGACCTTCCCCGGCGGCACCCATGACATGTGGATCAGGTACTGGCTCGCCGCCGGCGGCATCGATCCGACCAGCGAAGTCTCGCTGATCACCGTGCCGCCTCCGCAAATGGTCGCCAACATGAAGGTGGGCACCATGGACGCGTTCTGCGTGGGCGAGCCTTGGAACGAGCAGCTCGTCAACCAGGGCATCGGCTTCACCGCCGCGACGACGGGCGAGATCTGGAAGGGCCACCCGGAAAAGGCGCTGAGCCTGCGCAACGACTTCATCGAGGCCAATCCGGTCGCCACCCAAGCCATCCTGATGGCGGTGATGGAAG
The DNA here is from genome assembly GCA_966212275.1 of uncultured Devosia sp. Classification (GTDB taxonomy): domain Bacteria; phylum Pseudomonadota; class Alphaproteobacteria; order Rhizobiales; family Devosiaceae; genus Devosia. The sequence goes on from CBIHQV010000010.1 coordinate 69,305, forward strand.
CGGCGCAGTGGGCTGACGCCACCGAGAACAAGGAAGAGCTGGCCAACATCCTGGGCAAGCGAAGCTGGTTCGGCATTCCCGCGGCCGACGTGGCCGGGCGTCTCAAGGGCGACATCAACTACGGCAATGGCCGCATCGCCACCGCCACCGGGCTCGAAATGAAATTCTGGAAGGACCATGCGTCCTACCCCTTCAAGAGCCATGACGCCTGGTTCCTCACCGAGAATATCCGCTGGGGCTACCTGCCGGGCACGACCGACATCACCGCCACCGTCGACCAGGTCAACCGCGAAGATATCTGGCGCGGCGCCGCTGCCGCTCTCGGCGTCGCGGCTGCGGACATTCCGGAAGGCACATCGCGCGGCCCCGAGACCTTCTTTGACGGCAAGGTGTTCGATCCGGCCAACCCGACCGCCTATCTCGACAGCCTCGCCATCAAGGCAATGGTCTGAGCCCACGCGGTGCGGGGCCAGTCCCCGCACCCTTTCCGGCCTTGCCCCGAAAGGACATGATCATGACCGCCACCATCCAGCGCCTCACCACTCCAGTGGCGCCACCGACCCCCACCAAGGCCGATGTCATCGCCCTGCCCCGGCCCGCCTTGCGGCCGAGTTCCTTGCAGAAGACGCTCGGTCAGATCGCCGCCAATGTCATTCCGCCGCTGGTGGTCATGGCGTTCGGACTGATCGTCTGGGAAATCCTCTGCTCGACGCCTGGCGCCTCCCTGCCGTCACCAAGCCGCATCTGGGGCGAAGCTGCCGAGCTGATTTACAGCCCGTTCTTCGACTATGGCCAGGGCGATATTGGCCTTGGGCTGCGAGTGCTGACCTCGCTGCAGCGCGTTGCCATCGGCTTTGGCCTTGCCGCCGTGGTCGGCGTCTCCGTCGGCGCGCTGATCGGCCAATCGATCTGGGCCATGCGCGGGCTCGATCCGATCTTCCAGATCCTGCGCACCGTGCCGCCGCTGGCGTGGCTGCCGCTGTCGCTGGCGGCTTTCATGGATGCGGCGCCTTCGGCCATCTTCGTGATCTTCATCACCTCGGTCTGGCCGATCCTGATCAATACCGCCGTGGGCGTCCGCAATATCCCGCAGGATTACCGCAACGTCGCCCAGATCCTGCAGCTCAACCAGGTCGAGTTCTTCTTCAAGATCATGATCCCGGCCGCAGCGCCCTACATCTTCACGGGCCTGCGGATTGGCGTCGGTCTCTCCTGGCTCGCCATCGTTGCTGCCGAAATGCTCACCGGCGGCGTGGGCATCGGTTTCTTCATCTGGGATGCGTGGAACAGTTCTCGCCTCTCCGACATCATCGTGGCGCTGGCCTATATCGGGGTCGTCGGCTTCATGCTCGACCGTCTGGTAGCGGCCATCGGCGCCTTCGTCACCCGCGGCACATCCGCCAACTGAGGACGCCAGCAATGACCTATCTCAAGATCGAAAACGTCGACAAACACTTCGACCGCGGCGGCGTCCGCTCGGAGGTGCTCAAGGATATCAGCATCAATATCGACCAGGGCCAGGTGATCTCGATCATCGGCCATTCCGGCTGCGGCAAGTCTACCCTGCTCAACCTGATTGCCGGACTGACCGAAGTTTCATCGGGCGGCATTCAGCTTGAGGGGCGCGAGGTCAACGGCCCTGGCCCGGAACGGGCCGTGGTGTTCCAGAACCATTCGCTGCTGCCTTGGCTCACCGTCTATGAAAACGTCAACCTGGCGGTCGCCAAGGTTTTCGGCCGCACCAAGACCGGCGCCGAGCGGCATGACTGGATCATGCAGAACCTCGATCTGGTTCAGATGTCTCACGCCAAGGACAAGCGCCCAACCGAGATTTCCGGCGGCATGAAGCAGCGCGTCGGCATTGCCCGAGCATTGGCCATGCAACCCAAGATCCTGCTGCTCGATGAACCCTTCGGCGCGCTGGACGCCCTGACCCGCGCGCATCTGCAGGATGCGGTGATGGATATCCAGAAGCGGCTGGGCAATACCATGATCATGATCACCCATGACGTCGACGAAGCCGTGCTGCTGAGCGATCGCATCGTCATGATGACCAATGGCCCGGCCGCGCGTATCGGCGAAATCCTCGATGTGCCGCTGGATCGGCCGCGCCAGCGCCTCGATCTGGCGGCCGACCGGACGTACCTCAAGTGCCGCGAGGCCGTGCTCAAGTTCCTCTACGAACGTCATCGTTTTGTCGAAGCAGCCTGATCCACATTTGGGCAGCACCAAGGCGCTGGTCATGAATTAGGCAAGTTGGCTGAGTTTTGGGCCCGCGCCCTAACCACCCACAAACGGTCACCTCTGGAGCGACAAGCTCAAACGCCTGCCATGCAACGCTAAATTCGGATTTTCCCGACTTGGCACGCAACGTGCATTGCCTTGGACAACGGCGCTCCTCCCGAGTTGCCCCACATAGCAGGCGTCCAAAGCTGGGCGCCATACCCGGCAACGCCGCCGACGGATGAGCGACTGGACCATTCCAGAGCGCGATTTCTGTCGGCGGCTTTTCGTTTTCCACGGTGCAAGTGAAATGAACCAGGCTCCTTCCACAAACCAAGCGCAACCGACGCGCGCGCTGGCCCTGTCCACCATCGCCTTCACGATCTGCTTTGCCGTGTGGACCATCTTCTCCATCCTGGGCGTGTCGCTGAAGACCCAGCTTGGCCTCAGCGAGACCCAGTTCGGCCTGCTGATCGGCACCCCAGTGCTCACCGGCTCTCTGGTGCGGGTGCTGCTGGGCATCCTGACCGACCGCATGGGCGGCCGCATCGTCTATGTCATCACCATGCTGGCCGCCGCGCTGGCGACCTTCCTGCTCACCTTCGCCCAGACCTATGAGCAGTTCCTGCTGGCAGCGCTCGGCGTTGGTCTCGCCGGCGGCTCGTTCGCGGTCGGCGTGGCCTATGTGTCGCGCTTCTACCCGGCGGGCAAGCAGGGTACGGCACTGGGCATTTTCGGCGTCGGCAATGTCGGCGCAGCGGTCACCAAGTTCCTCGCGCCCTTCGTCATGCTGGCCTGGGGCTGGCAGTCGGTGGCGCTGATCTGGGCCTCGGCCCTGGCCGTCATGGCCGTCATCTTCTGGTTCACCACCGAGGACGACCCGATCACCATCCAGCGCCGTCGGGAAGGTTTCCAGCCCAAGAGCTTCCTCAGTGAGTTCGAGCCGCTGCGCAACCTGCAGGTCTGGCGCTTCGCCCTCTACTACTTCTTCGCCTTCGGCGCCTTCGTCGCCCTGACGCTGTGGCTGCCGCGCTACCTCATCGGCGTCTATGGCTTCGATATCGCCACCGCCGGCATGGTCGCCGCCTTCTACTCGATCCCTGCCAGCGTCTTCCGCGCCTATGGCGGCACGCTGTCAGACCGCATCGGCGCCCGGACCGTGCTCTACTGGACGTTCGGCGTCTCGCTGGTCGCGACCTTCATCCTGGCCCTGCCCACCGCCGACTATGTCGTCCAGGGTATCAACGGCCCGGTCTCGCTGCATTTCGAGATCAGCCCCTGGGCCTTCATCGCGCTGGTCTTCGTGCTTGGTTTCTTCATGAGCCTGGGCAAGGCCGCCGTGTTCAAGCACATCCCGGCCTACTATCCGGGCAATGTCGGTGCGGTCGGCGGCTTGGTCGGCATGATCGGCGGCCTGGGCGGTTTCATCCTGCCGCTGCTGTTCGGCGTGCTCAACGACCTTACCGGCATCTGGTCGAGCTGCTTTGCCGCCATCTTCGTGCTGGTCGCGGTGTCGCTGCTGTGGATGCACTCGGCGGTCCGCCAGCTCAGCCGGCAGCCTGCAGGCGAGCCGGCATGAACCAGCCCGTGCAGAAACTCGTGGTTGTCGGCGCCGGCATGGCGTCGGGCCGGGCGCTCGAACACCTGTTCGAGGAAGCGCCCGGCGCCTACCAGGTCACCCTGTTCGGCGCCGAACCGCGCGGCAACTACAACCGCCTGATGCTTTCGCCTGTCCTGGCCGGCGAGAAGACCTACGAGCAGATCATCACCCACGACGCCGACTGGTACGCTCGAAACGGCGTGACCACGCGCTTTGGCGAGCATGTCACCGCCATCGATCGCCACCGCAAGGTGGTGATCTCCCGCTCGGGCGAAACGCCCTATGACAAGCTGATCATCGCCACGGGTTCGGCGCCCTTCGTGCCCCCCATCGTGGGTAAGGACCTACCGGGCGTCATCTCCTTCCGCGACCTCGACGACGTCAACACCATGATATCGGCCGCCGCCCGTCCCAATGCCCATGCTGTCGTCATCGGCGGCGGGTTGCTCGGGCTCGAGGCCGCCGCAGCGCTCCGTCTGCGCGGCATGGAAGTGGTCGTCCTCCATGCCGTCGGCCACCTGATGAACCGCCAGCTCGATCCTTCGGCGGGTCAGTTGCTGCAAAAGGCCCTCGAAGCCCGCGGCATCGTCGTGCACTGCAACGCGCAGACCTCGGCCATCGTCGGCGAGGGCAAGGTCGAAGCCGTCATGCTCGACGACAACACCACTTACCCGGCCGATATCGTGGTCATGGCGGTCGGCATCCGCCCGGAAACCCGCATCGCCACCGATGCCGGCATCTATGTGGAGCGCGGCATCGTGGTCGATGACCAGATGCGCACGTCCGATCCGCACATTCTGGCGCTGGGCGAATGCGTCGAGCACGAAACCATCTGCTACGGCCTCGTCGCGCCGCTCTACGACATGGCCAAGGTTGCCGCGCTGACCCTGGCCGGCAAGCCGGCGGCGTTCCATCCGGTCGAAACCGCCACCCAGCTCAAGGTCACCGGCATCGCGGTCTACTCGGCCGGCGATTTCGCCGTTGGTGAGGATCGCGAAGAGATCGTGCTGCAGGATGATCAGGGCGGCGTCTACAAGCGCCTGATCCTCAAGGACGACCGCATCGTCGGCGCCGTGCTCTATGGCGAAACCGCCGACGGCCCCTGGTTCTTCGACCTGCTGCGCAAGCGAGAGGACACGACCAGCGTGCGCAACATGCTGATCTTCGGCCAAGCCTATCAAGGGGGTAACCCCCTGGACCCTACGGGGGCCGTTGCAGCCTCGCGGGCTAACACCCGCTGCTGCAACGGCCGCAAATCCGCTTTTCTGAAATTGGCCGCATGACCATTCACACCACTCCCGCCGCTGTTCGCACCACCTGCCCTTATTGCGGGGTGGGCTGCGGCGTGCTGGCCACGCCCCAGGTCGATGGCAGCGTGACGATTGCGGGCGATCCCGAGCATCCAGCCAATTTCGGGCGCCTCTGCTCCAAGGGCTCGGCGCTGGGGGAAACGCTCTCGCTCGACGGACGCCTGCTCTATCCCGAGATTGGCGGCGAACGCGCCGGCTGGGACCAGGCCCTCGACCTGGTGGCCGCCCGCTTCCGCCAGACCATTGACGAGCATGGCCCCAATTCGGTGGCCATCTATGGCTCAGGCCAGTTGCTCACCGAGGACTACTACGTCGCCAACAAGCTGATGAAGGGCTTCATCGGTTCGGGCAACATGGACACCAATTCGCGCCTCTGCATGGCCTCGTCGGTGGCCGGCCACAAGCGCGCCTTCGGCTCCGATACGGTGCCTGGCAATTACGAAGACCTGGAACTGGCCGACCTCATCGTGCTGGTCGGTAGCAATCTGGGCTGGTGCCACCCGGTGCTCTACCAGCGCATCGTCAAGGCCAAGGCCGAACGTCCGGACATGCGCGTCGTCCTGATCGATCCGCGCCGCACCGTCACCGCCGATATCGCCGACCTGCATCTCCCCGTTCAGTCCGACGGCGACAGCGCGCTGTTTGTCGGGCTGCTGGAGCACCTGTCGACCAATGGCAAGACGGTGCCCGATTTCATCGCCGACCACACCAGTGGCTATGAAGCCGCACTGCTGGTCGCTGAAGACTGGCCGCTCGATCGCGTTGCCAGCGCGACCGGTATTCCGGCCAAGGCCATTGAGCTGTTCTATGACTGGTTCGCCCGCACCGAGAAGGTCGTGACCGTCTATTCGCAGGGCGTCAATCAGTCCTCGTCCGGCACGGACAAGGTCAACGCCATCATCAATTGCCATCTGGCGACCGGCCGCATCGGCCGGCCCGGCATGGGGCCATTTTCGATCACCGGGCAGCCCAATGCCATGGGCGGCCGCGAGGTTGGCGGCCTCGCCAACATGCTTGCGGCCCATATGGACTTCACCCCCGAGGCCATCGATCGGGTCAGCCGCTTCTGGGGCAGCAGCGACGTTGCCACCGGGCCTGGCCTCAAGGCCGTCGACATGTTTGCCGCCATCGGCCGCGGTGACATCAAGGCCGTCTGGATCATGGCCACCAATCCGGTCGACTCCATGCCCGAAGCCGACTCGGTGCGCGCGGCGCTGGAGGCCTGCCCGTTCGTGGTCGTCTCCGACATGTCCGCCCGCACCGATACCGGGGTCACCGCCCACGTCCGCCTGCCCGCCGCCGGCTGGGGCGAGAAGGACGGCACGGTGACCAATTCGGAGCGCCGAATTTCGCGGCAGCGCCCGTTCCTGGCTTTGCCGGGCGAGGTGCGCCCCGACTGGTGGATCATCAAGGAAGTCGCCAAGCGCATGGGCTTTGCCACGGCCTTCGACTATCAGGGTCCGTCGCAAATCTTCGCGGAACACGTCGCGCTCTCGGCCTTCGAAAATGATGGCAGCCGTGACTTCGATCTGTCGGGTCTGGGCGACGCCGACTACGAGCGCCTCGCCCCCACGCAATGGCCCGTCCGCCACCGGCCGACTGCCCGCATGTTCGGCGATGGCCGCTTCTTTACGCCGGATGGCAAGGCACGCTTCTTGCCGGTGCTGCCGCCGCCACCCTTCGCCCCGGCTCCCGGTCGGTTCATCCTCAATACCGGCCGCGTGCGCGACCATTGGCACACCATGACGCGCACCGGCAAAGCGGCACGCCTTTCGGCACACTACGCCGAGCCCTTCGTCGAGATTCACCCGGCCGATGCCGAACGGCACAATATCCGCCGGGCGACGCTGGTTCGCCTCAGCAACCGCCATGGCAGCGCCCTGGTCCGCGCGCTGGTGACCGACCGGCAGCGGCGCGGACATCTGTTCGTTCCCATGCACTGGACCGAGCAATTCGCCTCGAACGGGCGCGTCGACGTGCTGGTCAGCGCCAAGGTCGATCCAGTCTCGTCCCAGCCAGCGCTGAAGATGGCAGAGGTTCATGCCGAGCCGGTCCATACCAAGCTCTACGGCTTCTTTGTCTCGACCAACCGCCCGACGCTCGATGCCGACTACTGGGCCATTGCCGAGGCCAATGGCGGCATACGCGGCGAACTCGCCTGGTTCAACGAACCGGGCGACCTCGCAGCCTGGCTCAGAACCGCCTTTGCCCTGCCCGCCACCGCCACGGTGCAGAGCGTCCGCGATGCTCGTTCGGGTCGCAGCAGCTTCGCGGTGTTCGACGACGGCCGGCTGCTGGTAGCGCTCTACACCTCGCCCGATCCTGTTCTGGTGTCGCGCCAGTGGGCTGCCGACCTGCTGGTCGCCGAAAAGCTGAGCGCGGTGGCCGTCCTTGCCGGCCGTCCGGGCGCCGACATGCCCGATAGCGGCGCCATCGTCTGCTCCTGCTTCTCGGTGGGCATCAACACCATCACCGCCGCCATCACGCAGCAGGGCTGCACCACGGTCGAGGCCGTGGGCGCCTGCACCAAAGCCGGAACCAATTGCGGTTCCTGCCGCGCTGAAATCAGAGGAATCATCGATGCACGTGGTCTCCAGGCAGCCGAGTAAATCCCGCCCCGACCGGGTCGCGCCGCTGGCGGTGCTGCCGGTGTTCTTCGATCTGATCGGCAAGCGCGTTGTTGCCATTGGCGGGTCCGAGGCGGCGACCTGGAAGATCGAACTGCTGGCCGCGGCCGGCGCGCATGTGCAGGTGCTGGCGCCGATCGACCAATGGTGCGACGAACTCATCGCCCTTGCCGAAACCGGCGCCGCCGCCGGCACGATCAGCCTCGTCGATTGCCACTGGTCTCCGTCCGACCTGTCCGGCGCCGCCCTCGCCGTTGCCGATATCGAGGACGACGCCCAGGCCGTCGCCTTCGTCGAGGCGGCCCGCGACGCGTCTGTGCCCTACAACGTCATCGACCGGCCGGAGTTCTGCCAGTTCCAGTTCGGCACCATCGTCAATCGCTCGCCGGTGGTCGTCGGCATTTCCACCGCCGGAGCGGCCCCTATTCTGGGTCAGGCGGTGCGCCGCCGCATCGAGACGCTGCTACCCACCACGCTCAGCGCCTGGGCGCGGCTGGCCCAGCAGGTGCGCGCCAATGTCATGGACCGCCTCGAAGCCGGCCCGCAGCGCCGCGCCTTCTGGGAGCGCCTGGTCGACCGCGCCTTTGGCGACGAGGCACCGACGCCGATGGATGGCGATATCGAAGCCATCTCCGCCGCCCCCTCTATCGGACGCGTGACGCTGGTCGGCGCCGGACCGGGCGATGCCGACCTGCTGACGATCAAGGCCGTGCGCGCTTTGCAGTCGGCCGACGTAATCCTTTTCGATGACCTGGTGTCGTCGGATGTGCTCGAACTGGCCCGCCGCGAGGCCAAGCGCCTGCTGGTCGGCAAGCGCGCCGCGCGCGAAAGCTGCCGCCAGGAAGACATCAACGAGATGATGCTGACGCTGGCGCGCCAGGGCAAGCATGTTGTCCGCCTCAAGTCCGGCGACCCGATGATCTTCGGCCGCGCGGGCGAAGAGATCGAGATGCTGGAAAACCACGGCATATCAGTCAGTGTCGTGCCGGGCGTTACCGCTGCGCTGGCGTTGGCCAGTCGCCTCGGCATTTCGCTCACCCATCGCGACCACGCCCAATCTGTGCGTTTCGTCACCGGCCATTCGCGCAAGGGCGTGCTGCCCGATACGCTCAACTGGGTCGGCCTCGCCGATCCGGCGACCACCAGCGTCTATTACATGTCCCGCCGCACCCTGCCCGAGATCGTCAGCCAGCTCCGCGCCCAAGGCATGGGCCTCGACACGCCAGCCATCATTGCCGGCAATGTCGGCCGCGCCGACGAACAGGTCTGGCGCGGCACGATTGGCGAGGCGGTCAAGGCGGTAGAGGCTTTCCCGCTGTCGGCGCCGACCATCTTTGCTGTGGGCGATGCGCTGCGCAGCCGACAGGTGGTGAGCCTGCCGGCCGCGGTGTCAGCCTGATCAGCCGCTGCTCGATAGACGGATGATCTGCGAGGTACCTGCGTCCGGATTTTCGGTCACCGCATAGACGGCGCCGTCGGGACCGACCTTCACGTCGCGAACGCGCGCCTCAAGCGGAACGCGCTCTTCGAAAGCGACCTGGTCGCCCTCGAGATGCACGACGACGACACCCTCGGCCACGAGGCCACCGATGAGGAAGGCGTTCTTCCAGGTCGGGAATTCCTCGCCCTCATAGAAAGCCATGCCCGAAGGCGCGATCACCGGATCCCAGTAGTAGACCGGCTGCTCGGTTTCGGCCTTTTGCGTGATGCCTTCGCCGATAGGCTCGCCGCTATAGTCGATGCCATAGGTCACTTCCGGCCAGCCATAATTCTTGCCGGCCTCGGGGCGATTGAGTTCGTCGCCGCCCTTGGGGCCATGTTCCACCGTCCACAGCCGGCCTTCGCCATCAAGGGCCGCCGCCTGCATGTTGCGATGCCCCAGGCTCCAGATTTCGGGCAGCGCCCCATCCTGATCGACAAAGGGATTGTCGGGCAAGGCGGCGCCCGCGGCGTCGATGCGGAACACCTTGCCGAGGCCGCTCGAAATATCCTGCGCCTGCACGCGCGGCTCGACATCGGAGCGCTCGCCGACCGTCAGGTAGAGTTCGCCTGCCGGGCCAAAGGTGAGCCGCGAGCCGAAATGCTTGTCGCCGTCATAGGTGGGCATCTGCTGGAAGATGACCGTGACGCCTTCCAGCGCGCCACCGCCGGCATCGTCAGGCACGAGCTTGGCCGATGCCACCGAGGTGCCGTTACCGCCGTCGCGCGGCTCGGAGAACGAGAAGTAGATGAGGCCGCTGCTCTCGTAGTCGGGGGCAAGCGCCACGTCGAGCAGGCCGCCCTGCCCGTCGGCATCGACTTCGGGCACACCGGTGATCTGGGGGCCTGCCGTGCCGTCCTCGCCAACGATATGCATGGCGCCGGCTTTGGCCGTGACGAGCATGCGCCCGTCGGGCAGGAACTCCATCGACCAGAGCTGCGGCAGCCCTTCGGCCACCACGTCCTGGGTTACCGCGGCCAGCTCGGCCGGTTGCGGCGCACGCGTCTGGCCGTCAAAGGCCGGCGTCTGGTCGGGTGCGTTTGGGGGCGCCGTTTCGGCCGGTTCGCCACCGGATTGGGCCAAAACGGGCGTTGCCAGCAAAGCGGTCGAGAGCAGCGTGCTGGTCAGCAGGCGGGACATGCGGATCATGGAAAACTCCATCGGTTCGTGGAGCCGGGCACGATTGCGCCTGCTCGGAACGTCGCGATGGCCGCGGAAGGAGGCTCGCCGACACCGGACACGGTCGAGACAGAACCCCTGCTCCACCCAACCGTTGCCTCAGCCCGTTCAAGTTTGGGTTATCGGTCGCTGAGCCCGATATGCCCAATCCCCTTCAGCGCGATCTCGTCAAAGCTCTCCTCATAGCCCGCATCGGCATAGCGCATGACGCCCAAAGCCGTGTCATTAGTCAGTGCGTGTTCGAGCCGCTCGTCGCCGCCTGGTGTGCCGTCGGCAACAACTGTGACGCCCGCCGACGTCATGTAGCCGGCATAGCCGCCGCCGCCCGAATGCACCACGACGAGGTCGGCCATGGATGAGCAGAGCAGCATGGCATCGAGCAGCGGCCAGTCCGCGATGGCGTCAGAGCCGTCCTTCATCCGCTCGGTCATGATGTTGGGATGGGCCATGGCGCCCGCATCGAGATGGTCGCGGCTGAAGGCCACCGGGCCCGCCAATGTGCCGTCGGCGACCATGGCATTGACCGCCCGCGCCAAGGCTGTGCGCTCGCCATGCCCCAGCCAGGCAATGCGCGCCGGCAGGCCTTCGAATGGCACATGCTGGCGGGCGAGGGAAATCCAATTGGTGACAATTTTGTTGTCCGGGAACATCGCCAGCAACTTGTCGTCGATCTTGCGGATGTCCTCCGGGTCGCCCGACAGCGCCATCCAGCGGAACGGCCCGATAGCCCGCGCGAAGAGCGGGCGGAGATAGGCCTCGGTGAAAATCTTGATGTCGAAGGCATTCTCCACCCCGCCGGCCTTGGCGTGAGTGCGGATCAGGTTGCCGTTGTCGAACACCTCGCTGCCGGCCTGCTGGAAGGCCAGCATGGCTCGAACGTGCTCGACGATCGAAGCGCGGCTCGCCGCCATCAACTGCCCCGGCCCTTCGACGCGCAGGCGGCGCACCTCGTCCAGCGACATGCCCTTGGGCACATAGCCATAGACGAGGTCATGCGCGCTGGTCTGGTCGGTGACGATGTCAGGGACGATGCCGCGACGGGCGATCTCCGGGTAGATTTCGGCCGCATTGCCGACCAGCCCGATCGACGTCGCGCGCTTTTCGGCCACCGCCTTGTCGATCATCGCCTGCGCCGTATCGAGGTCCGGCGCAATCGCTTCGAGGTAGCCGATTTCCTGGCGCTTGCGGGCGCGTTCGGCGTCGATATCGACACAGAGAATTGCCGCTCCCGCCATGCGCCCGGCCAGCGGCTGCGCGCCGCCCATGCCACCGAGACCCGCTGTCAGGATGAACCGCCCCGCCAGCGAGCCACCGAAGCGGTTCTCGGCAATGCGCATGAAGATTTCATAGGTGCCCTGAATGACACCCTGGCTGCCGATATACTGCCAGGCACCGGCGGTCAGCCCGCCCCAGCAGATCAGGCCCTTCTTCTCGAGTTCGTAGAACACCTCGGCCTTGGCCCATTGCCCCACAATGTTGCAATTGGCCATGATGACCAGCGGCGCCTTGGCGTGGGTCTTGAGCAGGCCGATCGGCTTGCCCGACTGGATGATGAGCGTCTGGTCTTCATCCATGCGCAGCAGGGTTTCGACGATCGCCTTATGGCTCGCCCAATTGCGCGCCGCCTTGCCGAGCGCGGCATAGACGATCAGCTCATCGGGGTTCTCACCAACGCTCAGCACGTTCTCGAGGAGCCGCAACAACGCCTCCTGCCGCCACCCCTTGGCGCGCAGTTCCGGGCCGCCGGGAATGGGGAAGTTGGGATGGCGCGGATTGGGTGTAGGCATGGTGAATTTTCCAAACTCGATGTCATTCCGGCGCAGGCCGGAATCCATCCTGAGGTCTGTAAACACGGCGCCATCTCAGGATGGATCCCGGCCTCCGCCGGGATGACACCGTGGGAGGGCACTCAGTCAGTGCTTAGCGCGTAACTCGCCAGCTCGATCCCCATGCGCTCCTCGACGAAGGGATACACGGCCGGGTCGACTACCGACGAGCTCAGCGGAATGATCGTCTTGGGCACATGCAGCACGAAGACATACATGCCGCGGCCCAATTGCCCTACCGACAGGGCCTGTCCGGCCGCGTCGAGCGTGGTGATCACGTCGGGGAAGGTCGCCAGCCGCGCGCCGCCTGCATCCTCGACGGCCATGTATTCGTTCATCACGTGGAGCGTACTGGCCTTGTCGCCCTCGCCAACTGTGATGCGGCCGATATCGAAGGCCTCCTTGGTGTAGGTCACGTCGATATCGGTGATGTAGCCCTTGGTCAGGATCGCGCCACCCGTTGTCTCGACGATGGCGTCGATCATCTTGCCCGGGCCCTTGCCCTCGGCCGCGATCATCGCTTCGCCCAGCTTCAGCGCCAGCGATATGCCGCCCAGCGCGGCGTGCTTCTGCACGTAGCTTGCCCGTAAGGGGTTGCGGCACGAGGCAATGAAGCCGCCCGACATGTCGGCGGCGGTGCGCAGGATGGGCGACACCTTGGCCGTGGCGCCGCGCGTCACCAGTTCGATGTAGCGGTTTTCTTCCCGGTTGCCGCCAACCGCGGTCTGGATCATCTGCGCGGGTGAGCCGGCCATGCCGATCGACCCCATATCGCCCGTCGGGTGGGCGCGAATGTCGCCGACCGCGTCCACCACCTTGGTGCCCAGGATCGCCGAGGGCAGCCAGCCATTGAGCGTCGAAGATTTGCCGTTCTGCCCGACCATCAGCCCGCTGAGCTTTTCGCCCAGCGCGTCCTGCAGCAGTTGCACGGCCTTGATGTAGTCGACGCCGCGCATTTCCCATGGCGTGGTCGAGGCCGGCGCGCCGATGGCGGCCGCGGTCGCCACCCAGTCGTTGGCGTCGAGTTCTTCGATGCTGACCAGTTCAGGCTGGCCGGCGCGAACCGCCGCCGTGCCCAGCATGCGGCCGTGATCGGCCCAACCACCGCCACCCGCCGCATAGACCGAGCCGCCGCGCACCGCGGCCTCGACGTCTTTCTCGGTAAGGATGCGCCCCATTATGTGTTTCCTTGCAGTTTGGTGTCGAGCGCCAGCACGGCGTCCAGCAGGACGGCGGCGCCCAGCGCGATATCCTGGGTGGTGGCGAATTCGTCCGGCGCGTGGCTGCGGCCATCGGCGCAGGGCACGAAGATCATTGCGGCGCGGGTGATCCGGGCCATCCACGCCGTGTCATGGCCCGCGCCGGAAACCATGCGTCGATGCCGCGCGCCCGCCGTCTCGCAGGCAGCGTCGAGCACATCGAGCAGTTCGGCATTGCAGGGCGTCGGCTGGTTGTCGGAGAGGATGCGCGGCACGGAGACCGTGACGCCCGTCTTTTCGGCGATGGCGGCAACACCGCGGTCGAGTTCGTCGACGAAACGGTCCATGTCGTCCCGCAATTCGGCGCGCGCGTCGATCAACATGCGTACCCGGGCCGGCACCACATTGGCGGCATTGGGCGTCATCTCGAATTCACCGACGGTGGCGGCGAAATGCGTCTCGCCGCTGGCCAGCGCCCGGCCCAGTTCCTCGACACCCAGCGCGATCCAAGCAGCGGTGGTCAATGCATCCTTGCGCGAACCCATGGGCGTCGTTCCAGCATGGTCCGCCCGGCCTTCCACGATAATTTCGATGCGCGTGATGCCGGCAATGGCCGTGACCACGCCCACATCGAGCTTTTGATCCTGCAGCACAGGGCCCTGCTCGATATGCAGCTCAAGAAACGCCTTGATGTCGTCCCGCCAGGCCGGAAGCCTCGTGTCGCCGCCGACCTGGGCGACGCCCTGCTCCAGCGTCAGACCGTCGCTTGTGCGCGTCAGCCATTCTGTGGGTCTGGTGCCGCTCATGCCGCGGCTGCCGATGCAGGACACGCCGAAGATCGAGACCTCTTCGGCAAGGAAATCAACCACTTCCAGGGTGTGCTCAAGCACTATGCCGCGGTCGCGCAGGCCTCTGGCCACTTCCAGAGCCGCCACGACGCCGGCAATGCCGTCGAACCGACCGCCATCGGGGACGGTGTCGGAATGGCTCCCCAGCATGATCGTGCCGCGTTCCGGGCGCTTGCCGGGAATGGTGCCGATCAGGTTGCCGGCGGCATCTATGCGGGTGACGGCGCCGGCATCTCGCATAGCTTTTTCAAGCCACTTGCGGCCTTCGAGGAACATCGGGGTGAAGGCGCGGCGCGTCCAGGGGCGGCCGGGTTCGGTGATGGCGGCCAGGGCGTCGATATCGGCGGAGATCCGATCGCCGCGGATGGGAGTGTTTGGTATCAAGGCCTTAGCTCCGGCCTGACGAACCGTCCGGTGCCCGGCTCGGCGACTGTGGTGCCGTCGAACACCTGCTGGCCGCGCAGATAGGTCAGGCCGACGGTCCAGGGCAGTTCGATGCCGTTGTAGGGCGACCAGCCGACCACGTTGTGGCCGCTGGCGGCAGCGTCGTAGCGGATGGGACGCGGGAAAAGCACAGTGATATCAGCGTCTTTGCCTGCCGAGAGCGCGCCCTTGCGGTGGTCGAGGCGGAAGTGCCGGGCCGGGTTTTCGGCCATGAGCCTCGCGGCCCAGGTCAGGGGAATGTCGCGCTGGAGCGCGCCCATGACGAAGAGCGGCACCATGACTTCGAGGCCCGGCACCCCGGAAGAATTGGCCAGCATGCTGGGAGAATTCTTGCGGTTTTCCGACCAACTGACGTGGTCGGTGCTGACCATCGTCACATTGCCGGCCCGGACATGCTCCCAGAGCTTTTCGACTTCGGCACGCGGGCGGATCGGCGGATTGATCTTGGCCTTGCCGCCGAGCCGCGCGACGTCGTTTTCCTCGTCGAGAACAAGGTAGTGGATGCAGGCTTCGATGGTGGCGGCATAGCCCTGGTCGCGGTAGCTGCGGGCGATCTCGTAGCCGCGACCGAGCGAGCAATGGACGACATGGGCGGGGCAGCCGGTCTGGACGCCGGTCTCGTAGATTTGCAGCGAGGCCAGCAGCTCGGTCAGCGGCGGCCGGCTCATTGCATGGGCGCGATAGTCAGTGATCCCGGCCGCCTGCACCTTGGCCATGGCTGCCCGAACCATCTCGTCGTCTTCGTTGTGGACGCCGGCGGTGAGGCCTGTGGGGGCGATGGCGGCGAAGCACTCTTCGAGGAGAGCCGGCGGGATGCGCGGGAAACGTATCGGATCGGTGCCAAAGGTGGAGAATTTGAAGGCGGCCACGCCGGCTTCGACCTGCTCCAAAATCCGGCTGGCGCGCTCTTCGGGATTGATCGTGCCATAGAGGGCGAAATCGATGCGCGCCTGCGGCTCGGCATGGGCCACCTTGATACGCACGGCTTCTGCCGAGCAAACGAGGTTGCCCTCGTCATAGGGCATGTCGACAATGGTGGTGACGCCGCCAGCGGCCGCCGAGCGGGTCGACCAGATGAAGTCTTCCTGGTTCTTCTGGCTCAGCGAATGGGTCTGGGCGTCGATGGCGCCGGGGAGGATGAGAGCGCTGCCGAGTTCGTGGCGCGTGCTGGCGGAGGGCGCCGTACCCGTGCCGACGTGATCGACTTTGCCATCGCGAACGGCGACGTAGCCGTTCTCGATGATGCGATCGGGGAGAACCACGGTGCCGGAGAGGACAAGATCGAAGTCGGACATGTCAAAAAGCTCTCAAATCACTCGATGTCATTCCGGCGAAGGCCGGAATCCATCCTGAGGTCCTGCCCAACCCATCCATCTCAGGATGGACCCCGGCCTTCGCCGGGGTGACATCGTGGTTGTGGGAAAGGCCGGTCACGCCGCTGCCCTCCCCAACTGGCCAGTCCGCGCCATCAGCCAGCGTTCAAGGGCCGACAAAGCATCATAGATCAGCACGGCCAGAACGCCCACAATAAGGCCGCCTTGCAGGACGAAGGCGGTGTTGCTGGAGAGGAGCCCGGCGATGATCACCTCGCCCAGCGTACGGGCGGCGACGGTGGAACCGATGGTGGCGGTGGCGAGCGAGATGACCACCGAGAGGCGTATGCCGGCAAGGATCACCGGCAGAGCCAGGGGTAGCTCGACCTTGACCAGCCGCTGCCAGCCGGTCATGCCGACGCCCTTGGCGGCGTCGGTCACCGCGGGCGGCAGGTTGGTGAGGCCGGTCAGCGTGTTTTCAAAGATCGGCAGCAGGCCATAGAGGAACAGAGCCAGCAGCGTCGGACCAGTGCCAAAACTGTTCATCGCCGGAACGGCGAGGGCAAGCACCGCGACCGGCGGAAAGGTCTGGCCGATATTGGCCAGCGATCGGGATAGCGGCAGGAATTCGGCGCCGAAGGGCCGGGTTACCACAATGGCCAGTCCCGCGGCGAAGATGGTGGCGCCGAGTGTGGCGGCCAGCACCAGGGCCAGGTGGTTGAGCGTGATATCGAGCAGGCTGCCCTGGTTGTAGATGGCGGGCTGGCCGTTCTTGCTGAAGAGGCTGAAGAAGCTGGCGAAAAGGTCCGGGTTTGCCAGGAACATCACAAGCAGGGCGAATACGGCCAGCCGTATCAGGTTGCCGATGCTCATTGCGGCCTCGCCGCCAGCCGGCTGAGGGCGTTGAGCGTCACCTGCCCGATGATCTGACCGTCGCGCCGCACCGGCAGAGCCGGTCGGCCCGACCAGAGCAGTTCGGCATAGGCGTCGCGCAGCGAGGCGCTGGCCTCGATCGGCTCACCACCGACCTCGCCGGCCTCGACATGGTCGGCAACCCGGGCGAGCGACAGCAGCCGGAATGGCCGCTCGCTGGTGCCAATCAGTTCGGCCACGAAAGGCGTCGCCGGATTGGCGATGATCTCAGCCGGCTTGGCGAATTGCAGCAGTTTGCCCTTATCCATCACGGCGATCTTGTCGCCCAGGTGGATGGCTTCTTCCATGTCGTGGGTCACCAGAACGATGGTGGTACCCATCTTGCGCTGGATGGCGAGCAGGTCTTCCTGCGCCTTGGCGCGGATCACCGGATCGAGTGCTCCATAGGGCTCATCCATCAGCAGGATATTGGGCGAGGCCGCGAGGGCGCGGGCGACGCCGACGCGCTGCTGCTGGCCGCCGCTGAGTTCATGCGGCAGGCGATCGCGGAACTCGCCGGGATCGAGCTGGAACAGGGTCAGCAATTCGTCGACGCGGGCGCCTATCTTGCCCTTGTCCCAGCCGAGCAGCTTGGGAACGGTCGCCACGTTCTGTCCCACGGTGCGATGCGGAAAGAGGCCGTGGCCCTGAATGGCATAACCAATGCGGCGGCGCAGTTCGTAGGCCGGTATGCCCGCTATGTCCTCGCCATCGATGCGGATGTGACCCGAGGTGGGCTCGACGAGCTTGTTTATCATCCGCATCAGCGTGGTCTTGCCCGAGCCCGACGTGCCCACGATGACGCAGATCGAGCGCGGCTCGATGGTGAGGTGCACATGATCGACTACGACGGTGCCGTCGTAGCTTTTGGTGATGTCGTCGATCTCGATCATGGATGGCGCCCCCCGCGCGACGTCATTTCTACCAGTGCATCGAGCACCACGGCGGCGGCGAAGGCCAGCGCCACGGTCGGCACGGCGCCCAGCAGGACCAGGTCCATCGCCGTCTGGCCGATGCCCTGGAACACGAAAACGCCAAAGCCGCCGCCGCCGATCAAAGCGGCAATGGTGGCGAGGCCGATATTCTGCACCAGCACGATGCGGATGCCGGTGAGGATGACCGGAAAGGCCAGCGGCAGCTCGACGCCCGTCAAGCGTTGCGCACTGGTCATGCCCATGCCCTTGGCGGCATCCACCGCTGCCGGCGAGACGCTTTGCAGGCCCACCACCGTGTTGGAGACGATGGGCAGCAGCGAATAGGCAAACAGGGCCACCAAAGCCGGCGCCGCGCCGATGCCCGAAATGCCGATGGCGGAGGCGCCCGGAATGTTGGCGGCGACCCAGGCCAGCGGCGCGATCAAGAGGCCGAAGAGGGCGATCGAGGGAATGGTCTGGACGATGTTGAGCACGTTGAGCACCGCGGCGCGCAGCGGGCGCACGCGATAACAGAGTATGCCGACCGGCACGCCGATGACAGTGGCGATGGCGACCGAGCCAAAGGCCAGCGCCAGATGGGTGCGCGCCTCGGCCCAGAAGGCCGGCGCACGGGTGCCGTATTCCTTGAGCAGGGACAGATCGTTCCAGCTACCGCTCCACAGCAGGATGGCAGCGGCGGCGATGACGGCGAGCAGGATGCCGATCCGCACCAGTGGGGCGAAGCGCAACCGGGTCAGCGCGTCGGTCACCAGCAAGGCAAAGGCGAAGACCAGCAGCCAGAAGCCGGCGCCGGGCGAGACGCGGGCAAAGGTATCGCCTTCAGGGGTGAGGTAGCTGGCCGAGAGGCCGATGAAGATGAACACCACGGCCAGCACCAGGAAGCCGGCGACGAGTTTGGCGAGGACCGGGAAGCGCAGCAGAGCCACGACGAAGCCGACAAGCAGTACGCCGATGAGGAAGCCGGCGGGCAGACCCGGCAGCGCATCGAGCAGCGAGCGGGGTTCGCCCTGCACGATACGGTTGGCGCGAAACAAGGCGAAGGGGAGCGCTGCACCAGCAGCGGCAATGAGCGCGATCAGCACGCCGAGCTTGTCGAGGGCGAGCCAGGTCGGGCGGGTCGAAGCCGGGGCAGTTTCGGCTAGGCTCATGCTGACTCCCGGGCTTCGCGTTTGCGGAGGCTCACCCCACCCTTGAGGGGAGGGAATGAGGGTGGGGGTTGGGGCCCCCACCCATTCGCTTACTTCAGGAAACCACCCTTGGTCAGGTAGTCCGTCGCCACGGCAGCAGCGGCTTCGCCACCGACCTGGACGCGACCGTTGAGGTCCTGCAGCACTTCGAGGGTCAGGCCTTCGAAGACGGGCTTGAGCAGTTCTTCGATCTGCGGGTATTCGGCCAGCACTTCCTCACGGATGATTGGAGCGGGCTGGTAGACCGGCTGCACGCCCTTGTCGTCGGTGAGAACCTTGAGGCCCGAGGGAGCGATGCCACCATCGGTGCCATAGACCATGGCGGCGTTGACGCCGTTGGTCTGCTGGGCGGCGGCAGCGATGGTCGCGGCGGTGTCACCACCTGACAGGGTCACGAGCTGGTCGGGCGAGAGGGTAAAGCCATAGACTTCCTGGAACTTGGGGAGAGCCGCCGGCGAGTTCACGAACTCGGCGGACGCGGCAAGCTTGACCTCGCCACCGCCGGCAACCCAGGCACCGAATTCGGTGAAGGTATTGAGGCTATTGGCTTCGGCAACGTCGTTGCGGATGGCAACGGCCCAGGTGTTGTTGGCCGGCGACGGGGTGAGCCAGACGATCTTGTTGGCATCGAAGTCGAGCTTGGCGGCTTCGGCATAGGCCGAGGCAGCGTCGTTCCACAGCGGGTCATCGGCCTTTTCGAAGAAGAAGGCGGCGTTGCCGGTGTACTCGGGATAAATGTCGATTTCGCCGGCAGTGATCGCCTCGCGCACGATCGGCGTGCCGCCGAGCTGGATCCGGTCTTCAACGGGAATATCGTTGGCTTCAAGCACCTGCTTGATGATGTTGCCGAGAACACCACCCTCGGTATCGATCTTGGAGGAAACGACGACCTGGGCATTGGCCGCTGTCATCGTGATGGCGAGCGCGGCAGCGGCGGTCAGCAGCTTGGAAGTGAGGCGCATTGGTTTCTCCGTTTTCTCCGGGCTCCAAGCCCGGCTGTCCCTAACGTAACCCTTTGGCAGAATTGGGCGAGGCCGTGGATGCTAAGCAACTGGGCCCAGCGCGAAAAACTCGTCCAACTCCATAATCGTTGAGTGAGAAATTAGTTCGTTCATCAGCGCATCGGAGGCCAATGCCTGTTCGACGGCTTCAACTTCGGCCGATAGCGGCCGATCCTGCCAATATGTGTCAGCATGCTCACGGACCAGGCGGTAAATGATGGCTGGCACGTTGCCCGGGGTATCGCCGGAAATGTCCATGGCCTGCGCGGCAAGCATGGCTTCGAGCGCCGCGAGACGCCGCAGAGCCAGCACCTGGCGCTCAAGCCGCTCGACCACCAGCGGCAGGAAGGCGGCTTCATCCTCGATGCCGCCGGCCACCACCATGGAATTGGCCGAGATCGGGTTAGTCATGGTGAGGACGCGGGCGAACAGTTCGCCCGCCAGCTTGATGATCGGGCCGAAGCCAGTGGCGATCGCGCCCTTCATCACCAGATTGACCGGCAGGTCGCGGCGCCCGCCATTGCCGAGCAGCACGCAGCGGTTGAACGAGTTGCGCGCGATGTGGGCGAGACCAAGCTGCGCGGTCTGGAGGAACACCGTAACGTCGAGCGGCAGGGAGCCGCCTGAGGTCAGGACCTGCCCGCCGGCGACGACAGGATTGTCGTCGGTTCGCCCGGTGGCGGCCAGCAGGATCTTGCCCGCGGCGACCAGCGTCTCGAAGCCGGTAGCGAAGACCTGGCTCATCATGCGCAGCGAGAGCGGATCCTGGATGTGTGTGGCGTTGGGCCAGTCCCAGCCCATGGCATTGAAATAGAGCCAGGCGCCGATACCGGCTTCGCGCTCGGTGCCGACATGGGCAACGGCCTTCCACGGATCGCGCGAGGCGCCGAGCGCGCCGGCTGTCGTGAGGCCCGTAGCCAGCATGACGCGCACGGTGGCCGCGGCTTCGCGGATGGCGCTGGCGGCGGCGGCGTAGCCAACCGCATTGGTCGAAATGGAGGCAAGGCTGTCGCGCGGGGCGAGGCGGAAGGCCTTGAGCCCGGCGGCAGACAGCGCCTCGCCGGCCGGCTGGCGGCGGCCATCGAACACGGCCTCGCCGGCCCCGGTCAGTACGGCGCCGATCTGGCCCATCAGGCCGATATCGGCGCAACCGATCGAGCCGGTGCGGCGTACGACGGGCACGACGTCGGTCGAGAGCAGCGCCAGGTAGGCATCGACCAGATCGGTGGTGCAGCCCACCCGACCGGTCAGCGCCATGTTGACCCGGATGGCCATGGCGATGCGCACGATCTCGCTGGAAAAGGCCTCGCCGGTACCGAAGTGATGCGCCCGCACCAGCCCCATATTGAAGGCGTCGAGCTGATCATCTGACCATTCCACATCCTTCATGGCGCCGACGCCGGTGGTCGAGCCATAGACGGGCTGGTGATTGGCGATGGCCTCTTCGACCACCACGCGCGCCTGGGCGACGCGCGTCAGCGCTTCCGTATCGGCCACGAGACGCGCCCGGCGCGCGCCAATCCGAGCAATGTCGGCAAAGCTCAGCGGCTTGCCGCTAAGGGTGATGGGAGCGCCGTGCACTGTCATTGCCAGCTGGTTCATGGGGTCACGCTATTGGATAGATATGAAACATGGGATATCCCAAATACTGAACAGGCTATGCGGTTTTTCTGTGCATGGACCGGGCCTGCTGCAATGGTGGGCAGATGGACACGGCAACCCTTATTGCGATGGACAGCGTATTGCGGCTGCGCAGCGTTCGGGCCGCGGCGCGGGCGCTGGACCGTCCGGCCTCAACCATTGCCGCATCCATAGCGCGGTTTGAGGCGGAAATCTCGGTCCGCCTCGTACAGCGGGCCGGCTCTAGCCTTGTCGCCAGCCTCGAAGCGGTCCGTCTGGAGCCAGAAATAGCGGCGCTGGCTGATCTGGCCAAGGCCATATCGCCGCGCCATGCCATCAAGCTCGAGGCGCTCGATCGTTTCGTGCAGGTCGCGGCGCTGGGCAGCATAAGGCGAGCGGCGCGCGGGCTGGGTGTGGGACAGCCGCAGTTGACGCGGCAGGTTGCGCAGCTCGAAGCCATGCTCGGCACCGCACTGCTGCATCGCGGCAGCGGTGGCTCGACCGTCACAGCGGATGGCGCGCGCATCGCCGCCGGTGCCGAACAGCTACTGGCCAGGTGGCAGCGGCTGTCGCGCGCTTCGGAGGATCGGTTTCGCAAAAGTGTCGCCACGGCGCGCCTCGGCTCGGTCATCCCGCTGGGTTATGAGAGCGAGATCGCGCGACTTCTCGCCAATCTGGTCGCGCGCTGGTTGGCCGAGCGTCCGCGGGCGCCGCTCTTTGTCAGCTCCACCACCGCCGAAGACCTGCTGGCGGGCCTCAAGTCCGGACTGTTCGACGTGGCCTTTCTCGATACGGAGCGCCTGCCGACGGATATGGATGGGCGGGTGGTCGGCCAAACCCCGCTGGCCGTGGTGGGCATGCCCGAAGGGCAACATGCCATTGCCGACGCCCTGCTTTCGGCCCCGCTCGCCGTACCCAGCGCGCGCAGCGGACTGCGGCAGCGTATCAACCGCATCCTCGACGATCACCTCAACGAAACCGAACGCAGTGCCCTCCGGCTGATCGAGATCGACTCCATCCCGGTCATTCTCAACCTGGTGCTGCATCACGGCTTCGTCTCCGTGCTGCCCCAGGCCTCGGTGGCCCGCATCCGCGGCGACCTGCGCCAGTTGCCGCTCGGGTCGGATTACGACATGACATTCTGGCTATGCTGGCCGCAGGGTAATGCTGCAACCGGCCGCGCTATCCTGGCGACACTCGACCAAAGTAGCGCGCACGAAGGTCTCATTGCCAAGCCGGCCGGCTGAGCGCCTGATTGGGCAGCCCAGCCCACAGTGATGCCCGATGCTGCCCCCCGATCATCCCTACCGCGCCGCCATCATGGACGAGGTCCATGCGCGGCCCGTCGATATCCTGCCCGATACGGGTCGCCTGCGGCGGCTGGTCTTCATCATGCCCACCGAAGTTGGTGCGACGCAGCGCGTATTGCAGCGGTTCGCCGCGTTCTGCAGCAGCATCGGCGTTGCCGCGCCTGACGAGGGCAACCGGCAGCATAGCTTTGCCACCGCCGCTCGCCACGTGACCTGGGAGTTCCACACCGAGTTCGTGACGGTCACCTGGCGCGCCGAGCTTAGCGACCGGCAGAACTGGCCCGACGATATCGGGCTCGACATTCTCGATGACGGGCTGCTGATCGGCGCCATGCGCATCGATGTCATCGCCGACAACGCCATTCCCGCGCGGCTGGTGCCGGGCTTCAAGCTGGCCAGCCTATGCCTCGCCGATATCGAGGGCGGCAAGGCGCAAGTGGCGACCGATTTCGTGCCTGATACGGATACGTTCACCCGCTTCGAGCTGGCCGCCGGCGGTCTCACGCCGCTGCGCCGGTCGATCATCGTGCGCCGTCTGCTCGAGGTCGAAACCTATCGCACCATGGCGTTGATGGGCCTGCCGCTGGCCCGCAGCGTCTCGCCCGAATTGCGGACCATCGAGATCGAACTCACGCGGCTGATCGAGAGCCTGTCGACCGCGACGACACCGACCGCCGTGCAGTCCGCACTGGCGGCGTTGCACGCGCTATCGGTGCGCTCGGGGCAGTTGTCGGAACGGCTCGGCTATCGCTTTGCGGCGGGCCACGCTTATGGCGACATCCTGCGCATGCGCCTGGCGGGCCTGCGCGAGAGCAGCACGACACGCGGTTCGACGCTCACACACTATATCGGCAACCGGGTGGATCCGGGGCTCGCCACCTGTGCGGCGATGGAGAAGCGGCTGGCGGTATTGTCCAGCAAGATCGAGCGAGCCATTGGCCTCCTCGATGTGCGCATCGGCGTCGATATGCAGTTGCAGAACGCCGCGGTGCTCGACAGCATCGCGCAGACTGCCCGCAGTCAATTCCTGTTGCAGCGGACGGTCGAAGGCCTGTCGACGATCGCCATCAGCTATTACCTGCTCGGCATCCTGAGCTATGCGCTGGCCGGGCCGCTGGAAGAGCTGCACTGGGAAAAGACAATGGCCCTCTCGATAGCCGCGCCCTTCGTCGTGCTCGTCGTGTGGCTGCTGGCGCGATCGGTGCGCAAGGCCCATACGCCGGCGACGTTTAGGTAGTCGTCACTTCATCCAGAACATTGGCACGAGATCGATAGCGATCGGCTCGTTCTTGTCGTTGGTGGCCATGACATCGGCCATGTGAGCCCACCAACGCTGCATGATGGCGGTGTTGGGCAGGTCGGCCATCGTGTGATCCTTGCGCCGCCACAGCACGCCGAAGAG
Source organism: uncultured Devosia sp. (assembly GCA_966212275.1). Classification (GTDB taxonomy): domain Bacteria; phylum Pseudomonadota; class Alphaproteobacteria; order Rhizobiales; family Devosiaceae; genus Devosia. The sequence goes on from CBIHQV010000010.1 coordinate 93,721, forward strand.
GATGTTGGTCTCTTCGTCGAGATGGATTGAGTAGTCCTTCACACCCGCCTGATGCAGCAGGTCGACCAGCTCGGGGAATATCTCGTCGTGGCGCTTCCTGTATTCGGCGGCCATGCCGGGATTGAGCTGCATCTTGAAGGCGTACTTTTCGTAGCCGGCATCCTCGATCATGCGCGCTGCCTCCACATGCGGAAGAGGATCGGCAGCGCGATCACCACGATCAGCAGCGAGCCGGTGAAGATGGTCATGACGATGCCGGGGACATTGAGCAGGCCGAGGCCGAAGGTGACGAGGCCGACAATCAGCGCGGCCAGCACCACGCCCAGGATCGAGCCGGCGCCGCCCAGGATGGACACGCCGCCCAGAACCACCATGGTGATAGCCTCAAGCTCGAAGCCTTCGGCGATCGACGGACGCGTCGAGCCAAGTCGCGCGGTCAGCAGCACGGCGGCGATGCCGCTCATCAGGCCCGTTAGGCAGAACAGGATGAACTTGATGCGATCGACGCGGACGCCGGAGAATTGCGCGGCGACATCGTTATTGCCGATGGCGAAGACGCGGCGGCCGAAATTGGTGCGGTGCAGCAGCACCCAATAGATGATGGCGCAGACGAGAAACAGCACCAGTTCGAACGAGATCACCCACCAGACATAGCCCTGGCCGAACCACGAGAAGCTGGCCGGATAGCCCTTGAAGCTCTGGTCGCCCAAAACGATGAAGGCGATGCCGCGGAAGAGGCTCATCGTGCCGATGGTGACGACGATCGAGGGCAGCTTGAGGCCGGTGACGAGGAAGCCGTTAAAGGCGCCGCAGAGGATGCCGACACCGACGCCGACAGCCACGAGGGTTGGCGTGTCGGCGCCATATTGCAGCGCCAGCCCCATCATGGTCGAGGCCAGAGCGATGATCGCGGCTACAGACAGGTCGATCTCGCCTGAGATGATCAACAGCGCCATGGCCAGCGCAATCAGCGCCTTCTCGGTGAAGTTGAAGGTGAGGTCGGAGAGGCTCCAGGCGTTGAGGAAATAGGGCGAGGCGACGGAATTGAGGATGAAGATCGCCACGGCGACGAGCACGAGCAGGCTTTCCCAGCTCAGCACGGCGGATTTGAGCGGGTTGTCGAGGCGGTTGGGAAGCGTGCGGTGAAGGGCGGTGTCGGTCATGCGGCTTCCGCCTTCTTGAGAATGATCCGGCCCTTGCGACGTTCGCCGCGCGCGTTCAGCACCACAGCCAGCAGGATCGCCGTGCCCGAAATGGCCATTTGCCAGAAGGGCGAGATGTTGATGACCGGCAGGGCGTTGTTGATGACGCCCAGGAAGATGGCGCCGAGCAGCACGCCAGCCACGCTGCCGATGCCGCCGGCGATGGAGACGCCGCCGATGACGCAGGCGGCGATAATGGTCAGCTCATAGCCGCCGGCAACTTCGACCGAGGCGATGACGTAGCGCGAAATCCAGAGATAGCCGCAGAGACCCGCCACCGCACCCGATATCACGAAGGCATAGAACTTGGTGCGGCCTACATTGATGCCGGTATAGACCGACGCTGTCGGATTGACGCCGATGGCATAAAGCGAGCGGCCGAGCGGCGTTCGGGTCATCACCACCCAGAAAATCAGCGCAACGACAATGGCAAACCAGCTCAACAGCGGCAGGCCGAGGACAACAGTGCGCTGCAGATTGATGAAGTCCGCCGACATCTGCGCCGCGTTGACCCAGGCGCCGCCGGAGATGACGAAGACGAGGCCACGATAGATGGTCAGTGTGCCCAGCGTCACCACGATGGGGGGGATATTGAGCTTCCAGACCAGGATGCCGTTGAAGGCGCCAAGCCCGGCGCCGATGACCACGCACATGGCCATCAGCAGCGGAATGGGCACGCCCGGAAAAGCGGCATTGGTCATGGCGACGATCATCCCCGTCAGCGCCAGGTTTGCCGCCATGGAGAGGTCGATCGAGCGCGTCAGGATGACGGCCATCTGTCCCAACGCCAGCATCATCAGGATGGAGGTGTCGTTGAAGATGGTCAGCAGGTTCCCCGGCTGGGCAAAGCGCGGGAAGCGCGCTGTCACAAGCACGAGGACGAGCAGGATGGCGAGGCCAAGGAAGATTTCGCGATGCTTCAACAGCCGGTTCATGCTGCCTGCTCCTCGGCAATGCCGGCAGCTAGCCGCACCAGTGTCTCGGGCTTGAGCCCCTTGTTGTTGAGCGTTTCGATGACCCGGCCCTCGCGCATCACCACGATGCGATCGCTCATGCCCAGGATTTCCGGGAGTTCGGAGGAGACCATGATCACGCTCAACCCCTGCGCCACCAGCTCGGCCATGAAACCGTGCACCGCCGCTTTGGAGCCGATGTCGATGCCTTTGGTGGGTTCATCGAGGATGATGACCTTGGGTAGCGTCGCCAACCATTTGGCGATCACCACCTTCTGCTGATTGCCGCCCGACAGCGTCGATACGTCCTGGCTGAGCGAGGATGCGCGCAGGTCCAACCGCTCGGTATAGGTGCGGGCCAGCGCGAATTCTTCGGCCATGCGCAGGAAGCCCGATTTGCTCGTCTTGCCCAGCGAGGGCAGCGACACGTTCTTGAAGATGGGCTCGCCGGTGATGACACCCTGCTTGCCGCGCTCCTCGGGCACATAGACGATGCCGGCATCGACCGCGTCGGCCGGCGACTTCGGCGCGATGACGTTGCCGTCGAGGGTCAGCGTGCCCGCGGAGGTCTGGGTCAGGCCGAACACGGCCTGCATCACCTCGGAGCGCCCTGCCCCGACCAAGCCATAGAAGCCGAGGATTTCGCCCTGGCGCACCGAGAAGGAGACGTCCTCGAACTCGGTTGGATGGCTCAGGCCCTTGGCCGACAGCACGGTATGTCCGATCACCGCGACGCGTTCGGGGAAGATGTGATCGACCGGGCGGCCGACCATCATCTGCACGATCTGGCTTTGGCTGGTATCCTTGATGAAGCCCTTGCCGACCTGCTCGCCATCGCGGAACACGGTGAAGCGGTCGGCGATGCGGTAGATTTCATCGAACTTGTGGCTGATAAAGAGGATCGCCTTGCCGTCCTGCTTGAGCAGTTCGATCAGCACATAGAGCTCTTCGATTTCCTTCTGGCTCAGCGCGGCGGTGGGTTCGTCCATGATGACGATCTGGGCATCGATACTGAGCGCCCGCGCCACGGCGACCAGGTGCTTTTTGGCGATGCCGAGTTCCTTGAGCTTGATGTCCGGATCGATGCCGGCCGCCATGGAATCCAGCGTCTCTTTCGCCTCGGCCCGCATCTTGCGCCAATCGATCATCCCGAAGCGATTGCGCGGCGCGTGGCCGAGATAGATGTTTTCGGCGACGGTGAGCTCGTCGAACAGCACGGTTTCCTGGTGGATGGCCGTGATGCCGGCGGCCGAAGCCGAATGCGCCGTCGGCAGTGCCACGACCTGCCCGTTGACGCGGATTTCGCCGCCGTCCGGCTGGTAGATGCCGGTCATGGTTTTGACGAGGGTCGACTTACCCGCCCCATTCTCGCCGATCAGCGCGGTGACTTCACCGGCATAGAGTTCGAGCGACACATCATGGAGCGCCCGCACGCCGGGAAAGCTCTTGGAGATACCTGAAAGCGTGAGGATGGGGTCGGTCATAAAGAGTGATCCAGACGCTGTTGGTGACGTGTGCCACGCCCGTCAAGAGAGTCGACCCGGCGCCCAAGCGCCGGGTCACTAAAGCTTAGTAGATCTTGGAGAATTCTTCGATGTTCGACTTGTCGAACGTGAAGGGGGCAGCCATGGCGCCCGAGTTGGTGTCGTCGGGGGTGAGTTCACCCATGCGGCCCATCGAGAGCACGGCACCCGGCTTGGCTTCATCACCCTTGACCAGGTCATTGGCCAGCATCACGGCCGAGTAGCCCAGGTCGATCGGGTTCCACAGAGCCACGGCCTGCGAAGCGCCGTTGTCGATGAACTGCTTGAACTCGGACGGCAGAGCCAGACCGGTGACGTTGACCTTGCCGATCAGGCCCTGGTCGGTGACGACCTGGGCGGCAGCCACGACGCCGACGGTGGTCGGGGCAATGATGGCCTTGAGGTCGGGATAGGAGGCGATCAGGCCCTTGGCTTCGTCGGTCGACTTCACCGAGTCATCGTCGCCATACACAACCGACACGAGGTTGATGTTGGGGAACTTCTCGGGCAGCGCGGCCTTGGCCGCTTCGATCCAGGCATTCTGGTTGGTCGCGGTCGAGGATGCGGAGAGGATGGCGACATCGCCACCGTCAGGCAGGTAGTCAGCGGCCAGCTTGATGATGGTTTCGCCGATCAGAGCCGTCTCGGACGGATTAAGGTGGAGCTGACGGCCCTCAGGAGCAACGCCCGAATCCCAGCTGATCACCTTGATGCCGCGTTCCATGGCCTTCTGCAGGGCTGGAACCAGAGCGTCGGGATCGTTGGCCGAGATGGCGATGGCGTCGACCTGCTGAGCGATCAGCGAGTTGATGACTTCGATCTGGGCTTCGGCGGTTGCGGCGGTCGGGCCGGTATAGATGACTTCGACGTCACCCAGTTCGGCGGCAGCTTCCTGGGCGCCCTTGTTGGCGGCGTCGAAGAAGCCATTGCCGAGCGACTTGACGACCAGCGCGATGCGGGTCTGGGCATAGGCCGGGGCCGCGAGCAGCACTGCGACGGCAGTGGTAGCGGCCAAAATCTTCAAGAGTTTCATTGGTGATCCCTCCCTGGGACGTTCTGGTCTTTTCATGCTTGTCTCAGGCAACCGTCGCCTGACGGTCGGTCTGAGCAGTCGTTTCCGCCACGATGAGCCGCACGCCTGCCGTTTCCAGCATTTGGCGGTCTTCGTCGCGGATGCCGCTGTCAGTGATGACGGCGGTTATTCGGTCGAGCCCACACAGGATGAGGCTCGATCTTCCCGAAAACTTCGATGAGTCAGCCAAAACGATCAGCTCTTCGGCCTGCCCGATCAGGCCCAGCTCGGACTGGACGACCATGGGATCGGCCTCCATCAGGCCGTGTGCGCCGATGCCCTGGCAGCCGATGAACATGCGCTTGGCATAAAAGTGCGATGCCACCACGCCGCCGAAGGGCGACAGGATGACATTCTGTTCGCGATAGATCGTGCCGCCGGGAATGACGACCGAGTTGCGCGAGTTGTGGATGAGGAATTCGGCGATGCCGAAGCTGTTGGTGAAGACCGAGAGCCGGCGGCCCGTCAGGTAGTGCACCATCTGATAGGTGGTGGTGCCGCCATTGATTATGATGGGCTCGCCATCCTTGCAGAGTTCCGCAGCGGCACGCGCGATGGAGCGCTTCTGCGCGATATTGATCGTTTCATTGACCGAGAACGGTCGGCCCATCAGCCCGCCCTGCTCGGGCGGGGTCAGCGCCTCGGCGCCGCCGCGGACGCGGCGCAGCTTGCCCTGCACGTGGAGGGCCGCAATGTCCCGGCGGATGGTGGCCTCGGACGATCCAGTGACCTCGCAGAGCTCGGCAACGGTTGCCACGGGCCGCGTCTGTACGGCCGCAATGATCACTCTCTGGCGCTCGGTTTCGTGCAAGGCTGGTATCTCCCTGGCGCATTCCTTCACACCAATTCCAATCACTGTCAATCATCAAACCGTCAACTTCGCACTCTCATGCGCGGTTGTGATTGTTTGTGATTGACAGTGATGATCGATCGTGGCCATGTCCGGCCAAACAATCTGACCACCACTACCCTCTGGGAGGAGTCTCATGTCCACTTCCGCGCCCAAGCGCCTCGCGAACCTCTGGGACGATGCCAAGGCCGCCGCCATGAGCGAGCCGGAACGCCTCGTCTATCGTTCCAACCTGCTCGGCAGCGACAAGCGCGTCACCAATTATGGTGGCGGCAATACCTCCTCCAAGATCGTCCAGAAGGACCCGCTGACCGGCCAGGACGTCGAAGTCCTCTGGGTCAAGGGCTCGGGTGGCGACAGCGCCTCGATCAAGCTCGATGGCTTCTCGACGCTCTACATGGACAAGCTGCGGGCTCTGAAGGGGCTCTATCGCGGCGTCGAGTTCGAAGACGAGATGGTGGGCTACCTGCCGCACGCCACCTTCAACCTCAATCCGCGTGCGGCCTCGATCGATACCCCGCTCCACGCCTATGTGAACCGGCCATTCGTCGATCACATGCATCCGGACGCGATCATCGCCATCGCCGCATCGCAGAATTCCCGCGAACTGACCAAGCAGATCTTCGGCGACACCATCGGCTGGCTGCCGTGGAAGAAGCCGGGCTTCGAGCTCGGCCTGTGGCTGGGCAAGTTCTGCGAGGAAAACCCCAATGCCAAGGGCCTGATCCTCGAGTCGCACGGCCTCTTCACCTGGGGCGATACGCCCAAGGAATGCTACGAGACGACGATCGGGATCATCAACCAGGCGATCGAGTGGTTCGAGCAGCAGACCGAAGGCAAGACCATTTTCGGTGGCGCCGCCGTGCAGTCCCTGCCGGCGGAACAGCGCCGCGCTATTGCGGCCAGGCTGATGCCCAAGATTCGCGGCCTGATCTCGGAAGACAGCCACAAGCTGGGCCATTTCGATGACTCGGCGGCCGTGCTTGAGTTTGTGAATTCCAACCATCTGCGGCCGCTCGCCGCTCTGGGCACCTCGTGCCCTGACCATTTCCTGCGTACCAAGATCCGTCCGCTGGTGATCGAATTCGACCCTGCCAATCCTGATGTCGACGCCGTCATCGCCCGGCTGGCGGACGATGTCGCCGCCTACCGCGTCGACTACCAGGCCTATTACGACCGCTGCAAACACGACAATTCGCCCGCCGTACGCGACCCTAATGCGGTGGTCTATCTGATGCCCGGCGTCGGCATGTTCACCTTCGCCAAGGACAAGGCGACGGCTCGCATTTCCGGCGAGTTCTACGTCAACGCCATCAACGTGATGCGCGGCGCCTCGACCGTTTCCACCTATGTGGGCCTGCCTGAGCAGGAAGCCTTCGATATCGAGTATTGGCTGCTCGAAGAGGCCAAACTGGCCCGCATGCCCAAGCCGAAATCGCTGGCCGGGCAGATTGCACTGGTCACCGGCGGGGCCGGCGGCATCGGCAAGGCCACGGCGGTCCGCCTGCTTCGTGAAGGCGCTTGCGTGGTGCTCGCCGATATCGACGAGAACGCGCTGGCCGCCGCGACCGAAGAACTCGGTAGTGTGTTCGGCAAGGACTTCGTCCGTCCGGTGCAACTCAACGTGACGCAGGAAGCGGTGGTCATCGCGGGCTTTGCCGAGGCCGTGGTGGAGTTCGGCGGGCTCGACATTCTGGTGTCGAACGCCGGCATCGCCTCTTCCGCGCCGATCGAGGAAACCTCGCTCGAGCTGTGGAACAAGAATATGGATATCCTGTCCACGGGCTACTTCCTCGTGTCGCGTGAGGCGTTCCGCCTGTTCCGGCAGCAGAAGATCGGCGGCAATGTCGTCTTCGTCGCCTCCAAGAACGGCCTTGCCGCTTCGCCCAATGCTTCGGCCTATTGCACAGCCAAGGCCGCGGAAATACACCTCGCCCGTTGCCTCGCCCTCGAAGGCGCGGCCGAGCAGATCCGTGTCAACGTGGTCAACCCCGACGCCGTGCTGCGCGGCTCCAAGATCTGGGCCGGCGAATGGCTCGAGCAGCGCGCCTCGACCTACAAGACCGACAAGGAGGGCCTCGAGGACATGTACCGCGAGCGCTCCATGCTCAAGCGTTCGGTGTTCCCCGAGGACATTGCCGAAGCGATCTACTTCTTCGCCTCGGACGCCTCGGCCAAGTCCACCGGCAACATCATCAATGTCGACGCGGGCAATGCCCAGTCGTTCACCCGCTGAGGATCGAGCGATGACCGAACACATCATCGACGCATCCGTCGTCGAAGCCGAAAACGCCAAGCGTATTGCCGACCTCAATGTCGACTACGACACACTGGGCGAGCGCCTCGACCGGCGCGGTATCGCCATTGACGAGGTCAAGGCCAAGGTCGCCGCGTTCTCCGTGGCCGTGCCCTCTTGGGGTGTCGGCACCGGTGGCACTCGCTTCGCCCGCTTCCCCGGCAAGGGCGAGCCGCGCGATATCTTCGACAAGATCGAGGACTGCGCCGTTATCGCCCAGCTCACGCAGGCGACCAATACCGTCTCCCTGCACATTCCGTGGGACAAGGCCGATCCGAACCGGCTGAAGCAGGCCGCGAGCCGCTTCAATCTCGGCTTCGACGCAATGAACTCCAATACCTTTGCCGACGCGAAGGGGCAGTTGCAGAGCTACAAGTTCGGCTCGCTGTCCTCGGCCGAGAAGGCGACGCGCGACCAGGCTATCGAGCACAATCTCGAATGCATCGAGATCGGCAAGACCATCGGCTCCAAGGCGCTGACGGTGTGGATCGGCGATGGCTCGAACTTCCCCGGCCAGGTGAACTTCACCAGCCAGTTCGAGCATTATCTGGCATCGATGAAATCGATCTATGCCGCCCTGCCCGATGACTGGCGCATCTATACCGAACACAAGATGTACGAGCCGGCGTTCTACTCGACCGTGGTCCAGGACTGGGGGACCAATTACCTCATCGCCAAGGAACTCGGCGACAAGGCTTATTGCCTGGTCGATCTCGGCCACCATGCGCCCAACGTCAATATCGAGATGATCGTCGCCCGCCTCGCCCAGTTCGGCAAGCTCGGTGGCTTCCACTTCAACGACAGCAAGTATGGCGACGACGACCTCGACGCCGGCTCGATCGATCCATACCGCCTGTTCCTCGTGTTCAACGAGCTGGTGGATGCCGAGGGCCGCGACGCGGATTTCCACCCCGCGCACATGCTCGACCAGTCGCACAATGTCACCGACCCGATCGAGTCGCTGATGCTGTCGGCCTCCGATGTGCAGCGCGCCTATGCCCAGGCGCTGCTGGTCGATCGCGACGGCCTCAAAGGCGCGCAGCAGGGCAACGACGCCCTCGCTGCCACGCAGGCTTTGCGCCTCGCCTATCGCACCGATGTCGAACCGATCCTGGCCATGGCGCGTTACGAAAAGGGTGGCGCCATCGACCTGCTCGGCACTTACCGGGCCGCCGGCTATCGGGCGAAGGTCGCCGAAATCCGCCCCGAAGTCGCGGCAGGATCGAGCGGTATCGTCTGAGCTTCCCACACACCTCCCCGTGTGGAAAAGCGAAGGCCCGTGCAGCGATGCGCGGGCCTTTGTTCTAGAACCAGTCGCCATTCAGCCCAGGCTGAGCCGAAAATGTCAGTTTTCGAGAACCGGACCGCAGCGTACGTTCGGGTACGTGAGGACCGGAAGCGCAGAAAGCTGGCATTTGCAGGCCAGCATCGGTTGAATGGCGATGGGTTCTAGGCGGTTTGCGCCGCCCGCAGCCTCTCTGTCGCGGGGACGACCCAGTCGCGAAAGGCCTTGATCTTGGGCGAATTTCGCCGGGCCTCGGGGTAGACCAGATAGTAGCCGTGCCCATCCCAGCCGACGATATCGAAGGGCTGAGCCAGCCTGCCGCCGGCCACCTCGTCGGCATAGAAGGTCGGCGTGACCATGGCCACGCCCCGCCCGGCGATGGCGGCCGCAGCCTCGAGGTTCTGCGAACCCAGCCGGCTGAATGGCCGTTCCTCGGTTGGCGGCATGGCAACGCCCGCCAGCTCGAGCCAGGCGCAGAGCCACGGATCGTCCGGCGTGATCTGCGGTACCCGCAGCAGGTCCGCCGGTTCGCGCACCTGGTATTCCTCGATCAGCCTGGGGCTGAGCATCGGGGCAAAGTCGGCCCTGAGCAGCAGGTGCCCGACGAGGCCCTCCTGCAGCTTGGTCGTCGCCCGGATGGCGACGTCGAACTCTTCCGCGCCAAAATCCACCAGGTGCGGCGAGCTTTCGACACGCACCGCGATCTCAGGATTGGCGAGCTGGAACAGGCCGATATTGGCGGCGAGCCAGTGGCTGGCAAAAGTGGGCACCGAGGAGATGCTCAGCATGCCGTCGACCAGTCCGCGCGAGTCGGCGAAGGTCTCGCGCAGGGTGTCGAATGCCTTGGTCACATCAGGCGCCAAACGCGCGCCGGTCTCGCTCAACGCGATCTGTCGCGGCTTGCGCAGGAACAGCGGCGCGCCGACGCGCTCCTCCAAGATCCTGATCTGGTAGCTCACCGCGGCCTGGGTCATGCCCAGTTCCTCGGCGGCTTTGGTGAAGCTCAGTTGGCGCGCCACGGCCTCGAAGGCGCGGACAGCGGTCAGCGGCGGCAATGCAGACATGGATCAAATCTCCTTATGCATGCTTACCGAGCTTTAGTTGGAAATCCGGCCTCGCGCCAGCCATTCTCAGAGCATGGAGAACAAAGCAGGAGCCATCCCCATAAGGATGGTCATAGCCATGATTGCCATTGCCAAGCCTGTCGCCACCAGTTTTCACCTACCCCGCTGGGCCTTTCCGCGCCTGTGGAACACCGAGCGCCGCCGCAAGCAGGCGACGATCGACCTGATCCATTCCTCGCCGCATCTGCTGCGCGACATCGGCGCGACGGCGGAGAATTTCAACGACTGGCGCCGGTAAGAATGCCGGCGCGCGCGTCCCACCGGCCGGCACCCTCGGGCTTGACCCGAGGGCTCTTCACTTGCTGAGACCACGGCAATTACAGAGCCCTCGGGTCGAGCCCGAGGGTGACGCGCAGTGGATAGCCGCCATGGCGCTTCGCCCCTTGCATGGCGGAATGCGATCTCACTAAAATCGCCTTCATGTCCAAGACCACTCCCGCCACCCTGGCCCTCACCAAAGCCGGCTTTGCCTTTGCAACCGCGACCTATGACTACGATCCCGATGCGGATCGGGTGGGGTTGCAGGCGGCCGAGGCGATGGGCGTTTCGCCATCCATCGTGCTGAAGACCCTGATGGCCGAGGTTGATGGAAAACCGGTCTGCGTCGTCCTCCCCTCGGACGAGGAAGTGAACATGAAAAAGCTCGCCGCGGCCTTTGGCGGCAAGTCGGCCCATATGATGAAGCCGGCGGATGCCGAGCGGCTCACCGGCTACAAGGTGGGCGGCATCAGCCCGTTCGGGCAGAAGAAGCAGGTGCCGACGGCTATCGAGGAACTGGCGACGCTGGAAGACGAAATCTTCCTCAATGGCGGTCAGCGCGGGCTGCAAATCCGGATGAAGCCGGACGACCTGGTCGCGGCACTGGGTGGCAAAGCGGCTGACCTCATCCGCTGATACCCCTGTTCAGGGATAGGCGCAGTTCTGGCGCCGCCTATTGTCCCCTCATCCTTGGAGGGACCCACACATGCATAAACTCATGGCGCTCGGCCTACTGGCCGTGGCCACCGTCGCGCTTGCCGGCTGTGACACCATCACCGGCGGGCCGCTGATCCGCCCGGGCCAGCCGACCGCGACGCTGATCATCGTCAATGGCAGCTACGCCAATCTCGACGCCATCGTCATCGCTGATTGCAGCGCAATGAGCTACGGCTTCAACCGCCTCGGCGACAATGACTACATCGCCCCGGGCGAGGCGCGCAGCTTCACGCTTTCGGCAGGTTGCTGGGATGTGGGTGGCGGCCAGTTCGGCGGCGGCGAAGCCTATGAGCGCATGACGCTCGGCGCTGGCGACGTGATGCGCTACACGCTGTACTGAGTGGCGCCGCGGGACCGACAGGCCCACCATGAGGCTGAAGCGAATGCACCCGCAGAAAAGACAAAAGGCGCCCAGATGGACGCCTTCATCTCAAGTCTAACTGTCGGCTTGGCTCTTTAGCGAGCGACGCCGCCACGAGCGATGTTCTTGATGTCGCCCTTGGTGATGCCGAGGTCGTTCAGCTGACGGGCGTCGAGAGCGTTGAGCTCGCGCATCGTGCGCTGGTACTGGGCAAACTGTGCGATTTTCTGGCGGATGTTCATTTTGGTTCCCCTTCGTTTTCGATGACCAATATCTATAGCCGCCCAGTCGTGATTAGAAGATGGACTCTGTGCACATCCGTTATGCAGTGGTTGCAAGCAAAAGCGGCAAACCGTTCATGCTGGCTTCAGGCAAAACCAGCTTGATTGGTACCGGCACCTATGAAGCGCCACCCCCAACAGATTGAAATACAAAAGAAAACGGGCGCCAACTCGGCTGGCGCCCGCATTAATAGATTTTTGACCATCTGGTCATGAGCCATGCAGCTAGCGCCGTGGCGACTCCACGTTTTGTTCTGATACCCGGCGGTCATCGCGGAATTCGAACCACATGGCGTTGAGGATGCCGAAGCTGCAGGCCAGCCCGACGCCGAGAATCCACGAAAAATACCACATGATCGGCTCCTAATAGGCGTTGGGGTTCTTTTCGAGCGACTGCGTCGAAACCGTGCCGCGCATCACGCGGAACACCCAAGCGGTGTAGGCCAGAATGATGGGCAGGAAGAAGCAGGTCACCAGCAGCATGATGAAGAGCGTCAGGTGGCTCGAGCTGGCGTCCCATAGCGTCAGGCTCGATTCCGGCACAGTCGAGGACGGCAGCAGGAACGGGAACAGCGACAGACCTGCCGTCGAGACGATGCCAAAGATGGCAAGGCTCGATGCCAGTAGCGTCGGCAGCCGCAACCGCGCCTGGAGGCCGACCACGGCCCCGACGAGGCCGGCAAAGCCCAGAACCGGCGCTGCAATCATCCACGGATAGAGCCCGTAATTGGCCAGCCAGCCGCCCCGCGCCAGCACCACCGTCTTGGCGAGCGGGTTGATCGCTGCATTGCCATCGACCGCGCTTGATATGGCATAGCCGTCGACGCCGAACGCCACCCAGACGCCGCCCAGCGCAAAGAGGGCAATGGTCACGAGCCCCGCCAGCGTGCCATAGGTCCGCGCCCGCTCGGCCAGCGGCCCGGTCGTCCGGCCGGCAATTACCGCCGCGCCCTGCGTGACGATCATGCCGAGGCTCACCAGCCCGCAGAGCAAAGCGAAGGGCATCAGCAGCAGGAAGAAGTTGCCGGTATAGAAGGCCCGCATGGTGTCATCGAGATGGAAGGGCGCGCCGAGCAGTACATTGCCAACCGCGACGCCCAGGATCAGCGCGGGCACGAAGCCCCCCACGAACAGCGCCCAATCCCAGACCGCGCGCCATCTGGTGTCCTTGATCTTGCCGCGGAACTTGAAGCCCACCGGCCGCAGGATCAGCGCCAGGAGGATCACGATCATGGCGAGGTAGAAGCCGGAAAAGCTCACGGCATAGAGCGGCGGGAAGGCGGCAAAGATCGAGCCGCCGCCCAGAACGAGCCACACCTGATTACCCTCCCAGGTCGGGCCGACCAGGTTGAGCAGCACGCGACGTTCCTCATCGGTCCGTGCCGCGAAGGGCAGCAGCGCGCCGACGCCGAGATCGCGTCCGCCCATCACGGCAAAGCCGATCAGCAATATGCCGAGCAGGGCCCACCAGATGAGGCGCAGGGTTTCGTAATCGAGCGGAATGGTGCTCATGCTCCGAGCTCCCTGTTGGCAGGCGTGGCCGGCAGCGTGGTGACGACGAAATCTTCATCATCGGCGGCGGTGAAGAGCTTCTCCTGCGGCCCGGCCTTGATGATCTTGACCATGAGGATGACCATGATGACCAAGAGGATCGAATAGAGCGTCACAAAGAAGCCCAGTGAGATGACGAGATCCCAGAAGTGCAGCCCCGACGCGGCGTAGAAAGTGGGGAGCACGCCTTCGACGACCCAAGGTTGTCGCCCGAATTCGGCGATGAACCAGCCGCTCTCGATGGCAACCCATGGCAAGGGCAGGACGAGGAAGCCGATCCACAGCAGCGGCCGGTTGGTTTCAAGCCAGCCGCGCGAGGCGCGATAGAACCAGAAAGCGAAGAAGGCGATGAAGAAAAAGCCCAGCCCCATCATGATGCGGAAGGTCCAGAACAGCGGCCACACGCCGGGCACGGTGTCCTCGGCGGCCTGGGCGATCTGCTCGTCGGTGGCGTTGCCGACGTCGTCGCGATAGCGCTTGAGCAGCAGACCATAGCCCAGGTCAGCCCAGTGCTCCTCGAACACGGCACGGGCGGCCGTGTTGGTGCCGTCGGCGCGAATGTCCTGCAGCGCGTCGTAGGCAACCATGCCCGAGCGAATGCGCGTCTGGGCATGGGCGACCAGCTCGTCGATGCCATCGAGCTCTTCGGTGAGCGAGCGCGTGGTGATGAGCCCGCCGACCCACGGGACCTGAATGGAGAAGCTGGGCTTGCCGCCATCCGGACCGGGAATGGCGAACAGCGTCCAGGGTGCAGGCGCCGGTTCGGTTTCGTAAGTCGCCTCCATGGCGGCGATCTTCATCTTCTGATGCTCGGTCGCGACATAACCGCTCTCGTCGCCCAGCACGACCACCGACAGGGCCGAGGCGAGGCCGAAGCTAGCGGCGACCACCATGGAGCGCTTGGCGATTTCGATATGGCGCCCCTGCAGCAGGAACAGGCAAGAGACGGCGAAGATGAACACCGCGCCGCAGACATAGCCGGCGCTGACCGTGTGGACGAACTTGGCCTGGGCAACGGGATTGAAGATCACCGCGATGAAATCGGTGACTTCCATGCGCATGGTATCGGGATTGAACTTGGCGCCAACCGGGTTCTGCATCCAGCCATTGGCGATGAGGATCCATAGCGCCGAGAAATTGGCGCCCAAGGCCACCAGCCAGGTGACGGCCAGGTGGCCCACCTTGCTGAGCCGGTCCCAGCCGAAGAAGAAGAGGCCGATGAAGGTCGCTTCGAGGAAGAAGGCCATCAGGCCCTCGATGGCGAGCGGCGCGCCGAACACGTCGCCGACATAGTGGCTGTAGTAGCTCCAGTTCATGCCGAACTGGAATTCCATGACGATGCCGGTGGCGACGCCCATGGCGAAATTGACGCCGAACAGCGTGCCCCAGAACAGCGTGGCCTTGCGCCACACCTCGCGCCCGGTCATCACATAGACGCTTTCCATGATGGCCATCATCACGGAGAGGCCAATGGTCAGCGGCACGAAGATGAAGTGGTACATGGCGGTGGCGGCGAATTGCCACCGCGAGAGTTCGACAACGGTCATGTCGATCATGGCGATACGGCCTCTATGGCTGGCAGCGCCCGAGTCGGCGCCGTCACTGCGCACTCTATGCAACACGAGACTTGCCCATGCCTTGATTCAGATCAAGGGCTGCCGCGCTGTTCGCTATAGTGTTGGCCCATGACCGATCAGGATCGCCAGAACGGCAAGACGCTGTCCGCCCTCCGCCGCCATGCCGGGCCGGCATTGTGGCTCGCCATCGGCACCCCGCTGCTCGGTGGCGCGCTCCTCGTCTGGCAGGCGTGGACCCTGGCCGATGTGCTGGGTCGCGGCATCGAAAGCGGTGTATCGATCGAGGCGCTCGCGCCCGGCATCATGCTCATCCTGGGCCTGTTGCTCACCCGAGCGGCCCTCGCTGCTATTGGCGACCGTGCCGGCACCACTGCGGCCGAAACGATCAAGCTGCAGGTCCGCACGACGCTGTTCTCGCGTCTGCTGTCGCGCTCGCCCCGCGCCGCCGAGCAGCCGCAATCGGGCGCCGCCTCGGCAGCGATCATCGATCAGATCGATGCGCTCGATGGCTTTTTTGCCCGCTACCTGCCGGCGATGATCCAGGCCAGTGTCCTGCCCATTGCCTTCGGCGCCATCATCCTGCCGCTCGATTGGCTGGCGGGGCTGCTGTTTCTCGTGACCGCGCCCCTGATCCCGGTCTTCATGGCGCTGGCAGGCTGGGGCGCCCAGATCGCTACCAACAGGCAGGCCCGCGCGCTGAGTCTCCTCACCGGCCGCTTCGCTGATCGCCTGCGCGGCCTCGCCACTCTCAAGCTGTTCGGCCGGGCCGAAGCGGAAACCGCGGGCATCGTCGCCGCCAGCGATGAGCTACGCCGCCGCACCCTGCGCGTGCTGCGCATCGCCTTTTTGTCCTCGGCAGTGCTCGAATTCTTCGCGGCGCTGGGGGTGGCGGGCGTGGCGCTCTATGTGGGCCTCACCTTCATCGACTACCTGCATCTGCGCGCGACACCGCTGAGCCTCGAGCTTGGCCTGTTCCTGCTGCTGATGGCGCCCGAGGTCTACAATCCCCTGCGCCTGCTCGCCGCGCATTACCACGACCGCGCCGCCGCCAAGGCGGCTATCGGGGAAATCGAAGTGCAGTTGGGCGCCCAACCCTCGTCACCTCTCCCTTTGGCTGCGGCCGACCTCTCCCCCGAAGGGAGAGGTGAAGGTGGCGCGCTTGGACTGACGCTCGCTGCCATCACGCTGCGCACACCTGGCAGCGCCCGCGTCATCCTCGAAAGCGCCAATCTCACGGTCGCCCCCGGCGAACACATCGCCATCCTGGGCCCCAGCGGCATCGGCAAATCGACCCTGCTTGAAGCCATCGCGCGGCTGCGCCTCCATGAAGGCGCGATTGCGCTGGACCAGCGCCCGCTGGCGGATTGGTCCGAGGCGGAGCTGCGCGCGCGTGTGACCATGCTCGGGCAGAAACCGCGCATCTTCGCCGGTTCGATGGCCCATAACATCGCTCTCGCCCGCCCCGGCGCCTCGGTGGCCGACATCCGCCGCGCCGCCGAACTGGCTTATGTCGCGCCCTTTGCCGATGCCCTGCCCGAAGGCCTCGATACACTGCTGGGCGAAGGCGGGCTTGGGCTTTCGGGTGGCCAAGTGCAGCGCATCGCGCTGGCGCGTATCTATCTGCGCGATGCAGGCCTGATCCTGCTCGATGAGCCGACCGCCCATCTCGATGCGGAACTGGAACAGGTGGTGCTGGACGATCTCAAGCTTTATGCCCGCGGCCGCACGCTGATCATCGCCACCCACTCACTCGCCGTCGCCGCGCGCATGGACAAGGCCTGGCGCATCGCGGGCGAGAGCCTCCTACCAATGCCGCTGCCTCGCCCAGCCAGAGGTGTCGCATGAAGGCCCTTCTCGCTTTTCGCGGCCTGTTCCTCAGCCAGGCCAAAGGCTTCGCACTGGCGCTGATCCTGTCGCTGGTGGCCTTGGCGGCAGGTGTGGCCCTGCTCGGCACGTCCGGCTGGTTCATCACCGCTGCCGCGCTCACCAGCGCCGGCCTCGCCTTCAATCTTTTCGTGCCCTCGGCTTTGGTCCGCGGCTTTTCCTTCATCCGCATCCTCGCGCGCTATGGCGAACGACTGAGCGGGCATAACGCGACCCTGCGCCTCCTGGCCGATTTGCGCGGCTGGCTGTTTGCACGCCTCTTTCCGCGCCTGCCCATGGCTGACCGCAGCCTGCGGCATGGCGATCTCGTCAGCCGCCTCACGGCCGATGTCGATGCGCTCGATACGGCTTTCCTTGTCGCCATCGGGCCCGTATTGGCGGCGCTGGTCATTGGGGCGGCGCTGACCGGCGTTCTCGCCTGGCTGCTGCCACCAGCCGCTCTCGTCTATGGAATCTGCTTCGCCGCTGCCGTTCTCGTCGTCCCGACCGGTCTCGTCGTCGCCAGTCGCCAGGCCGGCAGCGCCGTCGTCCAACGCGCGGCCGATGCCCGAGCTGCCGTGCTCGATGGCATCGAGGGCCATGCGGACCTGACGGCGTTTGGCATCCTGGGCACGGCACAGGCGGGTTTTGTCAGCACCAGCCAGCGCCTCGCCGAGGCCCGCGTCCGGCTCTCGACGCTCAGCGCCATGGCTGGTTTCGCCGTGCAGGCGCTTGCGTCACTGGCACTGGTCGGCGCGCTCTGGATTGGTCTTGGCGCCTTTGCCGCGGGTGCGGTCGATGGTCCAGTGCTTGCCGGGCTGTTGCTGGCCATTGCCGGCAGTTTCGAAGCCACCAGCATTATCGTGCGCAGCGTCGGCAAGCTCACCACGGCCATGGCGGCCGCCGAACGTCTCACGGCGATCGCCGAGAGCCCCGTCACCGTGCTCGATCCGGCGGTGCCTGCTGCACGGCCAGTCGAGTTCGCCATCACCGTCGACGACGTAACCTACAGCTATCCCGGCGGTCCACCGGTGCTGAGCAATCTCAGCCTTGTGGTGGCCCAGGGCGACCACGTCGCCATTGCCGGCCCTAGCGGCAGCGGCAAATCGAGCCTCCTGAACCTGCTGCTCCGCCTCGCCGATCCGCAACTCGGCAGCATCACGCTCGGCGGCACGGCCCTGCCCGCTTTGCGCCAGGCCGACATCCATGCCGGCATAGCCCTGCTGAGCCAGGACAGCCCGCTGTTCCACGACACCATCCGCGCCAACCTTCTGATCGGCCGCCCGGATGCGGACGATAGCGCGCTGTGGTCCGCCCTGACCGCCGCCGGCATCGAACCCTTCATCCGCGCTTTGCCCCGGGGCCTCGACACGCTTATCGGCGAAAGCGGACGCACGGTTTCGGTCGGCCAGGCTCGCCGGCTGTGTCTAGCGCGTGTGCTGCTGTCGCCGGCAAAGGTCCTGCTGCTCGATGAGCCCACGACGGGGCTGGATCGGACTGCGGAGATGGCGTTTTTCGAGACGCTGCATGTGGCCGCGCAGGGACGGACGGTGATCGTGGTGACGCATGCGGCGATCCCAGATGGGACGATGGACCGGGTGCTGGTGATGCGAAATGGCACCCTCTTACCTCAGCCCTCCGGGGTGAGGTAAGGAGCTCCCTACCCGCACCTGACCCGTAACCGCGCCAGATCTGGCACCGACACGTGCCGATAATTCTCGATCTCAACCACGCCGTCAGCCTTGAGCTTGCTCATCTGGCGGCTCACCGTTTCGATGGTGAGACCCAGAAAGTCGCCGATATCGGCGCGGCTTAGCGGCAGGTCGAAGGTCGTGACTTCCCCCGTCGGGTCGATATGGCTGGCGATGAGATAGAGGAAGCTCGCGACCTTCTCGGCGGCGGTCTTGCGGCCCAGTGTCACCATCCAGTCGCGGGCTTCGTCGAGCTCGCGCAAGGTCTGCAGCATGATGCGATGTTCGAGCGCCGGATTTTCGCGCACCAGCGTTTCCATTGCCGCCTTGGGCACCATGCAGAGATCGACATCGGACGCGGCTTCCGCGGTCACCCGGCTTTCCTGCGCGAAGAGGCGGCCGACCAGATCGGGCGCAAACTGCAGCCCGACAACCTGGTGGCGGCCATCCTCCAAAACCTTGGAGAGCTTGACCACCCCGCGCAGCACATTGCCGTAGCTGGTGATCGGCTCGGCATCGGCGAGCAGCTCGTCGCCGGCGGCGTGATGCACGCGCCGCGTATGGCGCGACAGCGCCGAAAGCTGCTGCGGCGTCAGCGCGCCGCAAATGCCCTGATGACGGGATTCGCAGCTTTGGCAGAGCACGGGAAGGTCGGAATTGTGGATGTCGTTGCGGACGGGCTGCATCGCGCTGCGTCTCCTGACCGCCAGGATGAGAGCCCGCCACGTGCGGACGGGCTGCGGGGCGTATCGTCTCCTGACAGCCTCGATATAGGCCTGCCACGTCAAGCCTTTAAGCTGCGCAACTGTCGCAGCGCCAACCTGCCGCAGCCTGTGCCAGGATACCCCTTGACCTTCCCATGATTGGAAGGTCTATATGCCTGAGGACGAGGTGATAACCATGAACGAACACGTCCATATCAAACCAGTTTCCATCGATATCGAAGGCATGACCTGCGCCTCCTGCGTGGCGCGGGTGGAAAAGTCCCTGCTCAAGGTGCCCGGCGTCACGTCGGCGTCGGTTAACCTGGCGACCGAGCGCGCCACGGTCAGTGGCGGCGACGGCGATGCGCTGCTCGCGGCCGTTGCCAAGGCCGGCTACAAAGGCAGCAAGACGCCCGCGGTCCACCGCCACGATCATTCGGGCCATCAACATCACGACGAGGACGCCGCGATCCTCCGCCGCGACACCATCATTGCCGGCGTGCTGACCCTGCCGCTCTTCGTGCTCGAAATGCTCGGCCATCTCTACATGCCCTTCCACATGTGGCTGATGTCGGTGGTCTCGATGGATGTGCTGTGGACGGCCTATTTCATCGCCGCCAGCATCGTCCTGTTCGTGCCCGGCTGGCGCTTCTTCAAGATCGGCATCCCGGCTTTGCTGCGCGGCGCGCCCGAGATGAATTCGCTGGTCGCGCTCGGCTCGGGCGCGGCCTACCTCTATTCGGTCACCGCCACCTTCGCGTCGCAACTGCTGCCCGAGGGCACGCGCTATATCTATTACGAGGCCGCCGCCGTCATCGTGACGCTGATCCTGGTCGGCCGCTGGCTCGAGGCACTGGCCAAGGGCCGCACCGGCGAAGCCATCCAGCGGCTGGTGCGCGAGCAGGCCAAGACCGCCCGCGCCCAGCGCGACGGTGGGGTGGTCGAGCTGCCGATCGAACAGGTCGTGGCCGGCGACATCATCCTGGTCCGCCCGGGCGAGAAGATCGCCGTCGATGGCGAGATCGTCGAGGGGTCGAGCCATATCGACGAATCGATGATCTCGGGCGAGCCCCTGCCCGTCTCCAAATCCGTCGGCGCGCCCGTCATCGGCGGCACGCTCAATACGTCGGGCAGCTTCAGCTTCCGCGCCACCAAGGTGGGCGGCGATACGATGCTGGCCCAGATCATCCGCATGGTCGAGGAAGCCCAGGGCGGCAAGTTGCCGATCCAGGGCGTGGTCGACCAGATCACCGCCTGGTTCGTGCCGTCAGTCATCGCCCTGGCCATCGCCACCTTCGCGGTCTGGGCCATCTGGGGCCCCGAACCGGCCTCGACCTTCGGCCTCGTCAATGCCGTGGCCGTGCTGATCATCGCCTGCCCCTGTGCCATGGGTCTCGCCACGCCGACTTCCATAATGGTCGGCACCGGCCGCGCGGCCCAACTGGGCGTGCTGTTCCGCAAGAGCGAGGCTTTGCAGCAGCTCCGCGATGCCAAGGTAGTCGCCTTCGACAAGACGGGTACGCTGACTGCCGGCAAGCCTGTGCTCACCGATCTCATCCTCGACGATGATTTCACCCATGACGAAGTGCTGGCGCTGGTCGCCGCCGTCGAGGCCAAATCCGAGCATCCGATCGCGACCGCCATCGTCGCCGCGGCCGAAAAGGCCGGACTGGCGCTGGGCGATGTCACCGAGTTCCATGCCTATGCCGGCAATGGCGTCACCGCCCGCGTCGACGGCCGCCTGGTGTCGGTCGGCTCGCAGCGTCATCTCGGCCATCTCGATCTCTCCGATTTCGCCGAGGCCATCGACAAGCTCGCCGCCGAGGGCAAGACGCCGGTCTTTGCCGCCATCGACGACAAGCTGGCCGCCGCCATCGTCGTCGCCGACACCATCAAACCATCGAGCAAGGCGGTGATAGCGGCGCTGCACGCGATGGGCCTAAAGACGGCAATGATCTCGGGCGACAACCAGCGCACGGCCGAGGCCATCGCCCGTCAGCTCGGCATCGACGAAGTCCGCGCCGAGGTGCTGCCGGCGGATAAGGTGGCCACCATCAAGGCGCTGCGCCAGTTCGGCCCGGTCGCCTATGTCGGCGACGGCATCAATGACGCGCCGGCGTTGGCCGATGCCGATATCGGCATCGCCGTCGGTACCGGCACCGACGCGGCCATCGAAAGCGCCGATGTCGTGCTGCTCGGGGGCGACCTCAAGGGCGTGCTCAACGCGCTCACGGTCTCCAACGCCACCATGCGCAACATCTGGCAGAACCTGTTCTGGGCCTTTGGCTACAACGTGCTGCTGATCCCGGTCGCCGCGGGCGTGCTGTTCCCCGCCTTCGGCATCCTGCTCAATCCGATGAGCGGCGCCGGCGCCATGGCGCTGAGCTCGGTCTTCGTGGTGGGCAATGCGCAGCGCCTGCGGGCCGTCAAGGGAGTGACCCCATGAATATCGGCGAGGCCTCCAGCGCCACGGGCGTTTCGGCCAAGATGATCCGCTACTACGAATCCATCGGCCTGATCCGCGCCCCTTTGCGCACCGGCAGCAATTATCGCGTCTATGGCGAGGACGAGGTGCATGTGCTGCGCTTCGTCAAACGGGCGCGGACCCTGGGCTTTTCCGTGGAGGAAACCGCCACCCTGCTGGGCCTCTGGCAGGACAAGAGCCGCGCCAGCGCCGAGGTCAAGGATATCGCCACCGGCCATATCACGGCGCTGCAAACCAAGATCGCCGAGCTTCAGGGCATGGTCAAAACCCTCCGGCACCTGGCCCATTGCTGCGGCGGTGACAACCGCCCCGATTGCCCCATTCTCGACGACCTGGCCGGCGAGCACCCTATTTCGAAAGGACACTGATATGACCGACAAGACCATTCTCGCCGTCAACGACATGACCTGCAGCCACTGCGTCGGCACGGTCCGCAAGGCGCTGGAAGAGGCGCTGCCGGGCGCGGAGATTTCGGTGGATCTGGAGACGCATCGCGTGGCGTTTACAGGGGATCGGGCCACGGGTGAGGCGGCGATCCGCGAGGCCGGGTATACGCCGGAAGCGGCTTAGCATTTCTCCGCCATCCGAGTCCCACAATAAACAAAGGGCGCCCCGAGGGGCGCCCTTCGCATTTCCGTCTGTCGTTGGGTGATCAGAACGGGCTGTCGGCGTCGAGGTACTCGGCTGCGTTGTCCTTGGTGATAACGGTCGAGTCGAGGATATAGCGACCGGCAACCTGGATGCCGCCGGTGAAGTGCGAGGTGGTCAGCTCGATGGCCGTGGCGATCATAGCCGGGCTGTAGCTGACGTCGATCGGGGTCAGGGCGCTGCCTTCGGCAACGGCCTGCAGGATCTGCTGCATGCCGGCGCCGCCGACGATGAACAGCTCGTCTTCACGTCCGGCCTGCTTGATGGCTTCGATAGCGCCCAGGGCGATATCGTCGTCCTGCGCCCACACGCCCTTGATGTCGGGGAAGCGGGTCAGGAAGTCCTGCATCACCTTGAAGCCGTCATCGCGGTTCCAGTTGGCGAATTCGTCGTCGAGCACCGTGATGTTGGTGCCTTCGATGCCGCCCATGAAGCCGTCGAAACGCTGCTGATCGATCGGGATCGGCATGCCGCGCAGGATGACGATATTGCCGCCTTCCGGCAGGGCTTCCTTGAAGTATTCAGCCGAGTTGGCGCCCAGGCCCGGATTGTCACCGGCGACGTAGAGGTTTTCCACGCCATCGATCGAGAGCTGACGATCAACCACGGTCACGAACTTGCCGGCGTCCTTGACCTGCTTGATGGCCGAGGTCATCGCGTCCGGATCGCCCGGCAGGATGACCAGTGCGTCGATGCCGCGGGTCGAGACCATGTCTTCGATGTCGGCGATCTGCTTGGGCGCGTCGGGCGCCGAGGCAAACACGAATTCGACATTCGGATACGTCGTGCCGAGGCGCTCGATGGCCTGCTGGGCGAAGTAGTTGACGCCGCCGGTCCAGCCATGGTCGGCCGCCGGCACCGAAACGCCGATGGTCACCTTGTCATCCTGGGCGACGGCGACGCCGCCGAGGCTGCCGGCGATAACCACCGATGCCAGAAGGGATTTCACCAGTTTCATTCTTAGTCCTCCCGTAAATGCCCTTGGATGGGCGGTGTAAACTCTTGTTTCAGGGCCGCATCGCTCGATGCGGCTCTGCTCTTCCGCGGCGATGCCTAGCTGGTGCGACGACCGCGCTGCAGCAGCACTGCGAGAATGATGATGACGCCCTGGAATGCCCCGTTGAGGTATGGGCTGATGAGGCTTTGCAGGTTGAGGATGTTGCCGATGAGCCCGAGGATGACCACGCCCACCACCGTGCCCCAGATGCGGCCATAACCGCCCTTGAGTGTGGTGCCGCCGATGATCACGCCGGCAATGGCTTCCAGTTCCCAGAGCACACCGGTCGTGCTCGAGGCCGAGCCGAGGCGCGGCACATAGAGCAGCACGGCGACGCCCACCAGGATGCCCTGGAGGATGTAGGTCATCAGCCGCACGTTATCGACGTTGATCGAGGAGTAGCGGGCGACCTGCTCGTTGGAGCCGATGGCGGCGCAATAGCGGCCGAAAGCGGTGTAGCGCATAACGATTTCGCCACCGATCGCGACCAGCGCGAAGACGATGATCGGCCACGGCACGCCAAGGAGACCGTCGTAGTAGACCGGGCGATAGACGTCGGCGACTTCGAAGTTCAGCGACAGCGTGCCGCCATTGGCGAGGAAGGTCACCAGCGAACGGAAAATGCCCATGGTGCCCAGCGTCACGATGAAGGCCTCGATACGGCCGCGGGTAATCATCAAGCCGTTGAACACGCCCGCCACGCCGCCGAGCAGGATGCCCGCCGCCATGCCGGCCAACACCACGCTCCAGCCGATACCGAAGCTGGGGATCAGCCAGTTCATCACCATGATCATGACGCCGGCGATGACCGCCGCCATCGAGCCGACGGAGAGATCGAGACCGCCCGAAGTGATGACGAAGGTCGCGCCGATGGCGATGATGCCGATGAAGCTCGAGCGCGCCAGCACGTTGGTGAGGTTGCTGTAGCTCAGGAAATTCTCGTTGAGCGAGATGCCGAGCAGGACCAGCAGCGCCAGCGCCAACAGGGGCCCTACTGTCTTGAGGTCGACGCGAAAGCCGCGCTTCGCCTTGGTCTGAATATCAGGCGCTGATACGCTCATCGTGTCCACTCTGCTTGATGCCCGCGGCGTACCGCATGATTTCTGACTCCGTGATCTCGGCGCCTTCGAGCACGCCCGCCAGGCGCCCCTCGCGCATGACCACCACGCGGTGGCTGAGGCCGATCACTTCCTGCATTTCCGAGGAGATGAGGATGATCGATTTGCCCTCGGCCGCCAGCGCCGCAATGATGTGATAGATCTGCTGCTTGGTGCCGACATCGATGCCGCGCGTCGGCTCATCCATGATGATGATGTCCGGCTCGCTCTCCATAGTCTTGCCCAGCATCAGCTTCTGCTGGTTGCCGCCCGAAAGGCGGCCGACCGCGACCGAGGCGTCGCGCGCCCGGATATCGAAGCGCCGCGTGGCGCGCTCCAGCGCCCTGGCCTCGCTCGAACCATCGAGGAAGCCGGCCCGCAGATGCTTGTTGAGCGTCAGCAGCGTCAGGTTGGGCCGCAGGCCCATATTGAGCAGCAGCCCTTTGCCCTTGCGGTCCTTGGTCATGTAGGCGAGGCCGGCATCGACCGACTGGGCGACGCGGGTAAAATTCGCCGGCTTGCCATTGAGGGTGATATCGCCACCGCTGCGATGGGTGAGCCCAACGACGGCTTCGACAACGGCGGTGCGACCCGAACCGATGAGGCCGGCAAAGCCCAGGATCTCGCCCTTGCGCAGGTCGAAGGAGATATCCTTGACGCCCTTGGCTACCAGGTTGCGCACGCCCAGCACGACCGGCGCATCGACATCGGGCTCGTGCTTGGGCGGGTAGAGATTGCTGAGCTCGCGGCCCACCATCATCTGGGCGATGGAGTCCGGCGTCAGCGCCTCGGTGCTGACAGTGGCGATCAACTGCCCATCGCGCAGCACGGTGACGCGCGCGGCCAGCTCCATGATCTCGTCGAGCTTGTGAGAAATGAAGATCACAGCCACGCCGCGCGCCGTCAGGCGCCGGATCTGCTCGAACAGCGTTTCGGTCTCGCCTACCGACAACACGGCGGTGGGCTCGTCCATGATCAGCACGCGAGCGTCGCGGCTGATGGCCTTGGCGATCTCGACCATCTGCTTGTCGGCAACCGACAGCGTCGAGATGCGCGCATCCGGGTCGACATGTACATGCAGCATTTCCATGACCGCATGGGCGCGCTTGCGCATCTCGCCCAGGTCGAGGAAGCCGAAGCGCTTGATCTCGCGACCGAGGAAGATCGACTCCGCCACCGTCAGATGTTCGGCCAGGTTCAGTTCCTGGTGGATCAGCACGATGCCCATGGCTTCGGCCGCGCCATCGGGCGGTAGAACGACGGTCTGGCCGTCATAGCTGATAGACCCCGAGGTCGGCTGCTCGATGCCGCTAAGAATCTTGATGAGAGTGGACTTGCCCGCGCCGTTCTCGCCGATGATGGCGTGGACTTCGCCGGGGCGGATGTCGAAATCGACGCTGAACAGCACCGGAATCTCGCCGAACGACTTCGATATCCTATTGGCTGACAGGATGATCGGCGCGGGCGTGCCTTCGGCGCTGGACATGACGGAACCCCTCCCCGGACGCGCTGGTTGAACCCTGCTTCTTCGTCCTTGAGCCATCGATGTAAAGGTTTTCATGAATGATGTAAAGGTTTACACAAACCGAAATCTGTATAACCCTGCTCACCAGGTCTGGCGCAACCCGCGCCTTCTGCTAAGGCAACGAAAAGCGGGACGCCGAGCCGGATCGCGCGGGGCGGAGCGCCAATTGCAGCACCAGAAGCTGGCCACCATCGAGGACGTTGCGGCGATCGCCGGCGTATCCATCGCCACGGTCAGCCGGGCTATCAACGAACCCACTAAGGTCGCCGACGAAACTCGCCGCCGCGTCAACGAGGCCATCGCCCGCACCGGCTACACCACCAATGCCATGGCGCGCTCGCTGCGCATGCGCCGCTCCAACATGATCCTTATTCTGGCGCCGGATGTGGGCGACCCGAACTTCTCCAATATCCTGGTGGGTCTCGAAACCGAGGCCAGCAAGCGCGGTTATGGCGTGCTGATCGGCAATACGCAGAATGACGCAACGCGCGAGACCGACTACCTGCGCTTCATCAGCTCCAACCAGGCCGACGGGCTGATCCTGTTCACCGGCCACCTGCCCTATGGCTTTGGCAGCGAGGGCGGCGAGTCGCGCCTGCCGCCGATCGTCGCCGTCAACGAGCCGGTGCCCAATAGCGATGTGCCGTTTGTCGGCGTCGACAATTTCGAAGGCGCGCGCGTCGCGGCCGAACACCTGATCTCGCAGGGGCATCGCCGCATCGCCTTTATCGGCCACTCGACCAGCAAGGCCGTCAACCAGCTCCGCGAGCAGGGCTACCGCGCCGCCTTGCAGGGCGCCGGCCTGCCGGTCGATCCGCGCCTGATCCTCGATGGCGACGGCACCACCGAATCCGGGCGCGCCGCCGCCGAGCAGATGTTCGTGCGCGACGTGTTGCCCACCGCTTTCTTCTGCGTCAACGATGCCACGGCGCTGGGCGTCATCATTTCTCTCAACGCGAGAAAATACGATCTGCCGCGGCAGTTCTCGGTGATGGGCTTTGACGACATTTCCTTTGCCAGCTTCGTGACGCCCTCGCTCACCACCATGAAGCAGCCCCGGCTCAAGATCGGCGAGGAAGCCATGGACCTGCTGCTGGCTTTGCTCGAGGGCAAGCCGCCGCGGCGACCGGAAGTGCTGCTGCGAGCCGAGCTCATCGTCCGCAACTCGGTGAGCCGACCGGGGAGTGACCGATCATGACCGAAGATCGTTCCGAGCTGCTGTTCTCCTACGGCACGCTGCAGCTTGCCGAGGTGCAGATGGCGCAGTTCGGCCGGCTGCTGGAGGGCAGCGACGACGCCCTGCCCGGCTTTGCACAGACGCTGGTGGAAATCACCGACCCGGAGGTCATCCGCAAAAGCGGCAAGCGCTTCCACCCTATCGTGACGGCGACAGGCGACCCGGCCGACCAGATCGCCGGCAAAGTGTTCGCTGTCACCGCGGCGGAACTGGCGGCCGCGGATGAATATGAGGTCGACGACTACAAGCGCGCGCTGGTCCGCCTGGCCTCGGGCCGTAACGCGTGGGTTTATGTGAAGGCGTAGCGGGCGCGATCCCTCAGACGTCTCCCTCCCCCTTGTGGGGAGGGATCAAGGGTGGGGGTGAGTCACGTACGCCGAGTTCGCGGCCCCACCCCACCCTAACCCTCCCCATCAAGGGGAGGGAATCCGATCGGGGCTTGCCGGCCTTACAGCCCCTTCTTAGCCAGCCACGCCTCCATCCAGGCAATCTCTTCTTCCTGCGCGGCGATGACGGCCTCGGCCAGCGCCTTCACCTCGGCGTCGGCACCGTGCTCCAGCACGATCTGGGCCATCTCCACCGCGCCACGATGATGCGGGATCATGCCGCGGATGAAGTCGACATCGGCGTCGCCGGAATAGTCGATATCCATATCGGTATGCATCCTGGCATTGGCCGCCTTGTAGCCCGCCGTGGCGGCACTGTCCTCGGCGGCCGTGGCGCCATGGCCTGAATGATCCTGCGCCAGGACGGGCGCGCCGAGGGCGAGGATCAGGGCGGTGGTGAGCAGCAGCGATTTCATCGGGAACTCCTTGGTTTGCTGGGTTTCAACCTTGTCCCGGATTCCCCGATGGGAAGGTCAAGCGCGTTGACAGCAATCCAGCAGATTTGTTACTTAATATCATGCTTAACCAACAATCCAATCTCGACCTGATGTTCCAGGCCCTGGCCGATCCGACGCGCCGGGCGATGATCGACCGCCTCAGCCGGGGTCCGGCCTCGGTCAGCGAACTGGCCAAGCCCTTCGCCATGTCCCTGCCCGCCGTGGTGCAGCACCTGCAGGCGCTGGAGCATTCGGGACTGGTCAGCTCGCAGAAGGTGGGGCGCGTGCGCACGGTGCAGATTGAACCGGAAGCGCTGAGTCTGGCCGAACAATGGATCAACGATCGCCGCACGCTCTGGGTCAAGCGCCTCGACCGGCTCGGCGATTTTCTTGCCGCCGAAGAGGAGGACAGCAAGGCGTGAGCACCCGCAGCATTACCCATGGCAGCTTCACCCTGGAGCGGCGCTGGAAGACCACGCCGGCCCGCCTCTTCAGGGCGCTCAGCGACGAGGCGACCAAGCAGAAATGGTTCAACCCGCCCGAAACCTGGGGCAAG
Organism: uncultured Devosia sp.; assembly: GCA_966212275.1. GTDB lineage: Bacteria > Pseudomonadota > Alphaproteobacteria > Rhizobiales > Devosiaceae > Devosia. Next base: position 122,397 of record CBIHQV010000010.1, read on the forward strand.
GACATCCACAAAATGGATTTCCGCGTCGGCGGCATCGAGACCAGCGTCGGCGGCCCGCCGGGCGGCGCGGTGCACAAGTTCAAGGCGATCTATCAGGACATCGTGCCCAACGAGCGCATCATCTACACCTATGACATGCATCTGGACGATGTGCGCATCTCAGTGTCGCTCACCAGCTTCGAAATCACCCCGGATGGCGACCACACCATCCTCACCATGAGCGAACACGGCGCCTTCCTCGACGGCTTTGCCGGCGACGGCAACGAGATCCGCAAGCAGGGCACCGAGGGATTGCTCGATCAGCTCGGCGCGTTTCTGGCGCGCGAAGGGGCCAATTGAGCGGACAAGTCGCAAGGTCAGACCTCCTGACCGCGAACAACCTCCCCTGTCATTCCGGCGAAGGCCGGAATCCATCCTGAGATAGCTCAGCCCCGCACTGGGTGCGGGAAGACCTCAGGATGAATCCCGGCCTTCGCCGGGATGACATCGCGCTGGGGAACGGCTGTACCTTATTCCCCCGCCTTCAGCCGTTCCAAAATCTCGTCCACCTTCACCATGCTGGCATTGGCGCCCCATTCCATGCCTGTCGCGACGATGGCGTCACGGGCCTCGATAGAATCGACCTTGCTGACCGAGCGGTAATAGGTCTTGCCATCCCGCTCCTCGAAGCGGTGCTCTTCATAGAACTGGCTGTCTTCCTCGAACTGGCCTTCGACCACGAAGGTGTTGCGGATCATGGTCTTGGGCTCGACGGCCAGGTAGGTGCCGAAGAAGATGACGCTCGTGCCGTCGCTCATGGAGGAGATGATGCGCCACTTGCCGCCGGGGCGGACGTCATATTCGACCACCTCATTGTCCTCGCGCGGGCCGAACCAGTAGGCAACGTGCTCGGCCTCGGTCCACACCTTCCACACCAGCTCGAGCGGTGCGTTGAAGGTGCGCGACATGATGATGACGGGTTCGTTGGCGGGCAGTTCGGTCTTGAAGGGATTGGGGAAAGTCTGGGCGTTCATTTCGGGTCTCCTTCTCAGTTCTTCGTCTTGGTTTGCGGGGTCTGCAGTTTGGTGAGGTAGGCGTCGAGCTGATCGAGGTTCTGTTCCCAGAACTTGCGATAGAACTCGACCAGCGAGGCCACGTCGCGCATCGGCGCGGCCTCGAGTTTGCAGGGGCGCCATTGCGCCTGCCTGCCGCGGCTGACCAAGCCCGCCCCTTCGAGCACCTTGATGTGCTTGGAGACGGCGGCCAGCGTCATGTCGAAAGGTTCGGCCAGTTCGTTGACGCTGGCCTCGCCCAGCGCCAGCCGGGCGAGGATGGCCCGGCGGGTCGGATCGGCAAGGGCGGCGAGCGTGGTGCTCAGGGTGTCGGTCATTTCAATTCAACCGTTTTGTATAATACTATTTGGTTGAATACTGCGATCGAAGCGGCTTGTCAACACCCCGCCATCAGGGCAAGGAACGGGCATGAAGACCTTACTCGTGGTGGGCATCGGCACCGGCAATCCCGAGCATCTGACGGTGCAAGCCATCAATGCCCTCAACCGGGCCGATGTGCTGTTCATTCCCGACAAAGGCAGCGGCAAGAGTGATCTGGCCGATCTGCGCCGCGACATCGTCGCCCGCTACGTCACCAATCCGGCCAGCCGGACGGTCGAATACCGCGTCCCCAGGCGCGACGCCGCCAATCCCGATTACGGCGCCGGCGTCGATGACTGGCACGCCGCCCTCGCTCTACGCTTCGAGGCGCTGCTGGCCGACGTGCCCGAGCACGGCGCCTGCGCCTTCCTCGTCTGGGGCGATCCGGGTCTTTACGATTCGACCCTTCGTATCATCGAGCGACTGCGTGATCGTTTTGCGGTCGAGGTCATCCCCGGCATCACGGCGATCCAGGCCTTAACCGCCGCGCACAGCATCGCGCTCAACCGTATCGGCGAGCCGGTGCATATCACCACCGGCCGCCGACTGGGCGCGGTCCTCGACGACACTATCGTGATGCTCGATGGCCAGACCGCCTTCATGACAGCCGATCCGGAGCTCGACATCTTCTGGGGTGCCTATCTCGGCACACCGGACGAAATCACCATTGCCGGTCGCCTGGGCGAGGTGCGCGACGAGATCGTGGCGACCCGCCGGATCGCCCGCGAGCGGCATGGCTGGATCATGGACACGTATCTGCTGCGCAAGCGGGATTAGCGTGCCCGGACCTCGTCCTTCGACAAGCTCAGGATGAGGTCCTCAGGAGAACCGCATCCGCAGTAGACCTCATGGTGAGCCTGTCGAACCACGAGGTCGTGGCACCGCTCATCGCGGTTGGATGTCTCTGCACAATCCGCTAAACCCATTCCATGTCCATCGCCCTGCCCATTGCCGGCGCACGCCGCGGCGCCTGTCCGTCGCTCGATGCGCCCATGCAGACCGGAGACGGCCTTCTGGCCCGCCTGCGCGTTGCTGGCGGTCGGCTGACGCCGGCTGCGCTGGGCAAACTGGCCGGCATCGCCGGAAGTTTCGGCAATGGCGCCATCGAAATTACTGCCCGCGGCAACCTGCAGGTCCGAGGCCTCAGGGCCGCCGGCGCGGCGCCGTTTGCGCGCGAAGTCGAAGCCATTGTCAGCATCGAACGCGGCCTTGTGGTCGAAACCCCGCCGCTGGCCGGCAACGACCCTTATGAAGTGCTTGATCCACGCCCCCTCGCCCGCACCATCCGCGACGGTTCGGCCGCGCTGACTTCGCGCCTCGGGCCCAAGGTCACGGTCATTGTCGATGGCAATGGCCAGCTCAACCTGGCCGATCTCAAGGCAGATATCAGGCTGGTCGCCAATGCCGAGGGCACTTGGACCATCACCGCCGGCCGGCACGCTTTCGGCGCCACTGCCCAGCCGGCGCAAGCGGCGCTCGCCGTGCTGTCGCTGCTGGCCGGTCACGGCCCTGATGCCCGTGCCAGCGACCTGCAGCATATCCAGTTGCTCGCCGCTCTCGGGCACCTCTGCACCGATGCCCCGGCGCCGGTGCAGCCCGGCACCACGCCGATCGGCCGGCTCAGCCTCAAGACCACCAGCGTCATCGGCCTCGGCCTGCCCTTTGGCGCCAGCCCGTGGCAGGCGGTGGCGGACCTCGCGGCTCTCGCCCCACATCATGGCGTCACCGAGTTCCGCCTTGCGCCGCACCATGCGCTGCTGGCTGTCGGGGCCGATCCGGCCCTGCTCGACGACCTGGGCGACAGTGATTTCATCCTCGATCCGGCCGATCCGCGCCGCCGCATCAGCGCCTGTATCGGCAGCGATGGCTGCGCCTCGGGACACATCCCGGCGCGCCAGGTCGCCAGCCGGCTGGCCACCGTCATGGACCACCATGCGGACCTCCATGTCGCCGGCTGCGCCAAGGGCTGCGCCCATCCGCGCCGCGCCGCATTGACGCTGGTCGGTCGCCCCGATGGATACGGCCTTGTCATATCGGGAGCGGCGGGCGATACGCCGGTGACCGTGCTCCGCGCGGACCAGCTCGAGACCGCCCTCGGTCCCGCGGCGCAAGGATGATGATGCTCCACTACGACTACATCAAGGATGGCGACGAGATTTACCGCCAGTCCTTCGCCATCATCCGTGGCGAGGCCGACCTCGCGCGCTTTTCCGCCGATGAAGCCGAAATAGCCATCCGCATGATCCATGCCGCCGGCGCCGTCGACGCCGCGCAGCATTTCGAGTTCGGCCCCGGCTTCGTCGCCGCCGCCCGGAATGCCCTCGCTGCCGGCGCACCGATTTTCTGCGACGCCGAAATGGTGGCCCGCGGCGTCACCGCTGCCCGCCTCCCCGCCGGCAACGAGGTCATCTGCACGCTGCGCGATCCTGTAACGCCCGCTTTGGCCGCCGAAATCGGCAATACCCGCTCGGCCGCTGCACTGCGCCTGTGGCTACCCCGGCTCGCAGGGTCCGTCGTGGCCATCGGCAACGCGCCCACCGCCTTGTTCTTCCTGCTCGAACTGCTGCGCGATGGCGCGCCCAAGCCTGCCGCCATCGTCGGCATGCCGGTCGGCTTTGTCGGCGCCGCCGAATCCAAGGCTGCGCTCGCAGAAAACTCCTATGGCGTGCCCTATGCCATCGTGCGCGGGCGCCTGGGCGGCTCGGCCATGACGGCGGCAGCGCTCAATGCCCTGGCGAGGCCGGGCATATGAGTGGCAAGCTTATCGGCGTCGGCACCGGGCCGGGTGATCCGGATCTGCTCACCCTCAAGGCCGTTCGCGCCATCGAGGGCGCCGATGTCGTCGCCTATTTCGCCAAGCAGGGCAATTCGAGCAATGCCCGCGCCATCGTGGCCGATCTCATCACCACGCAGGTCGAAGAACAGCTCGGCTATCCCGTCACCACCGAAATCGACCGCCGCCACGACGACTACAAGGCCGCCACCTCTGCCTTCTATGCCGAGGCCGCGCAGCGCATTGCCGGCCACCTCGATGCCGGCCGCAGCGTCGCCGTGCTCAGCGAGGGCGACCCGCTGTTTTATGGCAGCTATATGCATATCCATGTCCGCCTCGCCGCGCGCTACCCCACCGAGGTCATCCCGGGCATCACGGCCATGTCGGGCTGCTGGTCGGCCGCCGGCCTGCCGCTGGTGCAGGGCGACGATATTCTCTCTGTCCTCCCCGGCACGCTGGACGAAGTCGATCTCTGCACCCGCCTTGAAGGAACCGATGGCGCCGTCATCATGAAGGTGGGCCGCAACCTGCCCAAGATCCGGCGCGCGCTGGAATTGGCCGGTCGGCTCGAAACCGCCGTCTATGTCGAACGCGGCACCATGGCCAATGGCCATTCCATGCGCCTCATCGACAAGGCGGACGACGTCGCGCCCTACTTTGCCATCGTCCTCGTCCCCGGCTGGAGCACGCGGCCATGACCGGCAAGCTGATCGTCGTCGGCACCGGCCCCGGCAATCCCGATCAGACCACGCCCGAGGCGCTGGCCGCCATCGAGGCGTCGCATGTGTTTTTCGGCTATGGCCCCTATCTCGATCGCCTGACGCTTCGGCCCGACCAGCGCCGCGTCGCGTCGGACAATCGCGAGGAACTGGCCCGAGCCAAGGATGCACTGCACACAGCGGCTTCCGGTGAGCGGGTCTGCGTCGTCTCGGGCGGCGATCCGGGTGTCTTCGCCATGGCTGCCGCAATCCTCGAAGCGCTCGAAGCCGGGCCGCCGGCCTGGCGCGCCGTCGATCTCACCATCGTGCCTGGCGTCACCGCCATGCTGGCCGTCGCCGCCCGCGCCGGCGCCCCGCTCGGCCACGATTTCTGCGCCATTTCGCTCTCGGACAATCTCAAGCCTTGGACCGTCATCGAGGCCCGCCTGCGCGCCGTGGCCACCGCCGGCCTCGTAGTCGCGCTCTATAATCCCATCAGCAAGGCCCGCCCCTGGCAGCTCGGCACCGCCTTCGCCATCCTCCGCGAAGTGCTGCCGTGGTCGACCCCGGTCATCTTCGGCCGCGCCGCCGGCCGCCCCGACGAGGCCATCACCATCATGACGCTGGCCGAGGCCGACCCTGGTCGAGCCGACATGGCCACCTGCGTCATCATCGGCTCTCCCGAAACCCGCATCATCACCCGCGAAGGCCTGCCATCCCTGGTCTACTCGCCGCGCTCGGCCGGGGGCGGGGCATGAGCTGGCTGACCATTGTCGGCATCGGCGAAGACGGCCTGACGGGGCTCGGCGACGCCGCCAAGGCCGCCATTGTTGGGGCCGACCACGTCTTCGGTGGGGCGCGCCATCTCGAACTCGCCGCGACACTGATACAGGGCGCGAACCATCCGTGGCAGTCGCCCTTCTCAGCCTCGATCGACGCCGTCCTCGCCCTGCGTGGCCAGGCCGTTTGCGTCCTCGCCTCAGGCGACCCGTTCCACCATGGCGTCGGCGCAACCCTGGCCCGGCAAGTCGACGCCAGCCAGATGCAGGTCTATCCGCATCCGTCCTCCTTCAGCCTCGCCGCTGCCCGCCTCGGCTGGCCGCTGCAGGACGTGCTGACGCTGTCGCTGCATGGCCGCCCGCTCGATCTCATCCGCCCGCACCTGCATGCGGGTGTCCGCGTTCTGGCACTGACCTCGGACGAGCATGGCCCGGCGCAGTTGGCGAAGCTCCTCACCGAAGCCGGCTTCGGCATTTCCATCATCACCGTGCTGGAAGCGCTGGGCGGCCCCGACGAGACCATCCGCTCGCATGTCGCCATGAGCTTTGCGCTCAGTGACATCAACCCGCTCAACATCTGCGCCATCAGCGTCGTCGCCCTGCCCGGCGCTCGCGTGCTGCCGCTGACTCCGGGGCTTGATGATGGCCTCTTCGAGCATGACGGGCAGATCACCAAGCGCGAAATCCGCGCGCTGACGCTCTCGGCGCTGGCGCCACGGCGGGGTGAACTGCTCTGGGATGTCGGCGCCGGTTCGGGCTCGATAGCCATCGAATGGATGCTGGCCGATCCCAGTCTTAAAGCGATAGCGATAGAGCCGGACGCCGAACGTATCGCCAGAATTGAGCGTAACGCCAATATGTTAGGCGTTCCCGATCTGAAACTGATTCACGGCCGCGCACCGCAAGCTCTCGCGGGACTTGAACAACCTCATGTGGTTTTTATCGGCGGCGGCGGGTCGGAACCGGGTGTCATCGAGGCCGCGATCGAAGCTCTGCGACCCGGCGGCCGCCTCGTCGCCAATGCCGTGACGCTGGAGCTGGAGGCACTGCTGCTGGCGCGCCACGCCACCCTCGGCGGCACCCTCACCCGCCTCTCGGTCGACCGCGCCGACGCCGTCCGCAGCATGACCGCCTGGCGCCCCGCCATGCCGATCGTGCAATGGGCGTGGACCAAGCCATGACCATCCATTTCATCGGCGCCGGCCCGGGAGCGGCCGATCTCATTACTGTGCGCGGGCGCGACCTACTCGCCCGATGCCCGGTCTGCCTTTATGCCGGCTCCATCGTGCCGCCGGAAATGCTGGGCTGGTGCGACCCCCAGACGCGCCTCGTCGACACTGCGCCGATGTCGCTCGATGAAATCGAAGCCGAGTATGTCCGCGCCCATGCCGCGGGCCAGGACGTGGCGCGGCTCCATTCCGGTGACCTGTCGGTCTGGAGTGCGGTGGCCGAGCAGATGCGGCGGCTCGACCGCCTCGGCATTCCCTATACGCTCACGCCCGGCGTCCCGGCCTTCGCCGCCGCCGCGGCGGCCTTGGGTCGCGAGCTGACCATCCCGGCAGAAGCGCAAAGCCTGGTGCTGACCCGCGTCTCTGGCCGCGCCTCGCCCATGCCACCGAGCGAAACGCTGGCCGCGTTCGGCGCCACTGGTGCGACGCTGGCCATCCACCTGGCCATCCACGCGCTCGATCGCGTTGTCGCCGAACTCACGCCGCTCTACGGCGCCGACTGTCCTGTGGCCGTGGTCTTTCACGCGAGCTGGCCGGACGAAAAGATCATCCGCGGCACGCTTGCCGAAATCGAAGCGCGCTTCGCCGCCGACCCGGTCGAGCGCACCGCCATCATTTTCGTCGGCAAGGGCCTCGGCGCAGCCGATTTCCGCGAGAGTTCGCTCTACGACCCGGACTATCAGCGACGGTTCCGGGATCGGGAATAGCCTCGCCTATCGGCCCGCGCTGCTCGCCCGCACCACCAGGTCCGGCTCGATCAGCGTCACCTCTGCCTCGGGCAGGCCATCCTCGGCCTGAATCAGGCCGATCAGCCGGTCCACCGCCAGTTCAGTGACCCGCTTCACCGCATAGTCGACACTGCTGATCGGGGTCGCCGCGTGCTCGGCAAATTCGATATTGTCGAAGCCGACGATCGCCATGTCCCCGGGCACGCGCAGCCCCTGCTGCTGTGTCCAGCGCAGTGCCCCGAGCGCCATGGAATCGGTCGCCGCCAGTACCGCCGTCATGCCGCTACCACGCGTCATCAGCTCGGCCATGGCGTCGTAACCGGCCATTACCGAATGCGTCCCCGGCACGGCGTGCAGCGCCGCGTCATCGGCGATGCCGGCCTCGGCCAGCGCCCTGCCATAGCCATCCTGCTTTTCGAGATTGCCGCGCTGCTGCCCGCCATCGATCAGTCCGATGCGCCGATGGCCCTGCTCGATCAGGTGGCGCACCGCCTTGTAGCTGCCCTCGCGGGTATCCATGCTCACCACGTCCACGCCGGCATCGGTGTCGCCCACCAGCAGGACCACCGGATAGCCGGCGACGCGCAGGCGGCGGATATGGTCCAGTTCGCGGTGGCTGCGCGGATAGATCAGCATGCCGTCCACCTGGCGCGAACGGAACATCTCTATGACCTTCTTCTCCTCCTGATGGTCGCCATTGGAGGTGGCGAATAGCGTCAGGTACCCCCGTTCCGCCAGCCGCAATTCGATGGCCTGGGCCACGCGGGTCAGGATGGGATTGGTGATCGAGGTCAGCACCAGCCCGATCGTCTTGGTCTCGCGGCTCACCAGCGATTTGGCGATGTGGTTGGGCAGATAGTTCAGCGCCTCGGCCGCCTGGCGGATCATGGCCCGCGTTTCCTCGGGGATGCGCGGGCTGTCGCGCAGAGCCAGTGAAACGGTGTTGACCGAAAATCCGGTCCTGTCCGCGATATCCTTCAGCCGAACGATCGGTCTGCCCATGCCGGTCCCTTGTATTAGCGCTAA
>CBIHQV010000011.1:0-129672 GCA_966212275.1 uncultured Devosia sp.
GGGCGCCCCCCGCGGCACCTTGGGGCTCGGGGGGGGCGGGTCGGGGTACACCCCCCCGCCCACCGGCCCCTTTGGCCCCCCCCCGGGCGCCCTCCCGGGCCCCGGCTTCCTCACCACACGGCCGCTTCGATATCGACCGCGGCAATCGCCTGGAGACCACGCTTTCATGACTTGGCCCGCCGCCATTCGCCTTTCCGTTCCATCCTCGTCCAAAGCCATCGCCTGGGCGGTCGGAGAGCTGCGTTCCAGCCTGACGAAACGCGGCATTCGCGTGGAGGATGACGCCGGCTTCAGTATTTCGGTTGCGGAGATGGCCCCCGCTGCCCTGTCTGCACCGGCGCGGGCGGAAAGCTATGCGCTGTTCGAGACCGAGAGCGGCATCGGCGTGTGGGGACATGACGAGCGCGGCCTGATCTACGGCCTGACGGAACTGGCGGACCGGGTCCGCCATGCCCAGGCGGCCGTCGAAATCTTTGGATCGCTGCCGACCGTCGAGACACCGACGGCGGCTATCCGCTCCATTGCCCGCCTGTTCTGCAGCGAGGAAGAGGACAAGGTATGGTTCTACGACAAGAACCAGTGGGGTGCTTATCTCGACATGCTCGCCCATAGCCGGATCAACCGGTTCTCGCTGACTTTGGGCATGGGCTACAACTATCCCGGCCACAATCTGTGGATCACCGACGTCTATTTCTACTTTGCCTATCCCTACCTGGTTTCGCTGCCGGGCTACGGCATCGGTATCGCCGATCTGGCCGATGAAGAACGCCGGCACAATCTGGAGATGCTGCAGTTCATCGGCCAGGAGGTGGCGCGGCGTGGCATGGAGTTCCAGTTAGCGCTGTGGACCCAGCGCTACGACTTCGAGGATGTCCCGCGCGCCAGGCAGACGGTTGTCGGCGTCACCGAAGCCAATCTCGCACCCTATTGCCGCGATGCCTTGACCGAGCTCCTGCGGCAGGTACCGGAAATTACCGGCCTCACCTTCCGCGTCCATGTCGAAGGCGGCATTTCGGAGGGCGATTATGATTTCTGGCGGGAGGCCTTCGCAGGCGTCGCCGCCGCCGGACGGCCGGTCGAGATCGACATGCATGGCAAGGGTCTCGATCACGAAATGCTGGAAGTCGCGCGGCGCAGCGGCATGCCTGTGGCAGCCTCCCCCAAATACATGTCCGAACATCTGGGATTGCCCTACCACCAGTCGGCGATCCGCAATCGTGAATATCCCAAGAATCCGGGACGAAGCGATCGCGAACGGATCAGCGCGGGGTCGCGCAGCTTTCTGCGCTACAGCTACGGCGATCTGCTGACCCGGGACAAGGACTACAAGGTCATCTTCCGCATCTGGCCCGGGACGCAGCGCGTCCTGCTCTGGGGCGATCCGGTGCTGGCCGGCGGTTATGGCCGCAGCTCGATGTTTGCCGGGGCCGACGGGGTGGAACTGTGCGAACCGCTGAGCTTCAAGGGCCGGATGGGTACCGGCATTCCCGGTGGTAGGCTCAACTACCAGCGGCAGGATCTGCTGCCGCGCTATGACTGGGAGAAATACACCTACCAATATCGCGTATGGGGGCGGCTGCTCTACAATCCCGATGCCCAGCGTGACGGCTGGATGCGCGAGCTGCGCACCGATTGCGGCGACGCGGCCGACCTCTGCGAAACCGCCTTGTCCCATGCCAGCCGGGTCATGCCGCTCATTACCCTGGCACACGGCCCGTCGGCGTCCAACAACCACTACTGGCCCGAGCTCTACACCAATATCGGGCTCATTCCCGGTAACAATGGTCGCGCCTATGCATTCGACATGGAAGGCGAAGCCCGCTTCGGCAATGTCGCTACCTTCGACTCCGAGCTGTTCTGCAACCCGCGCGAATATGCCGAGGCCCTGCTGGAGGGACGGCTCGAGCATCGCTACACGCCGCTCGACGTGGCCGATTGGCTTGAACAGCTCGCGAGCAAGACAGAGCACGCGCTGGTGGATGTCAAAGCCCGCCAGGATTGTGGTCGCCCGGCCGTCCAGCGCCTCGTCATCGACGCGGCCATTTCGGCCGGCATAGCCCGCTTCTTTGCCGAGCGCTTTCGCGCCGCAATCTATGCCGAATTGTGGATCGCCACTCACGCCACCGCGCTGATGGACAAAGCGATCGATCACGTCAGGCGTTCGGTTTCGGCCTGGGAGACGATCGCTGCGATCAGTCGCGAGGTCTACCACAACGATCTCACCTATGGTCCGCAGAGCTGGATGCGCGGGTCATGGCATTCAAGGCTTGAGGAAATCCGGGCCGAAATACTCGATCTCGAAGCCTCACGCGGCGCGCTGAAAGGCTATACCGGCGCGGGGCAGGGCAGTACCACGCCGCTGACACCGCAAGTGCTGCAGGCACTCGACCTGCTGGCCGCGCGCCAACCCGTCAAAGGTCAGCATCTGGAGGTGATGGCGCCACCCCATATCGAGGCCGGCAGGGCCTTCGAGATACGGCTGGACGGCCAGTTCGACAGCCCGCCCATCCTGCATTTCCGCCATATCAACCAGGCCGAGCGTTGGTCCAGCCTGCCGATGCAGTCAGCAAATGGCCAATATGTCGCCAGCATCCCCGCTGAATACACCGACAGCCCCTATCACCTGCAGTATTTCGTCAGCGGCACCCTGCGGGATCAAGCTGTCCTGGTCCCCGGCCTCGACGGCGATCTGGCCAATGAGCCCTATTTCACGGCGTTGCACAGGTGACTGCGACGGGACGATCAGCCCTGAACTATTCCCTCCGCTGCGGCGCTGGTCGGCTGGATGTGCCGCAAAGCCACGCGGCGATTGCGGTCCAGCATGACCTCCATGGCGCGGCGCGCGCTGCGGGGGTCGCGCTTGCGGATCGCTTCGCCCACATGGATATGCCCCGCGCGGGTCACCGGCTCTTCGCTGCCGCGGACGCCGTAATCGTAGGAGACGCGCAGCATGGTCAGGATCAGCGGCCGCAACTGACGCATCATCAGGTTGCCCGTGGCGTCGAGAATGGTGGCGTGGAAAAGGCAGTCTGCCTCGAACAGTTCGCGCGGGCCGTCGGTATCGGGGTGCAGGGCCTGCGCGGCAGCCAGAATGGTTTCGATCTGCGCAGGCGTGGCCCGCTCGGCGGCAAGGGCCGCTGCGGCCGGTTCGATGATGTAGCGCAGTTCCGTGGTCTCCGCGAACATGGTGACCAGCCGCGGATGATCGGGCTCGTGCCAGCGGACGACATCGGCGTCGAACAGGTTCCACTCCTCGACCGGACGGACTCTTGTGCCGTAGCGGCGGGCGGTTCGCACCAGCCCCTTGCCCGAAAGCACCTTGATCGCGTCCCGGACGGTCGCCCGACCCACGCCCAGCGATTGTGCCAGCTCGCTCTCATTGGGCATCACCTCGCCCGGTCGATACGCGCTGTTGGCGATGCGTCGGCCGAGCAGGTCGACGGCAACCCGAGCGGCTCCGGTCGGCAACGAATTATCCAATAGAAGGCGGTCGGCAGATGGCACGAAGCTTTCCCTTTCAGGCAGGTGCGAGCGGCGGCGCATACCACACACATTCCGAACGATGCCACGAAGCCTGCGTCGATAGAAGCGGTCGCTGCCCGCGTCCAACGCACCGCCCGACTGATTGGGTGCAATTGATTGAAGGAGAACGCGCGTGACCACGATAGCATTCATCGGCCTGGGCACCATGGGGCGCCCCATGGCCGAGCGGCTGATCCAGGCCGGACATGAGCTCCGCCTCACCAGGGTCAAGCCGGTTTCGGAATACCTGGTCGCCCTCGGCGGCAAGGCCGTCGCCACGCCTGCCCAGGCCGTGCAAGGCGCCGATATTGCCATCATCATGGTGCCCGATACGCCTGATGTGGAGGCCGTGCTGTTTGGCACGGACGGTATCGCCGGGGCGGTGGCGCCGGGCACCCTTGTCATCGACATGAGCTCGATTTCTCCGGTGGCGACCCGCGACTTTGCCGCGCGCATTGCCGCATCTGGCGCGCATTATCTCGATGCCCCGGTTTCCGGTGGCGAGATCGGCGCACGCGCTGGAACGCTCACCATCATGGTCGGTGGCCAGGCCGATCAGTTCGACCGGGCCCTGCCGATTTTCGAGGCGCTGGGCAAGAACATCACCCATGTCGGAGCGTCCGGCGCGGGGCAGGTCACCAAGGTGGCCAACCAGATCATCGTCGGCCTGACGATCGAGGCGGTCAGCGAGGCCTTCCTGCTGGCGGAGCGCGCCGGTGTCGATCTGCAAAAGGTGCGCGATGCCCTGATGGGCGGCTTTGCCCAGTCCCGCATCCTCGAAGTACATGGCCAGCGCATGATCGACGGGGCATTTGATCCAGGCTTCACGCTCCGGCTGCACCGCAAGGATCTCAATGTGGCCATGGACGCTGCCCGTTCGCTCGACGTCGCCCTGCCAAACACGGCGTCCACCGTCCAGCTCATGAATGCGGCACTGGCTCGTGGCGACGGCTCACGCGACCACTCCGCCCTGTTCCGCACTCTGGTCGGCCTGTCGAAGTCATCGCCCGACTAGCCGTGTCAGTTGCGCGACCCCGTGCCTTTCCGACCAGACGCCCCCGTGCCGGGATGGGGCAGGTCGCTGGCCTCACCAGACGAGCCGCGCTTGATGATCCGGTTGGCGATATGGACGCGCAACCAGGCGTCGCGGGGCAACCGGTTGTTGAGGCGATCGTCCAGCAGGCGCATGCAGGCGGCCCCCACCTGCTCGCCATCGACGGTGACGGTCGTCAATTGGGGAGAAATCTGCGTGGCGACCTCATCGTCGCCGAAACCGACAACCGACACGTCCTGCGGCACCCGATAGCCGCGCTGCAGAAGTTCGGAAACCACCGTCAGCGCAATGCCATCGCGGGCGCAGAAAAATGCCGTCGGATGAAAGCCCGTCGCCAAAAGGGCGTCGAAGTGCTCGCCAAAGCTGGATTCCGGCTCGAAGATCATCTCGCGGAATTCGACATTGCCAGCTTCCTCCAGCGCCTCGCGAATGCCGTGGGAGCGCTCCACGCGGCCGCGATATCCCGGTCGGCCATGCACATAGGCGATGCGGCGGTGGTTCAGCCCCAGGAAATGGGCGGCCACGGCGGCACCGGCTTCCTGGTCCGTGCCGCTGACGTTGTCGGCTTCCTCCAGCGGTGCGACGCGCCCCTGCCGAACAACCGCCTTGCCCAGCTCGCGCGCGATGGCGTAGCTCGCCTGATCGTGCGGGCCGACCATGATGGCCCCGGCCGACTCCCTCAGGATGCGCTCGATATCGGCAGGGCGATGCGTCCAGCTGATGGTGCTGCGATAGCCGCGGGCCAGCGCCTCCGCCTCGATGCCACGATGCAGCTTCAGGTAGAAGCCGCTGTTGATGTAGTCGGTGTCGTGAAAAATCACGGCGATGGTCAGCGGCAACTTGGTCGCCGAAGGCGTGTAGCCAAGGTCGGCAGCAATGGCCTGCACCCGGTGGCGTGTCTCCTCGCTGACGCCACTCTTGCCCGACAGCGCGCGCGAAACCGCAAATTTGCTCAGCCCGGTCAGAGCGGCGAGGGAAGCAATCGTAACTTTGCTCATCAGCAACCTAACAAGAATAACACGATTTAGCCCCCTCTACGCCTCTTCGCGAGCCCGTGCAACGCCAACGCTGCTCGATTGTATCGATACATCGACTTGTCGGCCGAAAATCAGCTCCGCGGGCATAACGCTTTACATAACAGAACGTCACAAAATAGCTTTGTTAGGCAAAAAGCAACAGCTTTGCACAAGGGAGGTCATCGTGAACAAGATCAGTCGTCGGACATTTATTGCCGGTGCCACTGCGCTCGCTGGCGCGGTCTATGTGGGTAAGGTGCAGGCGCAGACTTTGGTGGAGCCGCCGAGCCTCGCCGAATTGCTGTCCAGCGGCGAGCTGCCACCCATCGCCGACAGATTGCCGATCAACCCACTGGTGATCGAGCCGCTCGAACGCGTCGGTCAGTATGGCGGCGATTGGCGGAATGCGCTGGTCGGCGGCGGCGGTTCGCATGTCATCGTGCGGTGCCAGGGCTATGAGCCCCTTGTCAGGTTCAACCAGGACTGGACGGGGCTGGTCGAGAATACGGCCGAGCATTTCGAGGCCAATGCCGAGGCGACCGAATTCACCTTCCGCCTGCGCAAGGGCCACAAGTGGTCCGATGGCCAGCCCTTTACCACCGCCGATGTACAGTTCTGGTACGACACCCTGTTCAACGACGAGGAGACCAGCCTTGGCGGCAACGCCTGGTGGTACACCAACGGCGATCCGGGGCGCATCGAGGTCATCGACGAGCAGGCGTTCAAGGTCAGCTTCAGCGCGCCCAACGGCTTCTTCGTTCACCAACTCGCCTGGGCGCAGCAGGACCAACTGACCCGCACGCCCAAGCATTATCTCGAGCAATTCCACATTCGCTACAATCCGGAAGCCGATGCGCTGGCCAAGGCGGCCGGCCTCGAAAGCTGGATTGCGCTCTTCCAGCGCGAAGCCGGGTTTGCCGATGACACGGTGTTCTTCCAGAGCGCCGGCCGGCCGACGCTCAACGCCTGGTCGTTCAACAATCCGTCCGGCATCGCGCCCGGACAGAATACCGAACAGGCCGTTGCGGTGCGCAATCCCTACTATTTCAAGATCGACAGCGCCGGAAACCAGCTGCCCTACATGGACAGGGTCATCTACCAGCTCGTGGCCGATCCGCAGGTGCTGCTGCTCAAGACGCTGCAGGGCGACATCGATGTCATGGACCAGTATATCGCCACGCCAACCAACAAGCCCGTCCTGTTCGACGGACAACAGGCCGGCGATTACGCCTTCTACACGCTCAAGGAAACCGCCGCCAACACGATGGTGTTCCAGCTCAACCTGAACCATCTCGATCCGGTCAAGAACGCGCTGTTCAACACCAAGGAATTCCGGCAGGCGCTGTCCGTGGCGGTCGATCGCCAGGCGCTGGTCGATGCGATCTTCGTAGGGCAGGGGACGCCGGCCCAAGCTTCGATCCGCGAAGGCGATCCCCTCTACAATGAGCGACTGGCCAAGGAGTGGAGCGAATACGATCCCGACAAAGCCAATACGATGCTCGATGCATTGCTGCCCGATCGCGATGCGGAAGGCTTCCGCCTCGATCAGAATGGGCAGAGGCTGACTGTCGTCTTCGAGCTGGACCAGTCGCGCACGACCTTTATCGACATGTTCCAGCTCGCCTTGCCGATGTTCCAGGCCGTCGGCATCGACGCCCAGGTGCGCAGCATGGACCGCTCGCTGTGGGAAACCCGGGTACGATCGGGGCGCGAATTCGATGCCACCGCCCACCAGTTCGGCGCCAATAGCGGCGTCGCGGCCATGCTGGATGCCCGCTACTTCGTGCCGACAATCCCGTCGAGCTCGCTGTTTGCCCGGGGCTGGTCGACCTACTTCACCGATCCTTCCGACCCTGAGGCAGTAGAGCCTCCCGCTGAAATCAAGGCGCAGCAGGATCTCTATCGCACGCTGCTCGAGGCGGCCGATCCGGCCGAGCAGGAGCGGATCATGGCGCAGGTGCTGGAAAACGCCGCGGATCTGTTCCTGACCTTCGGTGTCAGCCTGCCCCCCGATGGTTACGGCGTGGTCAGGAACGACATGGTCAACGTGCCCGATACCATGCCCAATTCCTACGGCTGGCCCACCCCGGGTCCCGCACGGCCCGAGCAGTTCTTCAAGGCCTGACGGCGCTTGGCTCGGCCCGCTTGCGGGCCGGGCTACCCCTATTTTTGGAACTTGCGATGCTGCGCTACATCCTCAGGCGGATCGTCTACATGATCCCGACACTGGTCGGGATGTCGATCATCGCCTTCGCCATCATCCAGTTGCCGCCGGGCGACTACCTGACCTCGATGCTCGCCAACATGGCCGATTCCGGCGTCACCGTGGATCAGGCCCAGGTCGCGCGCTATCGCGAGATCTACGGTTTCGACGACCCGGTATGGATGCAGTACTGGAAGTGGATCAGCGGCATCATCTTCCGGGGCGACTTCGGCTACTCCTTCGAGTGGAACCGCCCGGTGCGGGATCTGGTCTGGGAGCGTATGGGCGCCACGCTGGGCGTCTCCGTGCTGGCGCTGCTGTTCGTCTGGGCGGTGTCGCTGCCGATCGGCATCTATTCCGCAGTCCGCCGCCACACTTTGGCCGACCACGCCTTCACCTTCATCGGCTTTCTTGGGCTGGCCATTCCCCATTTCATCCTGGCGCTGGTCTTGATGTACCTCGCCTATCGCTACCTGGGCCTGACCGTGGGCGGGCTGTTCTCGCCCGCCTTCGTGGACGCGCCCTGGAGCTGGGGCAAGTTCGTCGACCTGCTGCAGCATGTGTGGATCCCGGTCATCATCATCGGCGCCGGCGGCACCGCCGCGCTGATCCGTATCCTGCGCGCCAATCTCACCGATGAGCTGGCCAAGCCCTATGTCGTCACCGCGCGCGCCAAGGGACTGCCCGAATACAAGGTCATCCTCAAATACCCGGTGCGCCTCGCCCTCAATCCCTTTGTTTCCTCCATCGGCTGGGTGCTTCCCGAACTCGTGTCGGGCGTCACCATCACGGCCATCGTGCTCAACCTGCCCTTGATGGGACCTCTGCTGTTCCGCGCACTGACGGTGCAGGACATGTACCTGGCCGGCAGCATCATCCTGCTGCTGGGCGTGCTCACCCTGATCGGCATGCTGATCTCCGACGTCCTGCTCATGATCATCGATCCCAGGATACGCTTCACATGACCATTCAGATGGAAGCCGACAACGAGGTCGAAACCGGACCGGCCATGACGCCGCTGGGAAAAGTCGACCCCACGGCAAAGACCGCCGCCGCCGGGCCCTGGCTGTTGTTCTGGCATAAGCTGTCGCGCAACCGCATTGCCCTCTTTTCCGGCGGCGTCATTGCCCTGTTCTATCTGGTGGCCATCTTTGCCGAGCCCCTGGCGCCAGGCCTGCCCGATACGGCCAAGCCGCAATACACCTACGCCCCGCCTCAGCCGCTGCAGTTCATGGTCGCCGGGCCTGATGGCTCGAGTCAGTTCCAGTTGCATGTGCCGGGCTATGCCATGGAGGTCGACCAGGCATCGCTGCGGCGGACCTATGTCGTCGACGAATCCAGGATCGTCCCGGTGGGCTTTTTCGTCGAGGGCCCGGCCTATCGGCTATGGGGGTTGTTCCCCATGAACCGGCACCTGATCGGTCCGCTCAACCCGCAGGACACGATGTATCTGCTCGGCAGCGACAAGCTCGGGCGCGATCTGCTGACCCGGCTCATCTATGGCACGCGCATTTCCATGTCGATCGGACTGGTCGGCGTCGGCATCAGCCTCATTCTGGGTATCGCGTTGGGCAGCATCGCCGGCTTCTACGGCGGCTGGCTCGACGCATCCATCCAGCGGCTCATCGAGCTCATCTCGTCCATGCCCACCATTCCGCTATGGCTCGGGCTTGCCGCTGCCGTGCCGATCTCGTGGTCGCCGCTCCAGGTCTATTTCATGATTACGCTGATTATCTCGCTCTTGGGCTGGACGGGCCTGGCGCGAGAGGTGCGGGGGCGCTTCTATTCCCTGCGCACCGAAGACTTCGTCACCGCAGCAAGATTGGATGGCTCGAGCGAACGTCGGCTTATCTCCCGCCACATCCTCCCTTCTCTCACCAGCCATATCCTTGCTGTGGTGACGTTGGCCCTTCCGACCATGATCGTGGCCGAAACGGCCCTGAGCTTTCTCGGCATCGGTCTCAAGCCACCGGTCGTTTCGTGGGGCGTGCTCCTGCAGGACGCCCAGAACATCCGTGTCATTGCCACGGCGCCCTGGCTGCTCGCCTGGCCCGTCAGCGCGGTGGTGGCAACGGTGCTGGCCTACAACTTCTTTGGCGATGGGCTGCGTGACGCAGCCGATCCCTACGAGAGCTGACGGCCATGCTGACCGACATCCAGCCGCTTACCGCAGCCGTGCCCGATCCCGACACTGATGCCTTGCTCAAGGTCGAGGGCCTGAACGTCGATTTCCGCCTGCGCACCCATATCCTCCACGCCGTCCGCGATGTCGCCTTCACCCTGCGGCGCGGACGGACCCTCAGCCTGGTCGGCGAGAGCGGATCGGGCAAGAGCGTCACCGCGCGCACGCTGCTGCGCATCATCGACCGCAACGCCAGCATCGTCGGCGGACATATCTGGCTGGCCAATGGCGACCGACCCGCCGTGGACATCGCGGCCTTCAAGGAGTCCAGCAGCGAACTCCGCCGCATCAGGGGCAGGCGTATCGGGCTGATTTTCCAGGAACCGATGAGTTCGCTCTCGCCTGTCCACACCATCGGCAGCCAGATCGTCGAGGTGCTCCGGCTGCATCACGGCATGAACGCCGCGGCTGCGCGCGAACGGACCATCGAGCTATTGCGTGATGTGGAGATCGACCGCGCCGAACATATGATCGACCGCTACACGTTCGAGTTTTCCGGCGGCATGCGCCAGCGCGCCATGATCGCCATGGCATTGGCAGCCGATCCGGACATCCTGATCGCCGATGAGCCGACAACCGCGCTCGATGTGACCACGCAGGCGGAAATCCTCGATCTGATCAAACGCATCCAGGTCAGTCGGGGCATGGCCATGCTCCTGATCACCCACGATCTGGGTGTGGTAGCCGAGGTCGCCGACGACGTGGCGGTCATGCGCTACGGCAAGATTGTCGAACAAGGCAGCGTTGACGCGCTGTTCCATGCGCCCAGGCACCCCTATACGCGGCGCCTGCTCGAGGCCACGACCAAGCTGGAGCAGGTGCGCGTGCGCGGCATGGCTGGATCGTCGGCCACGGCGCCGATCCTGGCGGTGCGCCACCTGTCCAAGACCTATGGTTCCGGCGGACGCCTTTTTGGCAAGTCCGGACCGGCGATCACCGCCGTGGACGATGTCAGCTTCGAGCTGCGCCGGGGAGAAAATCTCGGCATCGTCGGCGAGAGCGGCTCCGGCAAGACGACCCTGGGTCGCCTCCTGCTTCGGGTCATCGAACCGACGTCGGGCGATATAGACTATGCCGATCGCGACGGCGCCGTCGTCGACGTCACCGGCCTGGGCAAAAAGGCGCTGCGCCTGTTTCATCGCGATGTGCGCCTGGTCTTCCAGGATCCCTTCGCCTCGCTCAACCCGCGCATGACCGTCAAGCAGATCATCGCCGATCCGCTGGTGGTCAGTGGCGTAGCGAGCGGCAAGGCGCTGGACGACAGGGTCGCCGGCCTGCTCGAACTGGTGGGGCTCGATCCATTGTCGATGGAACGCTATCCCCACGCCTTCTCGGGCGGGCAGCGCCAGCGCATCGGCATTGCCCGTGCCCTGGCGCTCGAGCCCCGCGTGATCATTGCCGACGAGGCCACGGCCGCGCTCGACGTCTCTATCCGCTCGCAGATACTCGATCTGCTCCTGTCCCTCCAGCAGCGGCTGGACCTGAGCTTCGTCTTCATTTCTCATGATATTTCCGTTGTCCGCTACTTCTGCGATCGTGTCGCAGTGATGCATCGGGGCAAGATCGTGGAGCTGGGCACAGCCGACCAGGTCTGCACCGATCCGCAACAGGACTATACCAGACGGCTGATCTCGGCGGTGCCGCGGGCCGACCCGCGGAACAAGCGGATGCTGCATCGGACACGAAAGGAAACCTAATGCCCAGATTTTCAGCCAACCTTTCGTTCCTCTATCCCGAACTCGCCTTCCCCGATCGGTTTGCCGCCGCCGCCGCCGATGGTTTTGCGGCCGTGGAATATGTCGGACCCTATGACCAGCCCGCAGCCACGGTGGCCGGCTGGCTCAGCCAGCATCGTCTACAGCAGGCCCTGTTCAACACCCCCGCTGGCGATTGGGCCGCGGGCGAGCGCGGCATTGCCTGCCTGCCCGAGCGGGTGGAAGAGTTTCGGACTGGCCTCCAGCGGGCCGCGCTCTACGCCACCGAACTGGGCTGTCCCCAGGTCAACGTCCTGGCCGGAATTGTCGGCAAGGCGCACGATCCCGCGCTCGTCGAAAAGACCTTTGTCGACAACCTGAAGTATGCCGCCGACCTGATGGAAGCGCGCGGTGTTCGGCTCCTGATCGAGCCAATCAACCAGATCGACATTCCCGGCTTCTACCTGTCCGGTTTGCCACAGACCGAGCGGGTGCTGGCCGCGGTGGCCTCGCCCAACCTGTTCATCCAGTTCGATTTCTACCATGTGCAGATCATGCACGGTGATCTGATGCGCAATTTCCGGCGCCTGCAGCCCCGCATCGCGCATGTGCAGATCGCCGACAATCCCGGCCGCAACGAGCCCGGCACGGGTGAAATTTCCTACGCGCACGTGCTCAACGGTCTGGACCAGGCAGGCTATTCCGGCTGGGTCGGATGCGAGTACCGGCCCAGCACCGGCGCCGGGGCCGCGCGTGATTGGATGGACCGCATCATTCCGCAGTCTTCGGAAGCGGAGGCGGCCATGCGCTAGCCCCGCCTCGGCTGCCCTTTCTACTGATTTTTCAACACCGGTCAGGTTTGCGCATGGAAGCGCCACACCTGAATTTTGCCCAACGGAGCCACCTAGATGCCCACAGATAAAGTCTCGCAAATTCCCTATGGAGCGGTCTATTTCCGCAAGGCCAATCCCCCGCGCGAGGATTGGGACAGGGACTACCAGACTGCGGGAGAGGACGGCCTCAACATCTTCCGCCACTGGTTCATGTGGAGCGCCATCGAGCGACGCCCGGGCCACTATGATTGGGACGACTATGACCGGCAGATGGACCTCGCCGCCAAGAACGGCATCCAGACCATCATCGCCGAGCTGACCCATGCCGCGCCCGATTGGGCCTACCGCAAATTCGCCCATGCCCGCCAGGTCAAGATGGACGGCCAGGAGCTGCGGTCGGTCATGGGGGTGAGCGCTCCGGTGGGTGGCTTTGCCTATAATGTCGGTGGTGCTGGCTCGCTTACCCTCAACTGCCCCGAGGTCAAGGAAGCCGCCGAGGCCTTCCTGACCGCAATGGCCACCCGCTACAAGGGACACCCCTCGCTGCTGGGCTACGACGTCTGGAACGAGGTGAACTACTCCTCCGAGGTCGATTACTCATCCTATGCCAAGGCCGAGTATCGCCGCTGGCTGCAGAAGAAATACGGCAGCCTCGATACGCTGGCCGAGGCCTGGTACCGCTATTCCTATGCCGAGTGGGACGATATCGAGCCGCCGCCGGAACTGGGCGCCTACCCCGAAAATCTCGATTGGCTCGAGTTCAAGCGCGACAATTTCTACGGCCAGATGCAGTGGCGCATCGACACCATCCGCAGGGTCGATAAGGACTGCCTGATTGCGGCCCACGGCGTGGGCGGCGCCATCCAGCACATGTCGTCCAATGGCATGGACGACTGGCTGGCCGCCAGCAAGGTCGAGCTCTATGGCCTGACCTGGGTGCCGGGTCGGCGCGGCTTCAAGCCGTGGCAGAATTTCTTCGGGCCCGATCTCACGCGCGCCGCGGCGCGTGGAAAGCAGTGGTGGCATGCCGAGCGACCCGGCGGTCCGCTCTGGATGCAGCCTCAGGTGCTCGGCCGCGACAAGGAAGACGGGCGCGTCATGGAGCCCGAGGATGTCCGCGTGCTGACGATGACGTCCTTTGCGGCAGGCGCCACCGGCATTCTCAACCTGCGTTACCGCCCGCTGCTCGATGGCCCGCTGTTCGGAGCCTTCGGTTCCTACGGCATGGATGGGTCACGGACGCCGCGTTCCGACATGGCCAGCGCCATCGGCAAATGGGCAAACCAGCCCGAGCAGAAGGCGCTGTTCGAGGCGCGGCCGGTCAAGGGTGATATCGGCATCCTTGTCATTCCCGAGGCCCAGGCCTGGGATTACCTGCTGACCCACAAGAATGCTCCGGACACCTACGAGTCCGCGATGTGGGGTGCCTATCGGGGCTTCTTCGACAGTGGCCTGCAGGCCGATTGGGTGCATCTGGACGATATCGACCAGTACAAGGAAATCTACGCGCCCTATCCCATCATGCTGACCTCCGAGCATGCCGCTCGCCTGGCCAAATGGGTGGAAGCCGGCGGCATCCTGATCAGCGAGGGCTGCGTCGGCTATTTCGGCGACAGAGGCAAGGTTGGCACAACCCAGCCCAACAACAGGCTCGACAAGCTGTTCGGCGCAACCGAGGCCGATGTCGAGTTCATGCCCGATATCGCCGACCGCATCCGCTTCTCCTATGACGGGTTGACCGTCACGGGCGGCGGGTTCCTCCAGGCTTACGCTGCGGCGGGCGGCACCGTGCGTGGTCACTATGCCGATGGGCGGGTATCGGTCATCGAAAACAGCTATGGCAAGGGGCGCACGCTGCTGGTCGGAACGCATCCGGGCATCGGCTACTTCCGCCAGTCGGGCGAGCCCAACCGCCAGTATTTCCAGAAGGCATTCGACTGGACGGGGCGGACACCGCATGTCCGGCTTTCCAACAACGCCATTCAGGCTCGCCTGCATGAGGGACCGGAAGGCCGTGTGCTCTGGCTCCTCAACCAGACTCGCCAGACCCAGCAGGTTAGCGTGACCCTGGCCTCCGGACCGGCGCGCTTCGGCAAGACCTTCTGGGCCAATCAAGGCGCCCGCGTTGAAACCGGCCTCGCCACAGTCCCACCCCGCGATATCGTCATCGTCCGTATCGAGGACTAGCGCGCAATGCCGTCGAGAGCCGCCTTGCGCGGTCCTCGACGGCAAACTCACGAGAGCCCCGTAGGTGGTACGGTGGCCAGTTTTTCACGCGGCCACAGCCACTTCCACAGTGCGGAATAGTTTTTGCCAACGGTCGACCGTGCCGTCCCAAGCCTCTAGCCAGATGGGGACGCCAATACGGAGCGACAGATGACGAAGTATGTTGAGCGGCATGGACTGCAGGTCGCGACGGAACTGGCGGACCTGATCGAGACCGCCATTATTCCCGGCACCAATGTCGATGCGGACAGGTTCTGGAGCAGCTATGCCGCATTGTTAGCCGAACTGGGACCGGTCAACCAGGCCTTGCTGGCCGAACGCGACGCATTCCAGGCCGAGATCGACGCCTGGCATCTGGAGCGCCGCGGCCAACGCATCGACGCCGCCGAATATCGCTCCTTCCTCGAACAGATCGGCTACATCGTGCCGGAAGGGCCGGACTTCGAGATCGATACCAACAATGTCGATCCCGAACTCGCCAACCTGGCCGGGCCGCAATTGGTGGTGCCGGTCAGCAATGCGCGCTTTGCCCTCAATGCCGCCAATGCGCGCTGGGGCAGTCTCTACGACGCACTCTATGGTACCGACGCGATAGACCAATCGGGCGATCTGGCGCCGGGCAGCGATTACAATCCCAAGCGCGGTGCGCTGGTGGTTGCGCAGGGCGCTGCCTTCCTCGACAGTGCCATTCCGCTGAGCCATGGCAAGCATGCCGATGTCGTCAGCTACAGCGTCAACGCCGGACAGTTGGAGATCGCGATGGCCGATGGGGACGTGTCGCTAGCCGATCCCAGGCAGTTCATCGGCTTCAGCGGTGACCATCGGAAACGCGATCTGCTGTTCGTGCATAACGGGCTGCATCTGGAAATTCAGATCGACTCCGCCAATCCGATCGGCGCGGCAAGCGCTGCTGGCGTCAAGGATGTGGTGCTGGAGGCGGCACTGACGACAATCCAGGATTGCGAAGACTCGGTGGCTGCCGTCGATGCCGAGGACAAGGTCGCGGTCTACCGCAACTGGCTGGGCCTCATGAAGGGCGATCTCAGCGAGAGCTTCGTCAAGAATGGCCGCAGCCTGACCCGCACGCTGGCGCCGGATCGTGCCTATACTGGCGTCGATGGGAGCTCTCTGACGCTGCCGGGCCGCAGCGTACTGCTGGTGCGCAATGTCGGCCATCTGATGACGACGGACGCCGTCCTACATGGCGGAAGCGAAACGCCAGAAGGCTTTCTCGACGCCATGGTGACCTCGCTCTGCGCGCTCCATGACCTCAACAAGACCGGTGGCCTGCGCAACAGCCGGACCCGCAGCGTCTACATCGTCAAACCCAAGATGCACGGCCCAAAGGAAGTCGCCTTGACCGATGCGCTGTTCGATCGGGTCGAGGACGCATTGGGGCTCGATCGCCACACACTCAAGGTCGGCGTAATGGACGAGGAACGGCGCACCTCGGTCAACCTGCGCGAATGCATTCGGGCGGTGCGACATCGGCTGGTATTCATCAATACGGGCTTTCTCGATCGCACCGGCGACGAAATCCATACCTCGATGCTGGCCGGTCCCATGCTGCCAAAGGGCGAGATCAAGGATGCCGCCTGGCTCGGCGCCTACGAGAACAACAATGTCGACCAGGGCCTGAAGGCCGGCTTGCAGGGCCGTGGCCAGATCGGCAAGGGCATGTGGGCCAAGCCCGACAATATGGCCGACATGCTGGCGGAAAAGCTGGGTCATCCCCGGGCCGGCGCCAATACCGCCTGGGTCCCGTCGCCGACCGCCGCCGTGCTGCATGCGACGCACTATCATCTGGTTGCCGTGGCGCAGGTGCAGGACACCTTCAAGAGCCGGATCGCGGCGTCGCTCGACACCATCCTGGCCCCGCCGCTGGCGATCGGGCGGAACCTGTCCTCAGAGGGTGTGCAGCGCGAGCTGGACAACAACGCCCAGAGTATCCTGGGCTATGTGGTGCGCTGGATCAATCAGGGTATCGGCTGCTCCAAGGTGCCCGACATCAACAATGTCGCCCTTATGGAAGATCGTGCGACCCTGCGCATTTCGTCCCAGCATATCGCCAACTGGCTCAAGCACGGGCTCGTCGATGTCGACCAGGTGACCCGTTCGATGGAGCGCATGGCACTGGTCGTCGATGGCCAGAACAAGGGCGATCCGATCTACCGGCCCATGGCGCCCAACTATGGTTCCAGCATCGCCTTCCAGGCCGCGCTGGAACTGGTGATTGAGGGCGCCAGGCAGCCAAATGGCTATACCGAGCCGGTCCTGCACCGGCGCCGCCGGCAGGCCAAGGCCGCCGCCTGAAGTTTCGAGGAACGAACCATGCTGACAGTCTCACGCCTCGATATCGCCGACGCCCGCATCCTCATCGCCGGTGCGCGCGCCCGGTCCGAAGCCATCGGCGTGCCGATGTGCATCGCTATCACCGATGAAAGCGGCAACCTGCTCGCCTTCGAGCGCATGGATGGCGGCAAGGTGACCAGCACGACCATTGCCATAGACAAATCCTATACGAGCTCGGCGGCCAAGCGGGCCACCCACGAATACGGCGCCGCCAGCCAGCCGGGCGCCCCCGCCTACGGCATCAACAGCGCTATTGGCGGGCGATTGATGGTGGTCGCCGGCGGCTTGCCGGTTATCGTCGATGGCAACGTCGTCGGCGCCATCGGCATCAGTTCGGGCACGCCCGCACAGGATCAGGACGTTGCACAAGCCGGGCTCGACCACTTCCTCGCGAGCCGGTGACGTCGGCGCGTCCGGCTCACCGGCCGACCGCCAACCCGTCTCGATATCGACGCGAACCGCGCAACGTC
Source organism: uncultured Devosia sp. (assembly GCA_966212275.1). Lineage (GTDB taxonomy): Bacteria > Pseudomonadota > Alphaproteobacteria > Rhizobiales > Devosiaceae > Devosia. The sequence goes on from CBIHQV010000011.1 coordinate 17,553, forward strand.
GATCCATCCGCCAGCCTGATCCGCATGTCACCATCCGTCAGCGGGGCGACTTCGACGATATGCGCCCGGTTGAGCAGCATCGAGCGGCTGATGCGGATGACGTCGGCGCCGCTTTCGGTGAGGTGCGTGTGCAGCCGCGACAGCGTCATACGCACCAGCGACGAGACGCCCGCCGCCTGCACCTCGACATAGTTGCCCGCGGCCGTCGCCGATTCGAAGGCCGCCGCGTCAAAAAAGATGGTGCGGCCGCCCGAGCGCAACGCGATCTTGCCCGTCCGCCGCGCTTCGATTTCGGTCAGGGCGATGTCTCGCCGTGCCTCCTCGATGCTCCGCGTCAGCCCGAGCAGCAGCACGATCACCGCATAGGGCAGCAGGTCCTTGCGATACTCGTAGACCAGGTCGGTCAGCCCATTGGGCAGCAACTGGTAGGACCGGCCGGTGGTCTGCCAGAAGATGACCCAGCGCAGCGCCCACATCCCCAGATCATGCAGCAACGAGAACACGACGCTGCCCGCCGCGTGAAACAGCAGCGCCTGCTTCCAGGCATCGGGAAAGCGCGGCGCCCAGCGCTCGAACCGCGCCACCAGCAGCACCAGCGGCAGCAGCACTGCCGCGCTGCTGAATTCCAGGATCCACGGCTCGGCCACATCGGGCTGACCGCCCTCGCGCTCCGCCTCGGTCAGCAGCGACAGCGCGTTGATCGCCGCCACCACCGGCTGAAACAGCAATGCCGTCAGCCAGACGCGGCGCGTCACGCGACTTTCGATTTGCTCGTCGGACAGTACCGCCGTCATTCGTCCCCGATCCGCCGCCACTCGTCCCATCGGTCGAGGCGGCCGCCGCCGCTCGTCCCGCCGGGGCGCTGCTCAACCCAAAGCCCTTGGCGCCGCCGCATGCCTCGCGACAGGGTTGGCAATCTTTCCCAACCCTGGATCACTCTAATGACGACACTCGATGTCGAGCAAGCCGCCGCGCATAACGTGCCGGCCCTTGCCAATAATCACGACGCCATTCCCCAACACCAGTCGGACAAACTGGTCTTCGTGCAACGCCTGCGCATCTTCCTCATCGGCCTCGTGATCGCGCACCATGCCGGCCAGGCCTATGGCCCCACCGGCGGCACCTGGCCGTTCCGGGAAGCGCAGTCCGCCGATTGGCTGGGGCCATTCTTCGCCATCAACGCCGCCTTCTTCATGGGCCTCTTCTTCCTCCTCTCCGGCTGCTTCGTCGTCGGCTCCTACGAGCGCAAGGGCTTTGCCACCTACGTCACCGATCGCTTCGTCCGCCTGGGCATTCCGCTGCTGGTCTACGCCATGCTGGCGCTGCCGCTGGTGCGCTACTTCATGTTTGCCGAGCCGCGCTCGCTCGTAGACTCCTTCATCCAGCGCTTCGCCACAGGCGATATCAGGCCTGGTCACCTCTGGTTCGTCTCGCTGCTGCTGGTGCTGTCGCTGGCCTATGCCATCGTGGCGCGGCTGGCCGGCCGATCCGGCGCCAACTGGAAACTGCCCGCGCCGTCCGACGGCCAGGTGCTGGCCTATGTGCTGGCCCTGGGCCTCGCCGGCGCCCTCGTGCGCTACGTCTACCCACAGGACGCCTGGGTCGCGATTCCGTTGTTGTCGGTCGAGCCCGCGCATCTGCCGCAATATCTGAGCCTCTTCGTCATCGGCCTTGTCGCCGGCCCCAGCCGTTGGCTCAGCACGATACCCACCGCCCTCTGCATCCGCTGGTTCCTGCTCGGCCTCGCCGCCTTCGTCGCCATGCTCCTCGCCTACGTCCTCCAATTGCCCCTGCCAGCCTGGTTTGGCCGCCAGCAGGTGATCGGCATCGCCGAGGCCTTCATCTGCGTGGGCATGATCCTTGGCTGCCTCGCTGTGTTCCGCGCCCTCGGCAACAAGCCCGGCCGCTGGCTCGACCAGCTCGATGCCAATGTCTATGGCGTCTATCTCGTGCACTGGCTGACCGTGGTCGCCCTGCAGGGCGCGCTGCTCGGCCTCGATTGGCCGGTGACCGCAAAGTTCTTCGTCGTGACGGCCCTGGGCCTCGCCCTCAGCTTCGCGCTCTCGGCGACCTTGCGCAGCATTCCCGGCGTCAAGCGGGTGGTGTGAGCGCATGCGCAAAACCTCCATCGCCGGCGCAATCGATGCCGCCTTCAGCCAGTGCATCGATGCGCTCGAGCAACCCGCCTTTGCCCACCTCCTCGGCATTGGCATTGTTATCGGCAACGACATCCGCATGGGCGGCTCCGCCGTGGATCGGCGCACCAACATCTTCTCGGTGACCAAGGCCGTGCTCGCCCGCGGCGTGCACGAGGCTTTCCGCAGCGGCGTCTTTGCCGGCTACGACGAGCAGATCACCCTGGGCCGCAGCGACTGCCGGCCCACCATCGGCAACCTGCTGGGCATGACCCAGTCCTGGCTGACAGAGCCCGACATGGACGCCCTCGAGGCCCGGCCCGTCGACCCGCTGCCCGAGATCGTCACGGCCCTCGATCCCGCCCCGCATACCGGCCAATACGTCAATGCCGGCATGCATCTGCTGATGCGCGAACTGCATCATCGTACCGGCTCCGCGCGCCAGTTCCTCGACCTGGCGGTGCTCGCGCCAGCCGGCGTCAACCGCGCCCGCTGGGAAGCCGATGCGACGGGCGTGCCATGGGGCTATGCCCACCTGCATCTCAGCGTGCACGACCTGTTGCGGCTCGGTTCGCACTGGCTGGGGCAGGGCCGCCTCGTCCTGCGGCCCAAGCAGGCAACGCCGCCCATCGCCCCCGAGGGCCTGCCCTATGCCGACGGCTTGTGGCTTGGCGACGGCTACCTTCTGGCCGCCGGCTGGGGCGGGCAATGCCTGATGCTGGTGCCCTCCGCCAATGCCGTGCTGGTCGCCCTCGGCGATACCGGCTGGGACCGCATCACCAACCAGCACACCTTGCCGGATGGCTGGCAGTCCGGCCGCCAACTCTTCGAGCGCCACCTGCTGCCCGCATTGCTCGCCTGAGCGACGTCATTGGCACTCAGCGCATCGTGAGTTGCGCCGGCCCTTGTGGCCGTCGCATCATGCCGCATGATCAAGACAGCACTCCTCGGCCTGGCCCTGACGGCGCTATGCAGCATGGCGGCCCATGCCGCGTGCCCGCCCGCCGTCCCGGGCAACACGCCCGAGGCGGTTGAGGCCAATGGCCAGCGGCTGATTTGCCTCCAAAACGAGCTGACCGCCGCCACCCGGCTGCGGCAATACGATTTGCAGCTCAAGCAGGTCACCCAGTCGCTGCAAAGCCTCGAACTGCAGCGCCGCCTCGATGCGCTGGCCGATGTGCCGGTCTACGTGCCCCCGCCTTTGCCGTCACCCTGATCGGCTATTTCGCGCGAACCGTGCTGCCGCGCACGCTGACTGTGGGCGTCGCCAGGAAATGGTCGGCCGTCGTCCGCCCCGCGATGCGCTCCAGCAGCAGGCGCGCCGCGTTCCGGCCAATATCGCGCCCCTTCTGGTCGATGCTGGTTAGGTCGTTCTGCGTATAGGCGCAGGGCGGTGAATCGTCATAGCCGATCACGCCGATATCCTCGGGCACGCGCAGCCCCAGCGCCCGCACCGCGCTCAACACTTCGAGTGCGTAATAGTCGGCCCAACCGAAAATGGCGTCGGGTGGCTCGGGGCCGTCGAGCAGCGCGCGGACCGTGGCCGTCACGTCGTCGAGGTCGTCAGCGGCGGGCGCGACGTGAATGGCGCTGTCGTCAAATCCTGCCGCCCGCATCGCGGCGACGAAGCCCAGTTCGCGCCGATACGACACGTCGGCCTCGCCAAGGTCGGCCCGCCTCAGGGTGATCATGGCCGGACGCTTGTAGCCCTGCGACAGCAGGTATTCCACCACCAGGCGGCCGCCGCGCTCATCGTCGTTGTTGGCCGAATCGAATGCTGCGACCGGGGGCGGGTGGTGGCCGATAACCGCGACCGGAAGTTCGCGCGCCACCGCCTCGACTTCGGCATCGGTCAGCCGCTGGCCAATCATGATCAATCCGTCCATCTGCCGGTCGATCAGCGCGTGCACGATGGCCGTTTCCGTCTTCGACGAGCCGTGGCCAACGCCGTAAAGCGGCACATATTGCGTGCCCACCAGGCCGTCATCGATGCCGTCGATGAGCTGCGGGAAGAACGGGTTCTTGATGTCGGCCATCAAGACGCCGATCGTATAGGTCTGGCCCCGCATGCCGCGCGCCGCCGTATGCGGGCGGTACCCGAGCTTGGCCATCGATTCGCGCACCTTGGCGCGCATGGCGTCGCTCACGCCATAGGCGTCGCGCAATACCTTGGACACGGCCGCGACCGACACGGCGGCATCCTCGGCGACGTCACGAATGGTGACCCGTCCGCCCGTGCGGCGTGATGCCGGTTTGTCCATTCGATGCCTATCCCCAGATGCCCGCTCTATGACCGCGGAGCCTTATCCCACAGCGTTCGAAAAATGCCTATTGCCAAGTCGCGCTGTTTGTAGAACGATACACGTAGAACATTCTACAGCCGGGTGCGAACAATTTCGACATCCACGAAAAAGATGTTGGGAGAGTTGGCGTGAACGACGTATTGGCACCGTCTGCATCGGCGCAGGCGATCAAATCTGCGCGGAATTGGACGGCCCGGATGGTGCGGCCGCTGGCCGACAAGGGCGTCGGTACTCCGGCCAGCTTTCTCGCCAAAACCTTCACGCTCGACTCTGTCGGCGGCGGCGAAGTGCTCGATATTTCCGCGCTCGGCCTCTACCGCTGCTTCATCAATGGCCAGCGCGTCGGCGACGATCTGCTGACCCCCGGCTGGACCAGCTATGATGTCCGCCTCAGCTACCAGACCTATGCGGTAGGCGACCTGCTGGTCCCGGGCGAAAACCGCATCGAGATCTGGCTCGCCGATGGCTGGCTGCGCTCGCAGATGATGTGGGGCAAGGCGCCCATCTTCAACACCTGGGGTAGCCAGATCGCGGCCCTCGCCGAATTGCGCTCCGGCTCGGGGCAGGGCGCAACCCTCCTCGTCACCGACGCGAGCTGGGAAAGTGGCGAACTGCCCGTCCGCAAGTCCGGCATCTATTTCGGCGAGATTTTCGACGCCCGTTTCAAGCCCGAAGTCACCGCCGGCAGCGCCGCCATCGACTTCGACCAGGCCCGGCTTGTCGCCCATGAAACGACACCGGTGCGCGAACTCGCTCCGCTCGCAGCCGTCAAGCAGTGGACCGATGCCGAAGGGCGCATTGTCTACGATTTTGGCCAGAACAGCGGCGGCTATGTCGCCTTCGACGTGACCGGCGAAGCTGGCGCCACCGTCACGGTCGAGCATGCCGAAGTGCTCAACCAGGACGGTGAATTCTACAACGTCAATTTCCGCACCGCCGCGGCCCGGCTCGAATACACGCTGTCAGGCAAGGGCAGGGAGCACTATCGCCCCTATTTCACCTTCCAGGGCTTCCGTTATGCCCGCGTCACCATCACCGGCAACGCGGAACTGGGCGGCATCGTCTCGGTGCCGATCAGTTCGGTCACCCAGGTCAAGGCTGCCTTCACCTCCGGCAATGCGCTGGTCAACCGGCTGGTGCTCAACACCGTCTGGTCGCAGCGCGCCAATTTCATCGAAGTGCCCACCGACTGTCCGCAGCGCGACGAGCGCCTCGGCTGGACTGGCGATGCTCAGGTCTTTGCCGGCACCGCCTGCTATTTCGGCGAAACGCACGACTTCTTCCGCAAGTGGATGCGCGACCTGATGGCCGACCAGCGCGCCGATGGCGCCGTGCCCCATGTCGTGCCCGACCCAACCAAGCTCAACCCCCAGGACTATCCGGGCTTTTATGGCAGCACCGGCTGGGGCGACGCGGTCGCCGTCGTCCCCTGGCAGCTCTACCTCCACTACGGCGATACCGCCTTCCTCAGCGAAGCGTTGCCGGCCATGACCAAGTGGGTCGATTTCGTCTGGTCCATCAGTAACGGCCCGATCGTCAATCCACCCCGCGAATGGGGTGGCCGCGGCTTCTCCTTCGGCGACTGGCTGCAACCGGGCGGCCCCTCGGCCAAGCCGCTGCCCACCATCGGCGACGATGCAGCCGCCACCATCTATCTCTACATCACCTCGACCCTGGTCGCCCGCATTGCCCGCATCGTCGGCAATACCGATACCGCGGCGCGCCTCGAGCAGATGGCCGCCAAGGTCAAGGCTGCCTTTGCCAGCGAGTTCATCACTGCATCGGGCCGTCTGGCCTATGACGACCAGACATCCTATGCGCTGGCTTTCCTCCATGACCTGATCCCGGCCGACAAGCTCGAAGCCGCCAAGCGCTACTTCAAGGCCACGATTGCCCGCGCCGATGGCCGCATCGGCACCGGCTTCATCGGCACTCCGGCCTTGCTGCCCGCTCTGGTCAAGATCGGCGAAATCGGCCTCGCCGCCGATGTGTTCCTCCAGGAGGAAGTCCCCGGCTGGCTCTACCAGGTCAAGATGGGCGCAACCACGATCTGGGAGCGCTGGGACGCGATCCAGTCCGATGGCACCATCTACAATCCGCAGATGAATTCCTACAATCACTATGCCTATGGCGCGGTGTGCCAGTGGCTGCTCGAAGGCGTGGCCGGCTTCCGGCCGGACGAGACCGATCCGGGCTTTGCCACCATCATCTTCGAGCCGACCATCATTGCCGACCTGTCCCCGGTCAAGGCCAGCCACGAGAGCCCCAAAGGGCCGATCCGCGCCGAATGGACCGTCGAGGGCGACAAGGTCCGCTACGAGGTCGAGGTCCCGACCGGATCGCGCGGCGTGCTGCGTCTCGATGCCGGCTATCGCGACATCACCGTCGATGGTGCGTCCTGGGACGGCAAGGGCGACCGCGCCCTGACGCCTGGCACCCACGCCATCGCCTTCACCCATACACCGGTCGCCCGCAAGGCGCGCACCGAACACAGCATCAATGCCCGCACGCCTTGATCAACAGGCGGCGGCTTGGATTGCCCGCATAGTGCGGGCGCAAAGGGAGAGAGACAAATGAACAAGACTTCCCGCAGGATGGCCCTCGCCGGCTTGTCAGCCGGCCTGCTGGCCATGACGGCGCTGACCGGCGCGGCCCATGCCCAGAGCATCAACCTCACCTACCTCATCCCCAGCGGCGCCGATGGCGTTGCCGTGGCCGAGGAACTGGTGAAGTCGTTCGAGGCCGCCAACCCCGATATCAACATCGACATCGAGACCCGCCCCGGCGGCTCCGAAGGCGACAACCTCGTCAAGACCCGCCTTGCCACCTCGAGCATGGCCGACATCTTCCGCTACAATTCCGGCTCGCTGTTCCAGGCCATCAATCCGGCCCAGTTCCTGGTCGATCTCACCAACGAACCCTGGCAGGCCGATGTGCAGCCCTCGTTCAAGCAGGTGGTGACGGCGCCCGACGGCACCGTGCGCGGCGCCCCGATGGGTGCGGCCATGGGCGGCGGCATCTACTACAACAAGGCCATCTACGAAGAACTGGGTCTCACCGTTCCCAAGACCTGGGCCGAGTTCATGGCCAACAACGAGAAGATCAAGGCCGCCGGCAAGGTCGCCGTGATCCAGACCTATGGCGATACCTGGACCAGCCAGCTCTTCGTCCTGGCCGACTACTACAACGTCTCCGCCAAGGACCCCAACTTTGCCAGCCGCTATACCGCCGGCGAAGCCAAGTTCGCCACCGAGGCTGCGGCGACGCGTGGCTTTGAAAAGCTGCAGGAAGTGTTCGAGGCCGGCTATCTCAACGAAGATTTCGGCGCCGCCAAGTATGACGACGGCGTGCGCATGGTCTCGGCTGGCGAAGGCGCGCATTATCCCATGCTGACCTTCGCGACCACCGCCATCGCCGCGACCTATCCGGAAAATCTGGCCAATGTCGGCTTCTTCGCCCAGCCCGGCGACGATGCCGCGCTCAATGGCCTGACCGTCTGGATGCCCGATGGCCTCTACATCCCGCAGACCACCTCCAACCTCGAAGCGGCCAAGAAGTTCGTGGCCTTCGTCGCCAGCGTCGAGGGTTGCGAAGCCCAGACCCGCGCCGGCGGCGCTTCCGGTCCTTACCTGGTCAATGGCTGCACCCTGCCTGATGACGTGCCGCCAGCCGTGAGCGACATGCTGCCCTACTTCGCCGAAGGCGGGCAGAACGGTCCGGCACTCGAGTTCCTCTCGCCCATCAAGGGCCCGGCGCTCGAGCAGATCACCGTCGAAGTCGGCTCCGGCATCCGCCCGGCCGCCGATGGCGCGGCGCTTTACGACGAAGACGTGCGCAAGCAGGCCCAGCAGCTTGGCCTTCCCGGCTGGTAAGCTCTTGCACATGGGCGGTTTCGGGTGACTGGTCTCACCCGGAGCCGCCAACGTCCCGAGGAGAAGCGCATGGCGACGATGACTGACACCGGGCTGGCGACCACCGCCAGGCCCATTCCGGCATTGAAGCGCCGCACGCCCTATCCGGGCTGGTTCTTCCTGCCGGCGGCCATCATCTATGGCCTGCTCTTCCTGCTGCCCACCGTCGCTTCGCTCTATTTCAGCCTGACGCGCTGGAACCTGTTCAGCTCCACCTTCATCGGCTTCGACAATTTCGCCCAGTTCCTGCGCGAGCCGTTCCTGATCAAGGGCCTGATCAACACCGTCCTCTATGCGGTGGTTACCTCCGGCCTCAAGGTCGTGCTCGGCCTGCTACTGGCCGTGCTGCTGACCAGCCAGATCGCGGCGCGCGGCTACCTGCGCTCGGTGGTGTTCTTCCCGGTGCTCGTCTCCACCGTCGGCGTCGGCATCACCTTCACCGTGCTGATGCACCCCACCAATGGCATGATCAACGAGGGTCTGGCCCTGCTCGGTGTCAAAGGCCCCGGCTGGCTGACCAATCCCAACCTAGCGCTCTTCTCGGTCGCCCTGGTCGATGTGTGGAAGGGCGTGGGCCTCGCCACCGTCATCTACATCGCCGGCATCGTCGCCATTCCCAAGGATTACTACGAAGCCGCCCGCATCGATGGCTCGACGCCGTTCCAGAGCTTCCTCTACGTCACCCTGCCGCTCTGCCGCCCTGCCACCGTCACCGTGATCACGCTGAGCTTCATCGGCGGCCTGCGCACCTTCGATCTCATCTGGGCCATGACCCGCGGTGGCCCCGGCTTCGCCTCCGATACCGTCGCCTCGGTCATCTACAAGCAGTACCAGGCCGGCTTCTACGGCCTCTCCACCGCCGGCAACGTGGTGCTCTTCATCCTGATCGCCGTGCTGGTCGTGCCGCTGACCATGCTGCTCAACCGCAAGGAGGGGCATGAATGACCTACATTCGTCGCCACTGGCTCAGCGCCGTCGCCATCCTCGCTTCGGCGGTGGTCTTCCTCGTCCCCTTCGCCTTCATCGTGCTGATGGCCTTCAAGGATCAGAAGCAGTCCTCGCTCCTCGACTTCTCCTGGCCGGCGGGCAATTTCCTCTGGAGCAACATTGTCGAGGTGGTCACCACCCGCAACTGGATGCTGCTCACCGCCTTCGTCAATTCGTCCATCCTGACGGTCGCCAGCGTCACCCTGCTGGTCATCTTCGCCGCCATGGTCGGCTTCGTGCTGCAGCGCCGCAAGACCCGCTTCAGCGGCCTCATCGAGTTCCTCATCCTGGCAGGTCTGATGATCCCGCCGGCCGTGGTCCCTACAATCTGGCTGCTGCAGGGCGTCGGCCTCTTCGGCAAGCTGCACGGCATGGTGCTGATTGAGGTGGCCTATGGCCTGCCGTTCTCGATCCTGCTCTACCGCGCCTTCATCTCCACCATCCCGCGCGAGCTCGACGAAGCCGCGATCATCGACGGCGCCCGCCCGTTCGACGTGTTCTTCCGCATCATCCTGCCGCTGCTCTGGCCGGTGACGGTGACCAATATCGTCGTGCAGTCGGTGGCCATCTTCAACGACTTCACCAACCCGCTCTACTATTTGCCGGGCAATGCCAACGCGACGGTGCAACTGACGCTTTATAATTTCCAGAGCCAGTTCCAGACGTCCTACAATCTGCTCTTCACCAATATCGCGCTCATCACCATCCCGCCGCTGCTGGTCTTCCTGTTCTTCAACCGGCAGATTGTGGCGGGGATGACCGCGGGCGCCGTCAAAGGATAGACCACATGGCTGGCCTCGAACTCAAATCGCTCCACAAGAGCTATGGCGACGTCCCCGTGATCAAGGGCGTCGACCTCAGCGTCACCCACGGCGAATTCGTGGTCTTTGTCGGCCCCTCCGGCTGCGGCAAGTCCACCCTGCTGCGCATGATCGCCGGGCTCGAGGACATCAGCGGCGGCGAACTCTGGATTGCCGACAAGCTGTGCAATGCCGTCGAGCCGCGCGACCGCGGCATCGCCATGGTGTTCCAGAACTACGCGCTCTATCCGCACATGACCGTCTACGACAATGTCGGCTTCGGCCTGAAGCTGGCCGGCACGCCCAAGGATGTGCGCGACGCCAAGATCCGCGAAGCCGCCCGCATCCTCCAGATGGAGCATCTGCTCCAGCGCAAGCCGAGCCAGCTCTCCGGCGGCCAGCGCCAGCGCGTCGCCATCGGTCGCGCCATCGTGCGCCAGCCCGAAGTCTTCCTGTTCGATGAGCCGTTGAGCAATCTCGATGCCGCCCTGCGCGTCGACATGCGCATGGAACTGGCCAAGCTCCACCAGGACCTCGGCGCCACCATGATCTACGTCACCCACGACCAGGTCGAAGCCATGACCCTGGCCGACAAGATCGTGGTCCTCAATGGCGGCGTCGTGCAGCAGGTTGGCGCTCCCATCGAGCTCTATCAGCGCCCCGCCAACCTCTTCGTGGCCGGCTTCATTGGTTCGCCGCGCATGAACTTCGCCACCGTCACCATCCAGAGCCTCACCGCCTCCAGCCTCACCGTCTCCAGCGCCGATTTCGAGCCCACCACCGTCCCCGCCGATACGACCGGGCTCAAGGCCGGTGACACCGTCACCCTCGGCATCCGGCCACATGCGCTGACCACTGCGGCTTCAGGTGGGCTCGTAGGCCAGGTCGGCCTCGTCGAGCGCCTGGGCAACGAAACCAATGTGAGCCTGCGCCTCCCCTCGGGCGCCTCGTGGCTGGCCGTGCTCGATGGCGATCACCAGCTCCACATCGGCGAAAACGTCCCCCTCCGCTTCGAGCCGGAACTGGCGGCCATCTTCGATTCCAGCGGCAAAGCCAGGTATCTCGCCTGACCGTTTTGCCGGCCTCGCCGCCACATCCCTAACGATGTCCTGCGGCAAAGCCCGCAAGGCGATCCATCTTTGGAACTGCCGTTTCATCCCGCCCGGCTATCGTGGGTTTTGGGTTGAGGGTGGGATGATGGATACCGACAGCGCGCTTCTTCTGCGGCTGCAGACTGAGATACTGGAGACGATCGCCTTCGGCGAACCACTGGTGACTGTCGCCGACCTGCTTTGCCGACGCGCCGAGGCGCTGGCGCCCGATGCGATCTGCTCCATTCTCACCGTCGATGCCGATGGCATCCTGCATCCGCTGGCCGCGCCCAGCCTGCCGCTCGCCTATTCCAGCGCCATCGATGGCCTCGCCTGCGGCCCCTTCGCCGGCTCGTGCGGCACGGCCGCCTTCCGCAACGAAGCCGTGATGGTCACCGATATCGCCACCGATCCGCTCTGGCATGATTATCGTGGCCTCGCCGAGCCGCTTGGCCTCCGCGCCTGCTGGTCCACACCCATTTGCGACCGCGATGGCCGCGTCGTGGGCACCTTCGCTTTCTACTACGGCAGCAGCCGTGGTCCCGATGAGCTGGAGCGCAGCATCGTCCAGACCTGCGTGCATCTATGCGCCATCGCCATCGATCACGAGCAGGTTCGCCAGCGCAATCATCGCCTGGCCTATTTCGACGCGCTGACCGGCCTGCCCAATCGCGGTCGCTTCAACGAGATGCTGATCCGCGCCATTGCGATGGATGAGCCATTCGGCCTGCTGCTGGTCGATATCGACCATCTCAAGCTCGTCAACGACACCGTCGGCCACATCTTCGGCGACATGCTGATCCGCACCGTCGCCGAGCGCATCGCCGATTGCCACCCCTCGCTGACCGCCTGCCGGCTGGGCGGTGACGAGTTCGCCGTGCTGGTCGCCGATTGCGCCACCGATGCCGCCCTCGAGGAAGCCGCCACCCGCATGCTGGCTGCCGTCCGCGGCCTGATCCAGGCCGGCGACCAGACCATCGATCCACACATCACAGTCGGCGGTGCCCTCTTCGGTGCCGATGGCCTCGATGGCGCCGCACTCAGCCAGAATGCCGATTTCGCCCTCTATCACGCCAAGGAAACCCGGCGCGGCGGTTTCGTCCGTTTCACTCCCGGCCTGCGCACCTCCATGCTGGAGCGCGCCAACATGGTGCGGTCGGTCGATCAGGCCCTCACCGAAAAGCGCATCATCGCGCATTACCAGCCCATCGTGCGGCTCGACACCGCCGAGGTTGTTGGCCTCGAAGCCCTGGCCCGCATGCGCATGCCCGATGGGCGCATCGCCTCGGCCGGCGAATTCCATGCCGCCCTGGCCGATCCGCGCATCGCCTGGCAGTTGACCGGCCAGATGCTGACCCAGATCGCATCGGACATCAGGCGCTGGCTCGATATGGGCATCGACTTCCAGCATGTCGGCATCAATGTCACCACCGGCGATTTCCAGCGCGGCGACCTCGAACGCCGGATCGTTGAAACCTTCGAGCGCGCCGGCGTGCCGCTCAAGCATGTCGTGCTCGAGGTCAACGAGTCCGTCTATATGGGCGGCAACGACCAGATGGTGCCGCGCGCCGTCAAGGCGCTGCGCCAGCGTGGCCTGCTCGTCGCGCTCGACGATTTCGGCACCGGCTTTGCCTCGCTCACCCACCTGCTGAGCTTTCCCGTCGACGTCATCAAGATCGACCGCTCCTTCGTCGATCGTCTGGGCAGCGACAACGCCTGCGATGTCGTGGTCGGCTCGATCATCGACATAGCGCGCAAGCTCAATATGAAGCTGGTCGCCGAGGGCATCGAAACCCCCGAACAGGCGCGCATCCTTGCCGATCTCGGCTGCGCCATGGGGCAGGGGTATCTCTATGCCCGGCCGTGCTCGATGGAAGATGCCACCCGTCTCCTGACCCTCTTTGCCCAGAAGCCCGAGGACGCAGCGGCCGCCGCGCGACGCCTCACTGCCTGAGTTGCAATAGCCTCGCCACTGGCGCAAGCTGCGTCACACTATCCAGCCGGACCAAAGTTGCATGGCGCACGCGCCGCGCTGACAGGACGGTGACAGGGACGCGGCCTATTCTCCCTCGTCACGAACGCAACGACGTTCCGGATAGATACATGGGAGGACTTATGAACAAGCTGCTCTTGGCTGCGCTGATCTCGGGCGCAATGGCTGTTCCCGCTTTCGCTGCCGATTACACCATCATGGCCCCCGCTGCCCCCGGCGGCGGCTGGGACCAGACGGCCCGTTCCATGCAGGAGGCCATGCAGGCCGAAGGCATTTCGGGCAATGTGCAGGTTACCAACGTTCCCGGCGCCGGTGGCACCATCGGCCTCGCCCAGTTCGTCAATCAGTCGACCGGCAATGCCAACGCCCTCATCGTCGGCGGTTACGTCATGGTCGGCGCCATCCTGACCAACGCTTCGCCGGTCTCGCTCGCCAATGTCACCCCGATCGCCCGCCTCACTGGCGAGTCGGACGTGATCGTGGTGCCCGCTGCCTCCGAGCTCAAGACGGTCGATGACCTCATCGCCAAGCTCAAGGCCGATCCGGGCTCCGTCTCCTGGGCCGGCGGCTCCGCCGGCGGCGTCGATCACATCGCGGCTGGCCTCTTTGCCAAGACCGTCGGCGTCGATCCCACCACCGTCAACTACATCGCCTTCTCCGGCGGTGGCGAAGCGCTCGCTGCCGTGCTCGGCGGCCAGGTGACCGTCGGCATTTCCGGCCTCGGCGAATTCGCCGCCCAGATCGAATCGGGTGACCTGCGTGCCCTCGCCTCGACTGGCGCAGGCCGTCTCCCGGGCTCCGAGATCCCGACCCTCAGCGAAGCCGGCGTCGATCTCGTCGTCGAAAACTGGCGCATGGTCGCCGCGGCCCCTGAGCTCACCGACGAGCAGAAGGCGGCCATCAACGCCGATATCGAAAAGCTCGTGACCTCGGCCACCTGGAAGCAGACTCTCGAAACCAAGGGCTGGCAGGACATGTATCTGGCCGGCGCCGATTTCGACGCCCAGCTCGCCTCCGATATCGAGGCGACCACCGCCATCCTGAAAGACATTGGCCTGGTGCAATGAGTTCAGGCGAACCCAACCTCTCGCGCCGCCCCGATGGGGCGGCGCTTGTCATAGCGCTGGTGCTGGCGACCATTGCCGCCGTCATCATCTGGCAGACCGCGCAGATGCGCGTGCCGCCCATTCAGGCCAAGGTCGGCCCCCAGGTCTTCCCCTATGTCATCGCGGGTGGCCTGGTCCTGCTATCCATCGGCACCGTTATCTCCGCCTTGCGGGGCAGCTTTCCGGCGCGCGAGAAGGACAACTACGGTCCCATGCTGTGGATCATCGGGGGGCTCGTCGGACAGATGCTGCTCCTGGGCTGGGCCGGCTTCTCCATCGCCACGGCGGTGCTGTTTGCCTTCACGGCCAAGGGGTTCGGGCGCGGGCCGCTATGGCAGACCATCCCGATCGGCTTCGTGCTGGCCTTCATCATCTGGTTCATCTTCTCGCGCGGCTTGCAGCTCTCCCTGCCCATTGGCCCAATCGAGCGCCTCATCCCCTGAGCGAAAGACGCTGACATGGACACTTTCGGTCTCCTTGCGAATGGCCTGATGGCCGCAATGCAGTGGCAGAACCTGCTTTACGCGCTGCTGGGCGTCACCCTGGGCACCGCCGTGGGCGTGCTGCCCGGCATCGGCCCGGCTTTGACCGTGGCGCTGCTGCTGCCCGTCACCTACCGGCTCGACCCCACCGGCTCGCTCATCATGTTCGCCGGCATCTATTACGGCGGCATGTATGGCGGCTCGACCACTTCGATCCTGCTCAATACCCCCGGCGAGTCCGCCTCGATCGTCACCGCGCTCGAGGGCAACAAGATGGCTCGCAAGGGCAGGGGCGGTCCGGCTCTCGCCACCGCTGCCATCGGCTCTTTCGTCGCCGGCCTTATCGCCACGGTGGCACTGGCCTTCCTCGCCCCCTGGGTGGTCAAGGTCGCCCTGTCCTTCGGCCCCGCCGACTATTTTGCCCTGATGGTGCTGGCCTTCATCACCGTCTCCGCTGCCTTCGGCGACAGCGCCCTGCGCGGCATCACCGCCTTGTTCATTGGTCTCGGTCTCGGTGTCATCGGCATCGATCTGCAATCGGGTCAGGCGCGCCTCGCCTTCGGCATTCCCGATCTGCTCGACGGTATCGAGGTCACCACGCTCGCCGTCGCCCTCTTCGCCATTGGCGAAACCCTCGCCATCGCCGCTTCGCGCACCCAGATCAAGGAAGAGGTGCTCGCGGTGAAGGGCTCGGTCTGGATGACGATCGAGGATTGGAAACGCTCCTGGGGCGCCTGGCTGCGCGGCACCGCCATCGGCTTCCCCATCGGCGCCATGCCCGCCGGCGGCGCCGAAATCGGCACCTTCTTCTCCTATGCTGCCGAGCGCCGTCTCTCCAAGCACCCCGAGGAATTCGGCAATGGCGCCATCGAGGGCGTCGCTGGGCCCGAAGCCGCCAACAATGCCTCAGCCGCCGGCACCCTGGTGCCACTGCTGACGCTGGGCCTGCCGACGTCGGCCACCGCCGCCATCATGCTGGCCGGCTTCCAGCAGTTCGGCCTGCAACCGGGGCCCTTGCTGTTTGCCAACAATGCCCCGCTGGTCTGGTCGCTCATCGCCAGCCTCCTGGTCGCCAATTTCATGCTGCTGGTGCTCAACCTGCCGCTGATCGGCCTTTGGGTGAAGCTACTGACCATCCCGCGGCCCTGGCTCTATGCCGGCATCCTCAGCTTCGCCACGCTCGGCACGCTGGGCGCCAATGGCGCCATGTCCGGCCGGCTCGGCCCGATCCCGTTCTCGTTCGAACTGCTGATCCTCTTGGCCTTCGGTATCCTCGGCTATGGCTTGCGCCGCTTCGGCTACCCCATCGCCCCCGTCGTCATCGGCCTTATCCTGGGCCCACTGGCCGAACAGCAACTGCGCCGTGCCCTGGCCATCAGTCAGGGCGATCCGATGGTGCTGGTCCACACCCCCATCGCCATCACCCTCTACATCATCGCTGCCGCGGCCCTGCTCATTCCGCTCTACCTCCGCCTCCGCGGCAAGGGCGCCGTCCTGCAACAGATGGCCGCCGACGAAGACTGAGCCTAGAGCCCAGACAAAGCAAAAGCCCGGACGCCCATTCAAGGGCATCCGGGCTTTCTCACGTTAGATCGGTCGCTCGGCGCAGGTCGCTCCAGGGAGGGAAAGCGCCCCGCGTCAGGGGAGACTTAGAGCTTGCCGATCGAACGGAAAGCGTCGGCGTCAATACCGAGGGACTTGAGGTGCTTGGCCTTGGGCGCACGACCACCCTCGACCGCGTTCGAGACGGCAGCGGCGCTACCGAACACTTCGACGAAGGTGCCAAGGGTCGCAAAGAATTTGCGGGTGGTGCTCATAGCCAGTCTCCTCATCAGCCCCGACCGAATTGCCGGGCCGCTTTCATCACTGGACAGATGGGCGCATCAGACCCGTTCCGGTAGGGCTGAAAGGTAAAGCCAGCTATGCGCCTTGTGCAAGTAACGGCGCGATAACCATCAAATCCACCAAAACCGTCGCAAATCCACCCGCCAAAAGTCGTATCCATGCACCAGACGCATGCGTGGCATGGCTTGAGGTGGCAATAAGAGGCTCCATCACGGCTTCGGCGAAACAATCTCGCCCCAGCTATCGAGAAACCGCTTTCGCCTTTGCTGGTCAAGCGACACCAGCAGCGCCGGCCCCAGCGGAATGGGCTGGATCACCCCACGCCCCCGCGCCGCAATCGCTTCCCCGGTCCATTGCCCGTCGCCACCCGGCACCACCGAGCCCAGCGCCGTCTGCTCGGCCGCAATGGCTTGTCCAGCCGGCGATAGCGCAAAGTCGACAAACGCCTTGCCCAGGTCGGGGTAGGGCGCATCGCGCGGGATCAGCATCGATCGCGTCAGCACCAGCACGTAGTCGTCAGGCACCACGATCTCGATATTGGCGCCGTCGGCCTGCCGCGCAAACGCATATGAGCCCAGCACATTGTAGCCCAGCGCCAGCGACCCATCGGCCACGCCGTTGAGAATAGCCGGGCTCGATCCCGAAAACACCGCCCCCACCCGCCCAAACGCCGCCGCCAGCCGCCAGAAGTTCGACGAGATCACCTGGTCCTGCGACGCCAGCAGATAGCCCACGCCCGAGACCGCAATGTCGTAGGTGGCGATAGCGCCCCGGAACCGCTCGGTCTGCGTCTCCAGCATTTCGGCCAGCCGCAAATGCGTGCGCGGCACTTCCTCGGCACTGATCCGGTCCGGGTTGTAGATGATGACTGCCGGCTCGAAGGTGAAGCCGAACACCTCGTTACGCCAATGCGCCCATTGGGGTAGGGCACCCAGGAATGGGCTGTCATAGGCCATGGCATGACCGTCATTGGCCAGCTTGATCATCAGGTCCGAAGCCGAGCTGATCAGCAGATCCGGTTTCGGCGTCAAATTGCCGTTCAGATACCGTTCATAAAGCGGCAGTGAATCGGTCTCCTCGTAGACCACAGTCACCTCAGGCCGCAGCGCCTGGAAGCCGGCAATGAACTGCGCAAACAGCGGCGTATCGGTCACGCCAACAATGGTCAGCACCACCTCCGAGCCACCACTAGGCGCCGGATAGCTGGTCGAAGCCGCCTCTGCCCCGCGCGGATCAAGCAGCAGCAGGCACAGCACCAGCGCCGACAACGACCCCAGCGCCCGCCGCATCTGCTCGATCTTGGGATTGCGCCCCACCAGCGGCAATTCGATCTCCACCACCAGCCCGCCGCCGGCCCGATCCCGCAGCCGCAACGCCCCGCGATGCGCCTCTACCACGCGCTTGACGATCGATAGCCCCAGCCCCGACCCCGCCGTGGCCCCACTCGCCGCACCACGTTTAAAGCGTTCCAGTACAAGGGGCTTTTCGCTGTCGGCGATGCCCGGCCCGTGGTCACTCACTTCGAAGCGCATCACCCCGTCTGTCACCCCGCCGCCGATCTCCACCGGCCCCGCCGAATAGACCAGCGCATTGTCCACCACATTGCGCACCATCTCGCGCAGCGCCACCCGGTCACCGCGAATCTGCGCCTCGGCCACAGCCTCCGGCAGAGCCACCACCAGCCGCCCCGCCTGATCCGGATCGAGCCGCTGCCGCACCTCGTCCACCACCAGCCCAAACGCCGTCGTGTCCGTTTCCTGGTTTTCGAGGCGATGGGAAATCGTCGCCTCCATCAGCAGTTGGCTCACCAACTGGCTGGCCTGCACCGCCCCCTGGTGAATGCGCCCCACCCGGGCCCGCAAAGCCACCGGGTCCTGCTCATCCATCGCCACCTCGGCCTGGGCTCGCAGCGACGCTAGTGGCGTCCGCACTTCATGCGCCGCCTCGGCCACGAGCCCCGTCACCCGTTCCATGGCGCTGCCCAGCCGCGCCATGAACGCATTGAGTCCGGAGACCAGGTGGCTCACCTCGACCGGCACCGGCACATCCACGGGCGAGAGATCATCCGGCGCCCGCCCGCGCAATTCCTGCTCGAGCTGATAGAGCGGCGCGAACATGCGCCCGATGCCGAACCAAACCAGCGCAATCGCCAGCAGCGTCAGCGCCACCACGGGCACGATGGCGTTGGAGAGAATTTCCCCCGCCAGCGCCTCGCGCTCGCTCTGCGTCTCCGCCACATGGATGGTCACCCAATCTGCGTCGCCGCCCGACGAGGTCAGCCGCCCCACACTCGCTACCCGCACCAGCTCACCCCGATAGATCGTGTCGGTGAAGTCGGGCCCCGCCGAGGTCATTTCCGGCAGCATGCCCGACAGGTCCTCATACCCCGTCACCGCCCCGCCGCCCGGGCTTTCCACCGCGTAGAACACCCTGTCGCGCCCCGAAAACATGCCGAACGAAGCGAAGGGCAATTCGACGATGACAGTGTCGTCTTCCACCTGCACCGCCCCGGCAATGGTCAGCGCCGACGCCGCCAGCAGCCGGTCGAACGCCCGGTCCGCCGAGCGCTCGGCATAGTCGCGAATGAACACGATCAACACCACCGCCGCCGCCAATAGCAGCGCCAGCGCCAAAGCCACGATGCGATTGCGGATGGAGAAGGATTTAGCCGCCATGCGGCGCCCGCACCACATAACCAACGCCGCGCACGGTGCCGATTTCGATATTGGCCGCTTCCAGCTTCTTGCGCAGCCGCGAGATATGCAGCTCCAGCGCGTTGACCGATACCGCCTCGTCGAAATTGAACAGCTGGTTCATCAGCCGCTCCTTGGGCACCACCCGGCCCACATTGGTGACGAGGATTTCCAGCAGCCGGAATTCCCGCCGCCCCAGCTCCAGCGTCCGCCCGCCAATGCTGGCATTGAGCCCGGCCAAGTCCATTTCGAGATTGCCCACGCCCAGCGTACTGGTCGTCTGCCCGCCGGTCCGCCGTATCAGCGCTCGCAGCCGCGCCTCGAGCTCGCGCAGGTCGAACGGCTTAACCAGATAGTCGTCCGCGCCGAGGTCGAGCAGGCTCACTTTGTCGTCGATTTCCGATCGCGCCGTGATGACCAGGATCGGGGCGTTGAACTTGCGCTTGCGCAGCTCCGCGATCAGCCCGATGCCGTCGCGATTTGGCAGCATAAGGTCGAGCGCCACGGCGTCGAAATCGTCGCCCTCGGCCGCCGCCACCACGTCATTGCCGTCGCGCACCCATTCCACCGAATGGCCGGAATTGCGCAGGCGCTTCTCGATCGCCTCGCCCAGGTCTTCATTGTCTTCGACGAGCAGAATTCGCATCGGCGCCGGTCTCCCCGGCGTCACACTAAGGTCTGTGAAGCCCTGTGTCTAAAGGAGAGTGCTCATCATGGCAGCCGCCACAGCCACGATGCCGAACGCGGCAAGGCCCGCCGCGATCAGCATGATCTGGGCGTGGTGCACATAGCCCGTCGCCCGCGCCTGCTGCCGCGCGGTTTCGATTCCATTGCCGGTTTCATGCATATCGAGATGAGCCATCGAAACATCCTCCCAGCCTGCCGATCCAACCGATCGAGCATCACTTGGGCAGTCGCTTTGCGCTGTCTCTCACCCGTCCGATGAGCCTAGTCCCGACCTCCCGTCGGGTGAAATGCGATCCATCAATCGAAGTTAATTTACATAAAATGTGATCGGTCTGAATCTTGTATGGAAGATTGTTGATCTGCTGCGCCGATCATGGCAAAACCGCCTCATGACCCATCTGCACCCAGATCGCCTGTTCCCCGCTTCCGAACCCGCCCGATCCATCGCGCGCGACCTCTATCCCGAGGTCCGCGACCTGCCGCTGATCTGCCCGCATGGGCATACCGATCCAGCCTGGTTCGCCGGCAATGGCCGCTTTTCCGATCCGGCGGCCTTGTTTCTCACGCCCGACCACTATGTGCTCCGCATGCTGCGCAGCCGTGGCCTCAGCTATGAGGACCTCGGAGTTCCCCGCAAGGATGGCCGGCCAGTGGCCGAGGGCAGGGCGGCCTGGCGCCTCTTCGCCGCCAATTACCACCTCTTTGCCGGCACTCCCTCCAAGACATGGGTCGACCATTCGCTCGATTGGGCCTTCGGCATCAAGGACGAGCTGTCGCCCGAGACCGCCGACGCCATCTACGACACCATCGATGCCGCCATCGCCACGCCCGAGCTGCTGCCGCGCGCCATTCTCGACAAGGCGAAGGTGGAAGTCATCGCTACCACCGAATTTGCGCTCGATACCCTGCCGCACCACCAGCTCATGGAGGCCGATGGCTATCTCGGCCGCGTGCGCACCACCTATCGTCCCGATGACGTGACCAATCCCGAACGTGCTGGCTTCCTCGACCGCCTGCATCAATTTGGCGCGCTGGCTGGCGAGAACATCTCGACATGGTCGGGCCTCATCAACGCGCACCGCAACCGCCGCGAATATTTCCGTCGTTTCGGCGCCGTCGCCACCGACCATGGCGTGCCGACAGCGCAAACCGCCGATCTGGCGCCGGTGGAAAAGCAGGCTCTGCTCGATACCATCCTGACCGGGCAGTACAGCCCGCAAGACGCCGACCTGTTCCGTGCCCAGATGATGACCGAGATGGCGCTGTTGGCCGTCGAGGATGGCATGGTTATGCAGCTCCATGCCGGCGCCCGCCGCAACACCGATGCGAGCCTGCTCGCCGAGCGCGGCTCCGATCTGGGTGGCGATATTCCGAGCCGCGTCAATTATGTCGACGGCCTGCTACCACTGCTCAATCGCTGCGGCAACGAGCCCAATTTCCGGCTCATCGCCTTCACGCTCGACGAGAGCAACTATGCCCGCGAACTCGCGCCCATGGCCGGCTTCTGGCCCGCGCTGATGATTGGTCCGCCCTGGTGGTTCCACGATTCGCCTCAGGGCATCCGGCGCTATCTCGATCAGGTCGTGGAAACCGCCGGCTTCTACAACCTCGCCGGCTTCAACGACGACACCCGCGCGCTGCTCTCCATCCCCGCCCGCCACGACGTCTGGCGCCGCGAAGTCTGCGGCTTCCTCGGCCGCTGGGTCGGCGAAAACCGCATCACCAAGTCGACCGCGCGCGATATCGCGAGGCACCTGAGCTACCAGGCGGCCAAGGATGCGTATCGGATCAAATAGTGGGCTGAACGCGGAGTTCACCCTCCCCTTTGTGGGGAGGGAAGCGAGATAGGACTTAGCTTCAGCTAAGTCCGTAAATCGAGCAGGGTGGGGTATGGCGCCGCAGACACAGCGCGTGTGACTCACCCCCACCCTTGATCCCTCCCCACAAGGGGGAGGGAGACGACTGAGGATTCAGAGGCGCCTTAAGGCGACTTCCACAACACCAGCGCCACGATGACCACACCGGTCACCAGCAGCAGCACCAGGCCGCCCACGCCGTTCATCACCTGGCGTCCGAATGTCGGATGCACTTCGTCGGCGGACATGATGTCGGAAAGGCGGGTCGGCTCGCGCCGGTCTTCGTAAGGTTGATGCGTCATTTCAAGTTCCCCCTGATGGACTTGCTTTCGCGTGCATCCAACCTGCGCCCGCCACCGGTAAAGAAGCTTTGCCACGCCAGCCCTACCTCGACTTAGGGTTGCGATTCCGCCAACCGGCAGGCTTACCCGCAGGTTACCGTCACGATTTCATCAAGTTTTCCGGCAATCAGCCTGCACCCCGTCGAAACCGGTCGCGCCTTCTGCTCTAATGTCGGCAATGATGAATCAGTCGCCCGTCGAAACCGCGCTTAGTCGCGCCATGATCCGCTGGTCCCTGACCAAGTCGACGCCCGTCGCCGAAACGGCAACGAGCTGGATTTTCCGCGTCGAGCAGAATGGCCGCAACTTTGCCGCTCTCAAGATCCTCAAGCCGCTGGCCGCCACTGAGGAACGCCGCGGCGCCATGCTGATGAACTGGTATGGCGGGGAGGGCGCCGCCACCATCTTCGACATGCATGGCGATACCATCTTCATGGAATGGCTCGATGGCGGCACGCTGGGCGATCCCGTTCGCGCCGGCAAGGATGACGAGGGCACCATCGCCATCGCCACCGTGGTCGCCAATCTGCATCGCTCTCGCAGCGACGCGCCTGAAGGCCTCGAGCCGCT
Organism: uncultured Devosia sp.; assembly: GCA_966212275.1. Taxonomy (GTDB): domain Bacteria; phylum Pseudomonadota; class Alphaproteobacteria; order Rhizobiales; family Devosiaceae; genus Devosia. The sequence goes on from CBIHQV010000011.1 coordinate 40,353, forward strand.
GCGCGACCGCTTCCAGACCCTGTTCGATACTGACGTGCGCAGTTGGCCCCATACCGCGCGAGACCTCTACGCCCGCGCCAGCGGCATCGCCCTCAAGCTCTTCGATCGCCCGAGCGCGCAGATCCCGCTGCATGGCGACATGCACCACGACAATGTGCTGAGCTCCGATCGCGGTTGGCTCGCCATCGATCCCAAGGGCCTCATCGGCGACCCCGCCTACGACGTCGCCAATGTGTTCATCAATCCCAAGGGCGCCGCCCATCTCGCCACCGATCCGCGCCGCATCGCGGTCCGTGCCGATATTCTCTCGGAGCGCCTGTCCTATCCGCGCAAGCGCATTCTGGGTTGGGCCGCCGCCCACGCTGCGCTCTCGGCCTGCTGGGAACTGGAGATTGGCCAGTCCATCACCCACCAGCTTGCCTGCCTCCCGCATCTCCTCAGCGCCTACGATCAGGCCTGACCTCCATGGATCGCCTGATGCTCACCACCACGCGCCGCGGCTTCATCATGCTGTCAGCCACCCTGACGCTTGCGGCCTGCTCGACCACCATCCCGATGCTGCCCAAGGGCGCCAGCACGCCCGAGACCATGAGCGATGCGGAAATCCTCGCTGCCATCAATGCCGTCCGCAAGGCCAATGGCGCGCCGCCCTGGGCCTACAATGCCCGCCTCGAAGACGCAGCCCGGTCGCAGGCCCGCCTGATGGCGCAGAAGAACACCATGAGCCACGATCTAGGCGTCACCTTGCGCGAGCGCGTCACCGCCGCCGGTTATCTTGGGGCGGTCGGCGAGAATGTCGGCAAGGGCTACAAGGACCTGCAGGGCGTCATCGGCGGCTGGATGGATTCCTCCGGCCATCGCGGCACGCTGCTCAGCCACCGCTTCGTCGAATTCGGCCTCGCCGTCGCCCGCGGCCCGGGCGGCAAGCTCTATTGGGCGATGATTGCTGGCGGCAGCTTTGAGGCGTGGAAGGGTTAGGAGGCGCTAAGATTTCCAGCGGGTATCCACTCTTCAGCCGCTAAACACTCAACGTCCGTCTCACCGCCACGTCCCAGCCCTTGATTTTCCGCTTGCGCTCGGTCGCGTCCATCTGCGGCTCGAACCGCTTGTCCCGCGCCCAGCTTGCGGCAAATTCGGTCATCCCAGGCCACACGCCCGCCTTCGATCCCGCCAGCCACGCCGCCCCGAGCGCCGTGGTTTCGAGGATCACTGGCCGGTCCACCGGCGCGTCGAGCACGTCGGCCAGGAACTGCATAGTCCAGTCCGACGCCACCATGCCGCCATCGACGCGCAACACGGTGTTGCCGCCGCCCTTCCAGTCCCGGTGCATGGCCTCAAGCAGGTCGCGCGTCTGGTAACAGACTGCTTCCAAAGCAGCTTTTGCGATCTCTGCCGGCCCCGAATTCCGCGTCAAACCATAGATCGCGCCGCGCGCTTCGGCATCCCACCAGGGGGCGCCGAGGCCGACAAAGGCGGGAACCATGTAGACGTTCTGGCTGGGGTCCGCGGTTCGGGCCAGCGGCCCGGTTTCGCTGGCATACTTGACCAGTTTCAGCCCGTCGCGGATCCATTGCACTGCCGCGCCGGCAATAAAGATAGAGCCTTCAAGGGCATAGCTGGTCTTGCCGTCGAGCCTATAGGCGATGGTGGTGAGGAGCCGGTTCTTGGATCGCACCAGGTCCGCGCCGGTATTGAGCAGCGCGAAACACCCCGTGCCATAGGTCGATTTCAGCATGCCGGGCTCAAAGCATGCTTGCCCGATGCTTGCAGCATGCTGGTCTCCTGCCACCCCCAGGATCGGGATTGCCGCGCCGAACAGGGCCGGGTCCGTCGCCCCGAAATCGTCGGCGCAATCCTTGACCTCGGGCAGCAAAGCCGCCGGCACGTCGAACAGTTCGAGCAGGCCCTTGTCCCAACGATTTTTCTCGATGTCGAACAGCAGCGTCCGTCCGGCATTGGTGGCGTCGGTCGCGTGCACCTTGCCGCCGGTCAGCCGCCAGATGAGGAAGCTGTCCACCGTGCCGAAGGCCAGTTCCCCCTTGCTCGCTCGCTTGCGCGCGCCCTTCACATTGTCGAGCAGCCAGCGGACCTTGGTGCCGGAAAAATAGGGGTCGAGCAGCAGCCCGGTCTTGCGGGTGACGGTCTTTTCCTGCCCCGCCTTCTTGAGCTTGGCGCAATAGGCCGCCGTGCGCCGATCCTGCCAGACGATGGCGTTGTAGATCGCCTTGCCGGTTGCCCGATCCCAGATCAGCGTGGTTTCGCGCTGGTTGGTGATGCCGATGGCGGCGACGTCCTTGGCTTCGATGCCGGCTTCCTTCAGTGCCTTCCGGATCGCCCAGAGCACCGAGTCCCAGATTTCCTCCGGGTCATGCTCCACCCAGCCGTCCTGCGGAAAGTGCTGGGTGAATTCCTTCTGCCCCACCCCGGCAATCGTCCGGTCCTTGCCAAACACGATAGCCCGGCTCGACGTCGTCCCCTGGTCGATCGCCAGAATGTACCCGCTCATGCTTCCCCCCGGTTTAGCCGCGTTGGGCCAGATAATCCTCGAGCCTTGCGGCTTCTTCCTTGCTCACGCGCAGACCCAGCTTGGTCCGGCGCCACAATATATCTTGTGCCGTCCGCGCCCATTCATTGGCAACCAGGTAATCGACCTCGGCGGCATGAAGATCGGCGCCAAAATGCTGGCCCAGATCCTCCTTCGTCCGGGCCTTGCCCAGCAATACCCGTGCCTTGGTGCCATAGAGCCGCGTCATGCGGCGCAGCATGGCCGGCGGCAGGCCCGCATAGTCCATGCCCAGCCGCCGCACTTCGGCGTCAAAGGCCAGAGGTTCGAAGTCTCCGCCTGGCAGCCGGCTGGTCTTGGTCCAGGGCTTCCCCTTCTTGCCGAGCACACCCTCGATCTTTTCCAGCACCGACTCGGCCAGCCGCCGCGACGTGGTCAGCTTGCCACCAAAGACGTTGACTGCAGCGCCCGTCGCGGCGTCGCCATCGACCTTGAGCACATAGTCGCGCGTCGCCTCCTGCGCCGCGCTGGCGCCATCGTCAAACAGCGGCCGCACGCCCGAATAGGTCCAGGCGATCTGGTCGCGTGTCACCGGCTTGGCGAAATACTCGCTCGCCGCCGACAGCAGATAATCGGTCTCGCCGTCCGAAATCTTCACGTCCTTCGGATCGCCCAGATAGTCCTGGTCGGTGGTGCCGATAAGGGTGAAGTCGTCCTCATAGGGAATGGCGAAGATGATGCGGCCATCGGCATTCTGGAAGATGTAGCAGCGGTCGTGGTCGTAAAGCTTGCGCACGACGATATGGCTGCCCTTGACCAGCCGCACATTGCGCGCACCGTTCTTGCCCATCGTGCCCGTGATCACCTGGTCGACCCAAGGTCCGGCGGCATTGACCACCAGCTTGGCCCGCAAGCTCTGCCGCCCGGCTTCGCCATCGAGCTCCACCAGCCAGCCGCCGGCATCGCGGCGCACGCTGGTCACCTTGGTCCGCACATGCACGGCCGCGCCCTTGTCCGCCGCGTCGCGCGCGTTCAGCACCACGAAGCGCGCATCGTCCACCCAGCAGTCCGAATATTCAAAGCCCAGGCGATAGCCCGGCTTGAGCGGCTTGCCGGTGACGTCGCGCGTCAAGTCCAGCGTCTTGGTCGGCGGCAACAGGCGCCGCCCGCCCATATAGTCGTACATGGCGAGACCCGCCCGCAGCACCATGGCCGGACGCAACCCCTTGTGATGCGGCAGCACGAAGCGCAGCGGCTTGATGATATGCGGCGCCTCGGCCCATAGCACTTCGCGCTCGGCCAGTGCCTCATGCACCAGGCGGAACTCGTAATGTTCGAGATAGCGCAGCCCGCCATGCACTAGCTTGGTCGCCGCCGAGGAAGTCCCGCTGGCCAGGTCGTTCATCTCGGCCAAAGCCACCGAATAGCCACGGCCCACTGCGTCCCGCGCGATACTGGCGCCGTTAATGCCACCGCCGATGACGAAGATGTCCACGCTATCGCTATCGGCCATGGTCGCTCCCGCTACTGCTTTCGTTCATACGCGATATGATTTCGTTTTGGAAGAATTGTCTTTCGCTTCTTAAGCGGCGGCTGTCAACATATCTTCCATACAAGACGTGCGTTGACCCTGCCTCGCGGGGCTTGTAGGCAGTGGCGTCTCTCCTGCCGTGGAATCCCGGCCATGCTCGCCATCCTCACCGTCATCGCGCCGATTTTTGCGCTGATGGCGCTCGGCTATTCGGCCGTTCGCTTTCGCTTGTTCCCGGCAGACGGCATCAAGAGCTTGATCGCGTTCGTGAACAATTTTGCGACGCCCTGCCTGCTTTTCTATTCGCTGCTCACCAGCGATTTCGCGGCCGCCTTCAACCTGTCGATCATCGGCCCCTACTATTTCGGCGCCATCGTCTGCTTCGTCGTCGGCATCGTTATCGCCATGAAAGTGTTCGGCAACACGCCGGGCGAGTCGGTTTCGGTCGGTTTTTCGGGCACCTTCACCAATACGGTGCTTGTCGGCCTGCCCATCATGACGCGCGCCTATGGCCCCGACGCCTTGCCGGTCGTCCTCTCCATCATCGGCCTCCACGGCGCGATCCTGCTGACCGTGGGCATGGTGACCATGGAACTGATGCGCCGCGATGGGCAGTCGCTGGGCAAGACTCTCTTGGTCGCCGGCAAGCGCGTCGGCTCCAATCCACTGATCTGGGGCATTGCCGCCGGCATGATCGGCTATTTTTCCGGCCTCAAGCTCATCGAGCCCGCCGAGGCTTTCTTGACGATGATGGCATCAGCCGTGGTGCCCGCGGCCCTGTTCGGCATTGGCGGGGCGCTCAACGAGTTCAAGCTCTCCGATAATTGGAAGCAGGCGCTGATCGCTTCGATCATCAAGCTGATCGTGCACCCGGCCATCGCCTATGTGCTGATGATCTGGGTGCTGCGCGTGCCCATGGACATCGCGCGCTACGGCATCCTGCTCTCGGCCATGCCGGCGGGCATCAACGTCTATGTCTTCGCCACCTACTACAACCGCGGCGTCAGCGTCGCCGCCAACACCATCCTGATCGCCACGGTCGCGTCGGCAGCGACGATATCGATCTGGCTGCTGATTTTGGGGCAGTAACGCGATCGCGCCTTGTTCCTCTCCCCATCGGGGAGAGGTGGCTCGGCGCAGCCGAGTCGGTGAGGGGGAGTCTTCGGCTGAGCCCCGCAGCCCGGGCAAACCACAGCACCCCCTCATCCGGCGCTGCGCGCCATCTTCTCCCCGATGGGGAGAAGAATAGTGACCGCTCCCCGCCTACCCCTCCACCAGCTTCGCCAGCTGCGCCGCCACCGTGCCCCAGCCGTCGTAGAAGCCCAGCTCCTGATGCGTGTTGCGCGTCTCGGGATCCTTGTGCATCACCACGGCGCGATAGGCCGTGCCGAGGTCATGGTCATCCAGCGTGATCACGGCGGTGATGAATGGTTGCTCCGACGGCCGCCAGCCGCCCACCAGCCCATTGGTGAAGACGATACGGCGGCCCGCCTCGATTTCGAGATAACAGGCGCTGAGATGCGGCCCGAATTCGGTGCCGTCCTCGCTGATCAGCGTCGTCAGTGCGCCGCCGGGCCGCAGGTCCATCTCCGCCACCCGGCACAAAGCCGGGGCGGGGATCCACCACTTGGCGAACTGCTCCGGCCGCGTCCAGGCGTCCCACACCGCCGAGCGTGGCGCCTTGATGATGCGGCTGATTTCGAGATCGCGTTCGGGGTCGAGCGTCATTTCTTCTGGTCCTTGTCCTGCGTAACGAACTGTTCGAGCCGGTCAGTCCGGCTCTCCCAGATCGCGCGTTGTTGGTTGAGCCAGCCATCCACCACCGCCAGCCGCGCCCGATCCACCTCGCAGGTCCGCACGCGGCCCGTCTTGCTGGTGCGGATAAGCCCCGATTCTTCCAGCACATGGATGTGCTTCATGAACGAGGGCAGGGCCATGTCGAACGGCGCTGAGAGTTCGCCCACGCTGGCCGGCCCGCGCCCCAACCGACCAATCACCGCCCGGCGGGTCGGGTCCGCCAGGGCCTGGAATATGCTGTCGAGTGTCTGATGCTGATCCATAAGGCTAAGTATCATGTGAAGATACTAAGCGTAATGGCTAAGTGTTAGCGGAAACGGTGTGGTGCCTACGCCGCTGCCTCGACGCTGACATCGAGGTCACTGACCCCGTCGCCAGCAGGCACGGCGCGCACCGGCTGCGCCCCCAGCGCATCGAGCCCCGTGGCCAGCCGCACGTGCCGGTCCGTCGGGCACAGTTGCAGCAGGGGATCAAAGCCGATCCAGCCCAGCGCTTCGTCATAGGCCTCGGCCCAAGCGTGGAAAGAGGTCTGTCCCTCCTCGGCGCCGACCAGATAGCCCGTCACATAGCGCGCCGGGATGTCCAGCGCTCGAGCCCCGCCGATAAAGGCATGCGCATAGCCGCTGGCGCCGGCATGCGGCTTGGCTTCGCTCGCCTGGCTTTGGCTCTGCGATCCGTCTGCCGCCATCTGCGATTGCGTTTGCCCCGATGCTTCCTCGGTCTCCAGCAGCTCGCCCACGCGTGCCATCAGCCCGTGCAGCACATCGAGGCGGCTCTCCTTGCTGCCGCGAAACTTGCCATAGAGCGAGGCCGAGGCCTTGGTCAGCGGCGTCATGCGCTTATAGAGCGCCGGCACCGGCTCGCCGGCGACCCGCCCCAATACCCCGTGGCGATCGCTGGTCCGCACCACGCCCTCGGTCGTGACCACCAGCGCGCCCTCAGGCCTGCTGTGGTTGACCAGATGCGCGATATTGCCGAAGGCATCGATGAACCGACCGGCATTGTCGATGCCGGCCATCTCCACTTTCCAGCTTTCGACGGTCTGCGTCGGCCCGCTTTGCGGCGTCAGCAGCAGTTGCAACACCGCATTGGCGGTGCCCGGCGGCGGCGTGACGCTCAACTGGTGGCGGATGGAAATGCGCATGCTTGCTTCCTGCTATTCACCGACCGTCCCGAGCGGGTCAGTGGAAATTGTAGCTTTCCGACAGTGAAGTCGAGACGACGTTGTTCCGGGCGATGAACTCGGTCAGGAATTCATGCAGCCCATGCGCGAAGATCGTTTCCATCGTCGTCCCCTCGACCATGGCCCGCAGCGATCCGGCCGCCTCGTTGCACACCTGCTCCTTGCCGTAAAACTCGCCCAGCGTCTTGACCTGCGCCGCGATGAAGCGGGCGCAATAGATCAGTGACCGCGGCATTTCCGGCCGCAGGATCAGGAAGTCGGCGATGTTATGGGCCTTGTAGCGATCGTGATAGACGTGGCGGTAGCTCAGATGCGCCGATGCCGCCCGCAGGATCAGCGACCATTGCTGGATGTCGAGATCCCCGCCCACCATCTTGGCGCGCGGCAGCAGCACGTAATATTTCATGTCGAGAATACGGGCGGTGTTGTCCGCCCGCTCGACGAAATTGCCCGCCTGGAGGAACGCATAGCCATCGTCGCGCAGGATGGTGCCGAGCAGGGCGCCACGGAATTCGTGGCTGAGATGGGTCACCCATTCGAGCAGTTCGAGCAGCTTGGCCCCGCGTACGTCCCGCGGCTTGATCTGGCTGAATTGCAGCCAGGCGGCGTTGAGCGTTTCCCACATGTCGCTGGTAATCGCCGTGCGCACCGTGCGCGCATTGGTCCGCGCGGCCTGCAGACAATTGAGTACCGAACTCGGATTGGTCGGGTCGAACATCATGAAATGGGCGACCGTGTCGACATCGGCCGGCCGGCCCTTCTTGGCGAAGTCTTCGTCGACCTCGGCCGCCTGCATCATGCTCATCAGATGCTCGCTGGCGCCGCCTTCGCGCCGGCTGGTCAGCGACATGCGATAGCCCACCTCGAGCAGCCGGGCCATGTTTTCAGCCCGCTCGACATAGCGGGAAAGCCAATAGAGGTTTTGTGCGGTGCGTCCGAGCATACTCAATCTTCCAGCACCCACGTATCCTTGGTGCCGCCACCCTGGCTGGAATTGACCACCAGCGAGCCTTTCTTCAGCGCCACGCGCGTCAGCCCGCCGGGCGTGATGCGCACCTCATCGCCGACCAGCACATAGGGGCGCAGGTCGACATGGCGCGGTGCGATGCCGGCATTGACGTAAGTAGGGCAGGTGGAGAGCGCCAGCGTCGGCTGCACGATGTAATTGTCCGGCCGCGCCTCGATCTTCTTGCGGAATTCGGCATGCATGGCCTTGCTCGATGTCGGTCCCACCATCATGCCGTAGCCGCCCGAGCCGTGCACTTCCTTGACCACGAGGTCGGCGATATTGGCCAGCACCCAGTTGCGCTGCTCCTCGTCGGTGCAGTTATAGGTCGGCACATTCTGCAGCAGCGCCTTTTCGCCGAGATAGAATTCGACGATCTCGGGCACATAGGTATAGACCGCCTTGTCATCGGCAATGCCCGTGCCCGGTGCGTTGACCAGCGTCACATTGCCGGCGCGATAGGCGTTGAACAGGCCCGGCACGCCCAGCATGGAATCGGGCCGGAAGGTCAGCGGATCGAGATAATCGTCGTCGATCCGGCGGTAGATCACTTCGACCCGTTCAGGCCCGGTCGTGGTCCGCATATAGACCTTGCCGCCATCGACGAAGAGATCGGGCCCCTCGCATAGCGTCGCGCCCATCTGGTCGGCCAGGAACGAGTGTTCGAAATAGGCCGAATTGTAGATGCCCGGCGTCAGCACCACGATGTTGGGTGAGCCCGAGGCTCCCGCCGGCGCTACGCTTTCGAGCGTCCGCCGCAGGTTTTCGGGATAGGTATCGACCGGCGCCACCTTCTGCCGCTGGAACAGGTCCGGCGCCAGGATCATCATCGCCTCGCGGTCTTCCAGCATGTAGCTGACGCCCGAGGGGGTGCGCAGATTGTCTTCCAGCACATAGAATTCGTCCGGCCCGACCCGCACGATGTCGACGCCGATAATGTGGGCGTAGACGCCCTTGGCCGGCTCAAGCCCCATCATCTCCGGCGCAAAGGCCGAGTTCTGCAGGATCAGCTTTTCCGGAATTCGCCCCGCCCTCAGGATTTCCTGGCGGTGGTAGATGTCATAGAGGAACGCGTTGAGCGCCTTGACCCGCTGCTCGATGCCCTTGGAAAGCTTGCGCCATTCCTGCGCCGCGATGATGCGGGGGATGACGTCGAAGGGAATGACCTTTTCGGTGCCTTCTTCCGATCCATAGACGGCGAAGGTGATACCCAGCTTGCGGAAGATCGCCTCGGCATCCGACTGCATCAGCGTCAGTGCCTTGTCCGGTTGTTCCTCGAGCCACTGGGCCAGCGCCCGATAGGGTTCGCGGACGCTGCCATCCGGATTGTACATTTCGTCGAACGGCTTCGTGTCGGCCATTATGCTCCGAGTGGTAATACGGCTCGTCCCATCGCCTTCACATTGCTACACTTTTATTCGCACGCGTCCAGCACCCATGGCTTGCTTCAGCGCTCTTGGCGCCTATGGTGCCTGCCATACAAGAATTGCGAGTTCGACCATGACCATCGAGATCCTGCAGACCGGCAAGCTCCTCGCCAGCTGCGAAGCGGCCCTCAGCGAGCGCTACACCGTCCACAAGCTGCACGAACAGGCCGACAAAGCCGCATGGCTTGCCGCCAATGGCAGCCGTATCCGCGCCCATGCCGGCTCGGGCGTGCAGGCCGATCTGATGGACGCGCTGCCCAATCTTGAGATCATCGCCAGCTTCGGCGTCGGCTATGACAATATCGACACCAAATCCGCCAAGGCCCGCAATATCCGCGTCACCAACACGCCCAACGTGCTCAACGACGCCGTCGCCGAGCTCACCATTGGCCTGATGATCGGGCTGGCCCGCCGCATCCCGCAGGGCGACCAATATGTCCGCCAGGGCAAATGGCCGGGCGGCTCCATGCCGCTGTTTTCGGAACTGACCGGCAAGACTGTCGGCATTCTCGGCCTCGGCCGCATCGGCAAGGAAATCGCCGTCCGCGCCCAGGCCATGAAGATGCGCGTGGTCTATCACGGCCGCAAGCGCCAGTCGTCCGAGCCGCATATCTTCTACGACAACCTCACCGACATGGCGCGCGACAGCGACTGGCTGGTCATCATCGCCCCCGGCGGCAAGGGCACCGAGCGTATCGTCAGCCGCGAAGTCCTCACCGCCCTCGGCCCCAAGGGCATGCTGGTCAACGTCGCCCGCGGCACGCTGGTCGACGAGCCGGCCATGCTGGAGCTGCTGCAGAATGGCGGCCTCGGCGGCGCGGCGCTCGACGTTTTCGAAAACGAACCCCAGGTACCACAGAGCTTCCTCACCCTCGACAATGTCGTCCTCTCCCCGCACCAGGGCAGCGCCACCCATCAGACCCGCGACGCCATGGGCGCCCTGCTGGTGGCCAATCTTGAGGCCCACTTTGCCGGCGAACCGCTGATCAGCGCGGTGGTCTAGCCATGGGTGACGAACGCATGGTCCGGATCGCCGAGATCGAGGTCGATCCCGGCCAGCTCGCCGCCTACAACGCACTGCTCGCCGAGGAGATCGCCGCCTCAGTCGAGCGCGAGCCCGGCGTACTGATGCTCCACGCGGTGGCGCACAAGGACGCGCCGCACCACATCCGCATCCTCGAAGTCTACGCCTCCCGCGCCGCCTACGAGGCCCATATCCAGACGCCACATTTCCTCAAATACAAGACCGGCACCTCAGACATGGTCACCGCCCTGCGTCTGCTCGACGTCGATCCCATCCTGCTGGCGGCAAAGTAACTATTCCAGATCGTCCTGCACCATCGTACCCGCCGCGTGCACGCAGAAGATTACCAGTCGCTCGGGTCCGATATTGGTGAACTTGTGCGGCACATTGGCGGGTACGACGGCTATGTCGCCCGGTCCGGCCTCGAATTCCTCGTCGCCGGCGACGATCCGCGCCCGGCCGGATTTGACAAACCATGTCTCGGGATAGGGATGGATGTGCAGCCCCGGACCCTGGCCGGGCTCGTTGTCCACGGCAAAGAACGAGATATTGGTGCCATAGGCATCGCCCTCGAACCGGACCGTCCGGCTTTTGCTCGGTGGTCGATCGGCTGCGCGCAATATGTGAACCATGGTTGTTCTCCCTGTTCCGTTCACCTTCCCGACGACCGGCGCTCGGCGATTTCGACGGTGACCTGAATCTATTTTGCCACGACGCAGCCCCTGCATGCCCGCCCGGCGGCCTGCGCACTGGAACTGCACCCCCGCTGTGCTGTTAGGTGGAGGCAACGAATCGCGGAGACAGGCAATGACCGAGTGGTGGCGTGGCGGCGTAATTTATCAGGTTTATCCGCGCTCGTTCCAGGACAGCAACGGCGATGGCGTGGGTGATCTGCCCGGCATCATCGCCCGGTTGGACCATATTGCCGGGCTTGGGGTCGACTGCATCTGGCTGTCGCCCATCACCCGCTCGCCCCAGGCCGATATGGGCTACGACGTCTCCGACTATCGCGATGTCGATCCGCTGTTCGGCTCGCTGCATGATTTCGATAGCCTGGTCGAACAGGCCCATGCCCGTGGCCTCAAGGTCATCATGGATCAGGTGGTGAGCCACACTTCGGACCTCCACCCCTGGTTCCAGGAAAGTCGGCTCAACCGCACCAATGCCAAGGCCGATTGGTATGTCTGGGCCAATCCGCTGCCCGATGGTTCGCCGCCCAACAACTGGCCGGCCGTGTTTGGTGGCCGGGCCTGGGAGTGGAACCCTACGCGCGGGCAATATTACCTGCACAATTTCCTCGCCAGCCAGCCGGATCTCAATTTCCACAATGCCGACGTGCAGCAGGCCGTGCTCGATGTCATGCGCTTCTGGCTCGAACGCGGCATCGACGGCTTCCGTCTCGACACGGTCAATTACTATTTCCACGACAAGAAGCTGCGCTCCAACCCGCCCAACAAGGTCAAGAACGAGCACCTGGCTTATGCCGTGAACCCCTATGACATGCAGGAGCACCGCTTCTCCAAGTCGCAGCCGGAAAACCTCGATTTCCTCAAGCGTGTGCGCAAGCTGCTCGACCAATTTCCCGGCACCACCTCGGTGGGCGAGGTCGGCGACAGCCACAAGTCGGTCCAGCTCATGGCCGAATACACCTCGGGCGGCGACACGCTGCATATGTGCTACGGCTTCGATTTCCTCGGGCCGCAATTCACCTCGGCCCATTTCCGCAAATGCATCGAGACCTTCTTCAAGGCCGGCCCCGATGGCTGGCCCTGCTGGAGCTTCTCCAACCACGATGTGCCGCGCCACCAGACTCGCTGGGCCAAGCACTGCCATTCCCCCGCCGAACTCGCCCGCCAGGCCGCGGCGCTCGTCCTGTCGCTCAAGGGTTCGGTTTGCCTCTATCAGGGCGAGGAACTGGGCCTGCCCGAAACCGACCTGCTATTCGAGGAACTGACCGACCCGCGCGGCATTCGCTTCTGGCCCGAGGACAAGGGCCGCGACGGCTGCCGCACCCCCATCCCATGGGACGAGGGTGATGCCCCCAACGGCTTCACCTCGGGCACGCCCTGGTTGCCGGTCAAGCCGGCCCAGTCCGCGCTCAATGTGGCCGTGCAGAATGCCGACGAAAATTCGACCCTGGCCTTCTATCGCAGCATTCTGGCCTGGCGCAAAAACCACGCGGTCCTGCGCGAGGGCGACATCACGTTCTTCAAGACAGCGGAGCCCATCCTGGCTTTCCGCCGCACGCTTGGAGAAAACGCGATGCTCTGCGTGTTCAACCTGTCGCCCGAGCCGCGCGAGCTCACGGTGACTGGGCTTGGCACTGCTGAAGTCGAACCCGTTTCGCAGAATGCCGCGCTGGGCGGCAAGGCATTGAAGCTTGGCGCCAATGGCTACGCGTTTGTGGCGGTTCCGTCGGGGAAGCGGGTTTCGGTGAGGTAGGTCAACGCAGAACTTCACCCTCGGGCTGACCCGAGGGCGTTACACTCTCTGAACGCGGTAAGTGAAAACCCTCGAGTCCAGCCCGAGGGTGACGCCCGGCTGTTAGCCGGCCGAAAGCCGCCCCGCCTTACTCTACCCGGCGCAGGTTCAGCGGTTCATAAAACTGCATCTCTTCGCTTCCGTCAGGCAGCCGGACGAAGGCGCGGATGCAGCCGCCCCAGATTTCCGCGCGGACCGCATCGACGCCGATGCTGCGCAGCAGGTCGAGGTTGAAGTCGTTGAGCTGCGCCTCGGTGTAATATTCCATGCTCAGGGCAAACGTGCCCGAACAGGCGGGCACGGCCAGGGCAGGGGCGGCGGTAGCGGTGATAAAAACAAGGGCCAGGGGCAAGATAGCGCGCATGATCAAATCTCCTCTGGCTGTTCTTGCCGCGCGATTGCGGCAGCCTCGCGTCGGCGGATGAGCACCACTACGGTGGGGATGGCGAAGCTCAAGAGCAGCAGGCGGATCACATGGTGCGCCGCGATGAACGCCGTATCATATCCCAGCGCAATCCCCAGCGCGCCCATGCCCTCCAGCGCCCCCGGCGACAGGCCCAGCCAGATCTGCCCGAACGGCATGTCGACCACAAGGCTCACGCCATAAGCCACGACGGTGACAATGCCCACGGTCATGGCGGTGGCGATGATCCCGCCTTTGGCGGCGGTCATGAATTCGGCCCGGGTGATCCCGGCAAAGCGCGATCCGATCAACGCCCCGGTGAGGATGAAGGTCACCGTCACCAGCGGTGTCGGCATGGCCTCGGTATAGAGCCCGCCCAGCTTGGCCACTGTCGCGGCCGCCATGGAGCCGAGCACGAAGCCGGCCGGCACCTTGAGCCGGATAAAAACCAGCCCCACAGCGACGCAACCCGCCGCCAGCGCCAGCAATTGCCAGATGCTGAGAAAACTCGTCGGCGCCGCTGGCGTGAAATGATCAATCGGCAGAAACACTGCCCCGATGGGCACGGCGATGGTCAGCATCAAGATGCGGATGACCTGGATGATAACGATCTGCCGCGGCTGCCCGACCCCGGCCGCTGCGATGCCCATCACGAATGACAGGTGCCCCGGAAACGAGCTGAGATAGGCCGTGCCGGGATCGAGCTTGAACACCTTCGACAGCATCCAGCCCGTCAGCGTGATGATCAGCACCAGCTCGAGCACGAGGCCGAGGAGGCTCACCGGCCAGCTCGCGATCAGGGTCAGGCTGTCTGGCGCCACGCTGGCGCCCATGGACATGCCGATCAGCACGAAGGCCACGTCGCGCAGCCGGTCGGGCATGCGCACCGTCATCCCCGCCATCGCCGCCGCCGTCACCGCCAGCGCCCCACCCATCAACCAGCCGGCTGGCAGGCCAAGCAGCATGGCGGTTCCGCCGCCAATGGCGGAGACCGCCAGGGTGAGGATGGTGGGGAGGGCTTTTTGAAGGACGAGTCTGGGTTGCATCAGGTTCTTGCCGCGACCTCGTCCTTCGACAAGGTCAGGATGAGGCCTACTGGTGGTTCTGTGGTCAAGTAGACCTCATGTTGAGCCTGTCGACCACGAGATCGTGGCACAATGTCACCCTATGGGAAGGGCCAGTTCCGCCAGACGCACCCAATAGGTCGCGCCCACCGGGATAACCTGGTCGTTGAAATCATATGTATCGGTATGCAGCTCCGAGCTGTCGCCATTACCGATGAAAATGTAAGCGCCCGGTCGTTCTTCGAGCATGAAGGAGAAGTCCTCGCCGCCCATCGATGGCGGAGCGTTGTCGTCGACCCGCTCAGCGCCGGCGACTTCGCGCGCCACCTGCGCGGCAAAGGCCGTCTGCTCGGGGGCGTTGACGGTCACCGGATAACCGCGCGCATAGCGAACGGTGGCCTCTGCCCCGAAACTGTTGGCGAACTGCGGTACGAAATCGGCCAGCCGCTGCTCGATCAGATCCTGGATGGCGCCATCCAGCGTGCGCACCGTGCCGGTGATTTTGGCCGTCCGCGAGATCACGTTGTCGGCCTCGCCGGCTTCTACCATCGTCACTGACAGTACGGCATTTGCCAATGGGTCCACGTTGCGCGACACGATCGATTGCAGCCCCACGATCATGTTGGCCGCCACCATGATCGGATCGATCGTGGTCTGCGGCCGCGCGGCGTGGCCGCCCCGGCCGGTGATGTCGATATAGAAGCGATCGGTCGCCGCCATGATGCCGCCGGCCCGGATGCCGAAATGCCCGGTCGGCATGCCCGGCCAATTGTGCATGCCGTAGAATTCGTCGATGGCAAAGCGCTCGACCAGCCCGTCATTGAGCATGGCCTTGCCGCCCGCCCCGCCTTCTTCAGCCGGCTGGAAGATCACGGCGATCCGGCCATCGAAATTGCGCGTCTCGCAGAGATATTTCGCGGCGCCCAGCAACATGGCGGTATGCCCGTCATGGCCACAGGCATGCATCTTGCCCGGGTTGGTCGAGGCATAATCCTTGCCGGTCTTTTCGGTCACCGGCAGCGCATCCATGTCGGCGCGCAGCCCGATGGTCCGCCCGCTGTCATTGCGGCGGCCATTGATGATACCGACGACGCCAGTGCGCCCGATCCCGGTCACCACCTCGTCGCAGCCGAAGTCCCGCAGCTTCTGCTCCACCACGCCGGCCGTCCGCACCACCTCGTAGAGAATTTCCGGATGGGCATGAAAATCCTGCCGCCACCCGGCGATCTCGTCATGAAATTCGGCGATGCGGTTCAATACGGGCATAGGGCGGTCCGAAGCAGTCCAATTCTGGGTCAGTGTCACTGTCCCAATCTGTAACGTCAACCATGATCTGGTTGGCGGTGACGCGGCATATGGACAGCGTTCGCGGCGTCGGCCACTAGTACCGTATTACGGAGTAGATTGATGCGCCTAATGAAATTGTCTTTTACCGCCGCGTGTGCCCTTGCGGCGCTTGTCACTTTGCCGCTGCCGGCTTTTGCCGCCACCTATGCACTGCCGATCCTGCTGTCGGGTGAGGCTAACGGCAATATTTTCAAGATTACCGTCGATAACGGCCAGATCCGTCGCGTTGGCACCAAGGACGGCATCACCTTTTACGAGGCGGATATGGAGGGGAATGCCTGCTCCACCAGTGTCCGCGTCATGTTCTCGGAAACCGAGATTGCCCCCGCGACGATTCCCTACAATGTTTGCAGCGAGCAGGGCATCAACATCAGCATCGGGCGGGAATAGCGCCAGCACCGCTTTTCCAACAATCCTGCCGGGCCTAGCCCAAATTTCCCCTGGCGCGGCTTGCCCGTGCCAGCCAATTTTGTCATGACACCGGCAACTTGCCGGAGAGCCCATGAAAATCCTGGTCGCCATCAAGCGGGTCGTCGATCATAACGTCCGTATCCGTGTTCGCCCCGATGGTTCGGGTGTCGAAACCACGGGCGTCCGCATGTCGATGAACCCCTTCTGCAAGCATGCCGTGGAGGCTGCCGTGCAGCTCTCCGAGGCCGGCCACGGCGACGAAATCGTCGTCGTCTCCATCGGCCCCAAAGTGGCCAACGATGTCATTCTCACCGCTCTCGCCATGGGTGCCCATCGCGGCATCCTCATCGAGACCGATGCCGAGCTCGAGACGTTGGCCATTGCCAAGCTGCTCGCCAAGGTGGTCGCCGAGGAAAGCCCCGATATCGTCCTCCTGGGCAAGCAGGCCGTCGACGACGACAGCAACCATGTCGGCCAGATGCTCGCCGCACTCACCGATCGCCCGCAGGCGACCTTTGCGTCCGAGATCAAGGTCATCGGCAATGGAATCGAAGTGACCCGCGAAGTCGATTCCGGCCGCGAGACCATCGCCATTCCGCTTCCTGCCATTGTCACGGCCGACCTGCGCCTCAACACCCCGCGTAACGCCGCGCTGCCCATGGTGATGAAGGCCCGTTCCAAGCCGCTGGCCGTGCGTCCCGCCGCCGAATTCGGCGTCGACCTCACGCCGCGCCTCACCATCGAGAAGATATCCCCGCCGGCAGAGCGCGTGGCAGGCAAGACCGTAGGCTCCACGACCGAGCTCGCCGCCTATATCGCGGCCGAAGTCTCCCAGATGGAGGCGCTGTGATGAGCGTGCTGGTTATCGCCGATCACGATCTCGGCGCCCTTTCGCCGGCCACCGCCCGCGTCGTCCACGCGGTTGCTGAGCTGGGTCAGATCGACCTGCTGGTCATCGGCGAGAACACCGACACCGTTGTGGCCGAAGCCGCCAAGCTCGCCGGCGTTGCCAAGGTGCTGGTGGCGCAGGGTGTATCCGCTTCCGACAGCGACACGTCTGTCATCGAAGCGCTGGCCCCTCGATATCAGTATCTCGTCCAATCCGCCGGCAGTGTGGGCAAGGATCGAATGCCACGCCTCGCGGCAAGGCTCGATCTGATGCCCGTCACCGACGTGGTCAAAATCCTCGGCCCCACCAGGTTCGAGCGCCCGATCTATGCCGGCAACGCCGTCCAGACCGTCACCGACAACCAGCCCAAGCACGTCCTGACCATCCGCGCGTCGGCCTTCCGTGCCGCGGCCGGAGGTAATGCTGCGCCGGTCGAAGTCATTGATCGTCCGGTGGCTTCCGCCGCCCGGCTGATCGCGGCGCACCGCACCGAAAGCGACACGCCCGATCTCGCCACCGCCCAGATCGTGGTCGGCGGTGGCGTCGCCCTCGGCTCGGCCGAGAAATTCCAGCTCATTGAGTCCCTTGCCAAGACGCTCGGTGCCGCCATCGGCGCCACCCGCGCCGCGGTCGATGCCGGCTACGCCCCCAATGACTGGCAGGTCGGTCAGACCGGCAAGATCATTGCCCCCGATCTCTACATCGCCATCGGCATTTCAGGCGCGCTGCAACACCTCGCCGGCATCCAGGGCGCCAAGAAGATCGTCGCCATCAACACCGATCCCGAAGCCCCACTGGTCAAGCTGGCCGACGTGGCGCTGATCGGCGATCTCTTTGAAATCATTCCGCAATTGATCGCCGAGCTCGACAAGGCCGGCCTCAAGCGCTGATCTGATTGCAAAAATTCCGCCGCCGCCTATAACAACCCCGCCTTCCCACCGGAACTGCTCCACCCATGTTCGAGACCCTCACCAAGGCCCCCGGCGACAAGATCCTGGCGCTTATGGGCGAATACGCGGCTGACCCGCGTCCCACCAAGATCGACCTTGGCGTCGGCGTCTATAAGGACGAGCAGGGCACGACCCCGATCATGACCTCGGTGAAGAAGGCCGAGCAGAAGATTCTTTCCGCTGGCAAGACAAAGACTTACCTCGGCATTGCCGGCAACAAGGGCTATGGCGCCGCGGTGCTCGACCTCGCGCTGGCCGATAGCGTCGACCGCTCGCGCGTCCGCATTGCCCAGGCCCCCGGCGGCACCGGCTCGCTCTGGGTGCTGATGCAGCTCGTCAACCGCGCCAAGCCCGGCGCCACCGTCTGGGTCTCCGATCCGACCTGGCCCAACCACAATCCGATCGCCGAGAATTCCGGCCTCAAGGTCAAGACCTACCCCTATTTCGACACCGAGACGCGCGGCGTGAAATTCGCTGAGATGCTCGCCACGCTCGATGGCCTGGGCAAGGACGACATCGTCCTGCTGCATGGTTGCTGCCACAACCCGACCGGTGCAAATCTGACGCCTGAGCAGTGGGACAAGGTTGCCGCCAGCCTCGCCCGCACGGGCGCGCTGCCCTTCATCGACCTGGCCTATCTCGGCTTCGGTGATGGCCTGCTCGAAGATGCCTATGGCACCCGCAAGGTGATCGCCTCGGTCCCGGAATCTTTGATCGCTTTCTCGGGCTCCAAGAATTTCGGTCTCTATCGCGAACGCGTTGGTGCCGCCATTCTCATCGCCAAGGATGCCGCCCAAGCCGATATCGCCCAGTCGCAATTGCTCAACATCATCCGCGGCGCCTATAGCCAGCCGCCCGATCATGGCGCGGAAATCATCCGCACTATCCTCGAGGATGCCGAACTGCGCGCCGAATGGGAGATCGAGCTCAACCAGATGCGCGGTCGCATGATCCGTCTGCGCGAGAAGCTGAGCGAGGCCATCCGCCAGCGTTCGAACTCCAAGGATTTCGATTTCATCGCCGCCCATCGCGGCATGTTTTCGTTGCTCGGCCTCGAAAATTCGGTGGTCGAACATTTAAAAGCCGCCAATGGAATCTATATGATTGGTGACAGTCGCATCAATGTCGCCGGCATCCCGGAAGATCGCGTGGGCGAGCTCGCCGACGCGCTGCTCGCCGCGATCAAATAGGACATGCTGATTGACCTTGCGGCGCGGCCTCGCCGTGCTACATCTTGCCTAACAGGCCACGCCAGAACACGAATTTAGGAGGGAACGATGAAGTTCTTCGTCGATACTGCGGAAATCAAGGACATCAAGGAACTTTACGATACGGGCCTTCTTGATGGCGTGACCACCAACCCGTCGCTGATCGCCAAGTCCGGCCGCGACTTCAAGGAAGTCGTCAAGGAAATCTGCTCGATCGTGCCCGGCCCGGTCTCGGCCGAAGTGGCCAGCCTGGAATATGACGGCATGATCGCCGAAGGCACCGTGCTGGCCGCTCTGGCCGAGAACGTCGTGGTCAAGCTGCCGCTGACCCTGGCCGGCCTCAAGGCGACCAAGACGTTCAAGGAACGCGGCGTCAAGACCAACGTCACGCTCTGCTTCTCGGCCAACCAGGCCCTGCTCGCAGCCAAGTGCGGCGCGACCTATATCTCGCCCTTCCTGGGCCGTCTCGATGACATCAACCTCGATGGCGTCGAACTGATCGAGAATATCCGTCAGATTTACGACAACTACGCCTTCGACACCGAGATCCTGGCCGCTTCGATCCGCTCGCCCAACCACGTGACCCAGGTCGCGCTGGCCGGCGCCGACGTTGCCACCATCCCGCCCGACGTGATCCGCAAGCTGGCCAACCACCCGCTGACCAATTCGGGCATCGAAGGCTTCCTCAAGGACTGGAAGGCTACGGGTCAGTCGATCCTGTAGTTGGTTCTGAAGCTGCAACACACGCGATGTCACCCCGGCCTTGAGCCGGGGTCCATCCTGAGATGATGGTGCGCGGCTAGATATCAGGATGGATCCCGGCCTGCGCCGGGATGACACGGTGGTCGTCGATCCATCGTAGCAATCCGAAAGCCGCCCATGGCCGATACCGAACTCGCTGCCGCCATCAAGTCCGCCCTTGCTGCCGTCGAGATTCCCGGCGGCGGTGACCTTGCCGGCTATGGCGGCCTTTCCGATATCATTGTCACCGCGGGCGCCGTGGCTTTCGCCATCGCGGTCGCGCCCGGCATGGAGGCAGCCTTCGGCCCGGCCCGCGAAGAGGCCGCCGCGGTGGCGCAGAAGCTCGCCGGCACGCGCAAGGTCATGGTGTCGCTCACCGGTGGCAAGCCACCGCCGAAGGCTGGTCCAACCTTCTCGCATGGCAAACCGGTTCCTCCGGGCAAGACCGCCGTACCCGGCATCAGGCACATCATTGCGGTTGGCTCCGGCAAGGGCGGCGTCGGCAAGTCGACGACGGCCGTCAACATCGCCCTGGCGTTGCAGGCCGAAGGGCTCAAGGTCGGCATTCTCGATGCGGACCTTTATGGGCCCTCCATCCCTAAGCTGCTGGGACTCGAAGGCCAGCCCGCTATCCGCGACGACGGCATCTTCACACCGCACGAAGCCTTTGGCCTCAAGGCCATGTCGATCGGCTCCATGCTGGTCAAGGACCAGGCCGTGGTCTGGCGGGGGCCCATGGCGACTTCGGCTTTGCGCCAACTGCTGCGCGAAACCGATTGGGGCAATCTCGATATCCTCGTCATCGACCTGCCGCCCGGCACCGGCGACATCCACATTTCGCTGTTCCAGCAGGCCGAGATTGCCGGCGTCGTCATCGTCTCGACGCCCCAGGACCTGGCGCTGATCGACGCCAAGAAGGCCATCGATATGCTGCCCCGTTTCGGCGTGCCGATCCTGGGCCTGGTCGAAAACATGAGCTATTTCATCGCGCCCGACACCGGCACGCGCTACGACATCTTCGGCTCCGGCGGGGCCGAGCGGGCGGCGGGCGAGATGAACATGCCCTTCCTGGGCGCCATCCCCCTGGTCATGGCAATTCGCGAAGGCTCCGACGCTGGCCATCCGCCGGTTGCGGCAGCGCCGGACGGGCCTGAGGCGGCGGCCTACCGTGCAATCGCTGATCGCATATTGTCGCAACTGCAGCCAGGTTGAGTACCACTTTGTTAGGACTGCGGCCCCATCCTGAGGCATGGCAGTCATCGGCGCAGTCAGCAGCTATGACGTAATTCAGGCTCACCGGGCCCGGAATCGCAGCTATGCCGACTTCGCGGCGCAGCGATCCGAAGCGCGCCAGCAAGCCGCACAGATGACTTTGGCCAAGAGCGCATCGACACTTGGCACGCTGATGGACAGCGTTGCCCAAGCTGGCGCCGGCGCCAGCCAGTTGACCTCGATGATGATCCGCAGCCGCATGGCTGCCGAGGCCAAGGAAAAGGCAGAGCCCTCCAAGTGGTACGCTTGAGCCGCTAGGCCTTCCGCCTCCGCAATCGATTGCATAACCTCTGGACCTGCGCTATCTGGCTTAGCCCAATCACGGCGAAATGCCGGCCAGAGGAGCCTTTATGTTCTCAATCGACCGCAAGGACTTCGGTCCAGGCTTCACCTTCGGCGTCGCCACCGCCGCCTACCAGATCGAAGGCGGCCAGCGCGACGGGCGCGGCCCTTCCATCTGGGACAGCTTCTCGTCCACGGCGGGCAATGTTCACAATGGCGATACCGGCATCAACGCCTGCAATCACTACGAACTCTGGCCGCAGGACCTCGACCTGATCCGCGACGGCGGCTTTGACGCCTACCGCTTCTCCTTTGCCTGGCCGCGCCTCATCCCCGAGGGCACCGGCGCGGTGAACCAGGCCGGCATCGACTTCTACGATCGCCTGCTCGACGGCATGCTCGAACGCGGCATCAAGCCCTATGCTACGCTTTACCATTGGGATCTGCCTTCGCCGTTGCAGGACAAGGGCGGCTGGATGAACCGCGATATTGCCGGCTGGTTTGGCGACTATGCCGCGCTGGTGGCCGAGAAGTTCGGCGATCGCCTGCAGGCCACCGCCACTATCAACGAGCCCTGGTGCGTCGCCTTCCTCAGCCACTATCTGGGCATTCATGCCCCCGGCTATCGCGACATCCGTGCCGCTGCACGCGCCATGCACCATGTGCTGTTTGCCCACGGCACCGCCATCGACGCCCTGCGGGCCAATGGCGCCAAGAATCTGGGTATCGTGCTCAATCTCGAGAAGTCCGAGGCTGCGTCCGACAAGCCCGAGGACTTGGCGGCCATGGACATGGGCGATGCCCTGTTCAATCGCTGGTATCTCGGTGGCGTGCTCAAGGGGCAGTACCCTGAGGTCGTCACCAACTGGCTCGGCGACAATCTGCCCAAGGGCTACCAGCAGGATATGGAAGTGGTGTCGCGCCCGCTCGATTGGCTGGGGATCAACTACTATACCCGCGGCATCTACAAGGCCGGCGAGCCGGGCGGCAGCCCGATCGAGCAGGTCAAGGGGCCGCTGGAGAAGACCGATATCGGCTGGGAGATCTATCCCAAGGGCCTGAGCGATCTGCTGGTCCGCGTTTCCAACGACTACACCAAGATCCCGCTCTACGTGACCGAGAACGGCATGGCCGAGGTCGAGGGCAACGACGATCCGCGCCGCGTCACCTATTATGACGACCACCTCAGGGCCGTGCTGACGGCGCGCGAGCAGGGCGCCGATGTGCGTGGCTACTTCGCCTGGTCGCTGCTCGACAATTACGAATGGGCCGAGGGCTACAACAAGCGCTTCGGTATCGTGCATGTCGATTACGAGACCCAGGTGCGTACGCCCAAGTCCAGCTACCGCGCCTTCCAGGGCATGCTGCACAATACCCGCTGAAGCCGCCTTGCCTCCGTCACGAAGGCTGCGTTAATTGGCTCTCGCCCGCAGGAGAGAGCCATGACCGCCACCTCGCTGATGACCGAGCCGAAGACGAGTGACGAAACCACCATCGATCGCGACTGGTGGCGCGGCGCGGTGATCTACCAGATCTATCCGCGCTCGTTCCAGGACCAGAATGGCGACGGCGTCGGCGACCTGGTGGGCATTACCAGCCGGCTCGACTATGTCGCAGATCTCGGCGTCGACGCCATCTGGCTGTCGCCGGTCTTTACCAGCCCGATGAAGGATTTCGGCTACGACGTCTCCGACTATCGCGGCATCGATCCCAGCTTTGGTACGCTCGAAGATTTCGACCGGCTGGTGCAGAAGGCCCATTCGCTGGGGCTCAAGGTCATCATCGACCAGGTGATCAGCCACTCCTCCGACAAGCATGCCTGGTTCGCCGAATCTCGCCAGTCCCGCACCAATCCGCGCGCCGACTGGTATGTCTGGGCCGACCCCAAGCCCGATGGCACGCCGCCCAATAACTGGCTTTCCATCTTCGGCGGCTCCGCCTGGCAGTGGGATAGCCGGCGCATGCAGTATTACATGCACAATTTCCTGGTCTCCCAGCCCGACCTCAACTTCCACAATCCCGATGTGCAGGAAGCCCTGCTCGGCGACATGCGCTTCTGGCTCGAACGCGGCGTCGATGGCTTCCGTCTCGATACGGTGAACTTCTATTTCCACTCGACGGGGCTCGAATCCAACCCGGTAGTGAAGCCTGAGGATTTCAACGCCTCGACCGCCCCGGCCGTGAACCCCTATAATTTCCAGGAACACCTGTTCGACAAGTCGCGGCCGGAGAACCTCGATTTCCTCAAGCGCCTGCGCGCCATGATGGACGAATATCCGGGCACGACGACGGTCGGCGAAATCGGCGACAGCCAGCACCAGCTCGCGATCATGGCCCAGTACACCTCGGGGCACGACCGGCTGCACATGGCCTATACCTTCGATTATCTCGGTGGCGAATTCTCCGCCGGACATTTCAAGACCTCCATCGCCGCCACCGAAGCCGGCGCCCCCGAGGGCTGGATCTGCCTTGCTTTCTCCAACCACGATGTGGTGCGCCATGTGAGCCGTTGGGCAACGCATGGGCAGGAGGCGGCCTTCACCCGCCTCGCCGCCACGCTGATCCTCTGCATGCGCGGCTCGGTCTGCCTCTACCAGGGCGAGGAACTGGGCCTGAAGGAGGCCGAACTGGCCTTCGAGGACCTGGTCGATCCCTATGGCATCGAGTTCTGGCCGCAGTTCAAGGGCCGCGACGGCTGCCGCACGCCCATGGTCTGGCAGGCGCATGCCGCCAATGGCGCCTTCTCGACCGCCAACCGCACCTGGCTGCCGGTGCCGGCCGAACACCTGCTGCATGCCGTCGATACCCAGGACAATATCGACGGCTCGGTGCTCGAATTCTACCGGGCGCTGCTGGTTTTCCGCAAAGCCCACCCGGCGCTGATCAAGGGTCGTATCGAACTCCTTGAGGCCGCCGACGCCGATGTGCTGGCCTTTATTCGCGAGCACGAGGGCGAGCGCCTGCTGTGCGTCTTCAACATGAGCGACGCCGGCGCCGAATTCGCCGTGCCGGCGGGCCTGTCGCCAGCCAGCGCCGACTGCCCCGGCGTCACCGCCGCAGTGATCGAGGGCGAAATAGACCTCGAGCCGTTCGGCGCCTATATCGGCGTGCTGTAGGCGCGCGAAAGCGCCGCCTGGCTGCGGTTTTCGTGCGACATGGAGCGAGGCAAGCCTCGGTGCCGGTCGTCCGGCGAAAAATAGACGTGAAGCTGACCTCGCTCCATGTTTCCGAAGGCTCTGCGGGGAGGACCGTCTGGGCATGGAGTCCGTTGCCAATACTGGTGGGGTGACATGCGCCTGCCCCACCCGACCCGGGGACGAATCCGGATCCAGATCATCCTCTTGCCGCAGGATCGCGGGCGACCCCGCGACCATCCGGACTCCCCGCACCGACCGTTCGTCGCGACCGCGCAGCATGTGCGGAGATGGGTGATAGTATAGGGGCGCGTTTGGTAGACGGGGATAAGTATTGTTGGGGGCGGCTGTAATGCCAACCCACCGTGTCATCCCGGCGAAGGCCGGGATCCATCCTGCGGTCTTTCTACGCCGCAGCGCGACCAGTCATCTCAGGATGGATTCCGGCCTGCGCCGGAATGACATCGTGCTCGTGGGTGGATGGTGCCGCGTCCAGCTGCATGCGTGCCACCGACAGCCACACACGATCCCATCGGGAACCAAATCGCCTAAGCGGGCTTCTCTCCCTATTCTGGGAGGAAACACACGCATGAAATCTCTGCTCGCCACCCTGGCCGTCGCCGGGGCGTTTGTCGTCGCTGCGTCTGCGCAGGCACAGGACTTCCCCACCAAGCCCATCAATCTCGTCGTGCCCTTTGCCGCTGGTGGCTCCACCGATCTGGTCGGGCGCGTCATCGCCGAGGGCATGAGCGCGCAGCTCGGCCAGCAGGTGCTTGTGGTCAACCAGGCCGGCGCCGGCGGCGTGCTCGGGGCCACGGCCGTGGCCGATGCGGCGCCCGATGGCTACACGATCCTGATGGGCACCATCGCCACTCACGCGCTCAGCGCCTCGCTCTACGCCACGCCGCCCTTCGACCCCTCGGCCGATTTCGCGCCGATCTCGCTGCTTGTTACGGTGCCCAATGTGCTGCTGGTCAATCCGGACTTCCCGGCCAACACGGTCGAAGAGCTGATTGCCAAGCTCAAGGCCGAGCCGGAAACGCATGCCTATGCCTCGTCCGGCAATGGCACGCCGCTGCACCTGTCAGGCGAACTGTTCAAATCCATGGCCGGGGTCGACATGGTCCACGTGCCCTATCAGGGCTCGGGCCCGGCGCTGGTCGATGCGCTGAGCGGCGCGGTGCCCATCATTTTCGACAACCTGCCTTCGGCGACCGAACACATGAAGGCTGGTACGCTGCGGCCGCTTGCCGTCACCACGCCGGAGCGCGCCGCCAGCTTCCCCGATGTGCCGACGATGGATGAGGCCGGGGTTCCCGGCTACGAGACCAATACCTGGAATGCGCTGTTCGCCCCGGCCGGCACGCCGCCTGAGGTGATCGCCAGACTCAATGAAGCGGCTGTTGCCGTGGTCAATGACCCGGCGGTGAAGGAGCGCCTGGCCGGTGTTGGTGCCGTGGTCGTTGGTTCGACAGCGGAGGAACTGGCGGCGCATGTGTCGGCCGAGGTAGCGCGGTGGAAGCCGGTGATCGAGGCGGCTGGGGTTACGGTGGAGTAAGGGGCGCAGACGTCTGCTCCAAAACACTGAGCGTCACCCTCGGGCCTGACCCGAGGGCTCTTCACTTACCGAACGCTCCGCAAGTACAGAGCCCTCGGGTCAAGCCCGAGGGTGACGATCCAGTGCGTTCAGGCGCTGGCGCCAACCTCCGCCAGCCGCGCCGCCATCAGGTCGCGCGTCAGCCGGTGTTGCGGGCGCGCAAAGATCTCGCCCGGCTTGCCTTCTTCCACGATCTTGCCGGCTTCCATTACCAGCACCCGGTCGGCCATGGCGCGCACCATGTCGAGGTCGTGGCTGATGATGAGATAGGTCAGCCCGAAATCGGCTTGCAGCCGTGCCAGCAGCGTCAGCACCTCGCCGCGCACCGAGACGTCGAGGGCCGAGACCGGCTCGTCCAGCACCACGAGCTTTGGTCGCGTCACCAGCGCCCGGGCGATGGCGAGCCGCTGGCGCTGGCCGCCGGAAAATTCGTGCGGATAGCGGGTCAGCATGCCGGCATCGAGACCCACGGCCTCGATCGCCTCTACAAGCCTTGAACGCTTCGCCTCGCCGCTCAACTCCGGCTCCAGCCGCAGCGGTTCGCCGACCGAGTCGGCGATCGTCAGTCGCGGATTGAAGCTGCCGAACGGATCCTGGAACACCAGCGATATGTCGCGCCGCAGCGCCTTGGGCAGGTCCGAGCCATGATAGGTCGTGCCCGCCAGCCGCACGGCGCCTGATGTAGCCCGGTCCAGCCCGACGATGATCTTGGCCAGGGTGGTCTTGCCGCAGCCAGAGGGCCCGACCAGCGCCAGGCACTCCGATTGGGCGACGGAGAAGTGGACATTGTCCACCGCCCGCAGGGGTTTGTCGGCCCAGAACAGCATGCCGCCCTGGCGGTAATCTCGCGTTACGCCGTCGACTTCGAGCAGCGTGTCGCCTATCGGCGGGCGCGACTGCGGCCGCACATCGAAGCGCGAGGCGGCGACCAGCTTTTGGGTATAGGGCTGTTTGGGCGCCGAGAATGTGCCGGTCGTCGTGCCGGTTTCGACCAGCTTGCCCCGGTGCATCACCGCGACGCGCGTGCAGAGCGCGTTCACGGCCTTGAGGTCGTGGCTGATGAACAGCAGCGCCATATGCCGCCGCGCGCAGATGCTGGCAATCAGGTCGAGCACCTTGCGTTGGGTAATGAGATCGAGCGCCGATGTCGGCTCGTCGGCGATCAGAATGTCGGGCCGGCTGGCCAGAGCCATCGCGATCATGACACGCTGGCGCTGGCCGCCCGAGAGCTGGTGCGGAAAGCGCTCGCCATGGCGGAGTTCGAGGCCGACCTCT
Organism: uncultured Devosia sp.; assembly: GCA_966212275.1. GTDB lineage: Bacteria > Pseudomonadota > Alphaproteobacteria > Rhizobiales > Devosiaceae > Devosia. The sequence continues at coordinate 67,878 of CBIHQV010000011.1, forward strand.
TCGAGCAGGTAGGGCACCTCCATCGGCGCCGCGCCATTGCCCTCTGTGAGGCGGATGGCTTCCTCGATCTGGTCATGCACCCGCATCAGCGGATTGAGCGCCGTCATCGGCTCCTGGAACACCATGCCGATGCGCTGGCCGCGCAGCCGCGCCATGGCGCGTTCAGAGGTGGGGAGAGGCTCGCCATCGAGGGTGATGCTGCCGCTCATGGCAGCGCCTTCGGGCAGGAGGCCGGTGACCGCCAGCGCCGTCAGCGTCTTGCCTGAGCCGCTTTCCCCGATAATGCCGAAGCGCTCGCCGCGCTGCAGAGTGAAGCTGACATCGCTGACCGCCTCGAATGCGCCGAAGCGAATGGAGAGCCCGGAAACCTCAAGCAAGGACATTGGGATTTCCCTGCCGCAGGCGTGGATCTATGGCATCGCGCAGGCCGTCGCCGGCAATATTGAGCGCGATGACGATGAGCACGATGGAAAGCCCCGGCAGCAGGGTCAGCCAGGGATGGAGCAGGAACACGCCCTGCGCATCGCGCAGCATCAGCCCCAGGCTGGTGGCGGGTGGCTGGGTGCCCAGCCCGATATAGGAGAGGCCCGCTTCGGCCAGGATGCCCAGCGACATCTGGATGGTGCCCTGCACGATGATGAGGCTCATGATATTGGGCAGGAGATGCCGCCAGGCGATGAGCGCATTGCCCAGCCCTGCCAGCCGGCCCGCCGCCACGAAATCGAGCGTGGCTATGCTGAGCGCGCCGCCGCGCGCGACGCGGGCGAACACCGGAATATTGAAAATGCCGATGGCGACGATGGCGTTGACGGCGCCCGGGCCGATCAGCGTGGTGATGAGAATGGCGACGATGACCGCCGGGAAGGCGAAGACGAAATCGGTGAGCCGCAGCACCAGCCACTCGACCGCGCCGCCCCAGGCCGCGGCGGCGAGGCCCAGCGGCACACCAATGCCGACGCCGATGGCGACGGCCACGGCGGCGACGAGGAAGCTGGTCCAGGTTCCGGCCATGACGAGGCTCAGCATGTCGCGGCCCAGATTATCGGTGCCCAGCCAGTGCGCCGCCGATGGCCCGAGATAGCGGCGGGCGATGTCGATCTGCTCGATGGGGTAGGGGGTCCATACCAGCGACAGCAGCCCGATGACGAGGAAGATCACCGTGGCGCCGAGCCCGATGACGAGGCTGGGATGGCTGAGCAGGCGCCTCATGGCGCACTCCTTTCGCGCAGACGCGGATCGACCAGCGCATAGGCGATGTCGGTCAGCAGCATCGTAGCGGTCACCGTGACGATGAGAATGATGGTGGCGCCGCGCACCAAAATCAGGTCGCGCTCGGAAATGGCGGTGAAGATCAGCCGGCCCAGGCCCGGCAGGTAGAACACGTTCTCGACGATGATAGTGCCGGCGACGAGATAAGCGAATTGCAGCCCGAGGATTGTCAGCACCGGTAGCAGCGCATTGCGCACGCCATGGCGCCACACGGCTTCGCCCATGGTGAGGCCCTTGGCGCGGGCGGTGCGGATATAATCCTGGCCGGTGACGTCGACGAGCGCGGTGCGTATCACCCGCGCGAGGATCGAGGCCTGGGGCAGGGCCAGCGCCAGGCTGGGGAGGATCAGCCCGCGCAGGGCGGCACCGCTATCCTCGTCCCACGGGGTGAAACCACCGGGCGGCAGCCAGCGCAGCGTGACGGCGAAGAGCAGCGTCAGCAGCATGCCGAACCAGAAATTGGGGATGGCGACGCCAGTCTGCGCGGTGACCATGATGATGGTATCGAGCGCCTTGCCGCGGCGGCGGGCGGCGAGAATGCCCAGCGGCAGGCCGACCAGCATGGAGATTGCCATGGCGAAGACCGCGAGCGGCAGCGTCACGCCCAGCCGGCCCCAGATCAGTTCGGCCACGGGCGCGCGCTGGGTATAGCTGGTGCCGAAATCGCCACGCAGCATGCCAAGCACCCAGTCGATGAAGCGTTGATAGGCGGGCGCATCGAGCCCCATCTGTGCCCGCAGGCTGGCCACCGATTCCGGCGTGGCATTGATGCCCAGGATGAACTGCGCCGGATCGCCGGGGAGCAGATCGAGCAACCAGAAGATGACAATGGCCGCGACCAGGAGGGTCACGGCAAAGCCGAGGAAGCGGCGGAGGGCGAAGAGGATCATCGACTCTTACCTCGCCCCTCCGGGGAGAGGTCGGCGCGCAGCGCCGGGTGAGGGGTGGGATGTTGCACAGCACGCGGCGCGCTGGGCCAAGACCCCTCACCCCAGCTCTGCCAAGTCGCTGACGCTCCTGGTGGCGCTACCCTCTCCCCGAAGGGGCGAGGGTGCGTCGGGGCAAGGGCCGGATCATTCCACCCAGCGAATATCCCGCAATACCAACCCCTCGATCGGCGAGTTCTGCCACATGCCTTCGAGCTTGGCGTTCCATACGCCGGTCTGGGCGAGTTCGAAGAGGTAGCCGTTGACGGCATCATTGGCGAGGATGGTCTGGGCTTCGATGGCCAGTTCCTTGCGCGCGGCTTCATCGGTCGTGCCGTTGAGCTTTTCGATGAGCGCCTGGAACTCGGGATTGTCATAGCCGAAGTAGTAGTCGGGGTTGGCGTAGTTGCCAATGTCGAACGGTTCCACGTGGCTGACGATGGAGAGGTCGAAGTCCTTGTTGGTATAGACATCTTCCAGCCACTGCGCCCATTCGACGTTGATCAATTCGATCTTGATGCCGACGGCGGCGAGCTGGCTGGCGATGATCTGCCCCGAGGTGCGGGCATAGGCCACCGGCGGCAGCTTGAGCGTGGCGCTGAAGCCGTCGGCCAGGCCCGCTTCGGCCAGCAGCGCCTTGGCGGCTGCGGGGTCGTAGGGATAGGTCGCGGTCAGGTCGACATAATAGGGATTGTGCGGCGCAAAGGGTGCGCCGATCGGCACGCCATAGCCATTGGTGGTGCCATCGATGATCGCCTTGCGATCGAGGGCGTGGGCGATGGCCTGGCGCACCTTGAGGTTGTCGAAGGGCGGCTTCTTGTTGTTGGTGGCAAGGATCGTCTCGCCTTCGGTGGTGCCCACCAGCACGTTGAACTGCGGATTGCCCTCGAACACGGCCAGAGCATCGGTGGCAAAGTTGTTGGTGCCGTCGATATCGCCGGCCAAGAGCGCATTGGTCATCGTGGCGGTATCGCCGATGAACACATAGCTCGCCTTGGTCAGGTGCACCGGCTCGCCCCAATAGGGGCCATAGGCTTCCAGGATCACGCGGCTGCCCTTGTCCCACTGCAGGAACGCGAAGGGGCCGGTGCCGATGGGTTCATTGGCATTGTTGGCGGCGCTTTCGGGCGCCACGATGACGGCGTCGCCGCGGCCCAGATCGAACAGGAAGCGCCCGATCTGCCGGTCGAGCTTGAACTCGACGGTCAGCGGATCGATCACGGTGATGGCGGTGATCGGCGCGTAGAATTCGGGATGCGCATTGACGCTGCCATCGGCGAGGATGCGATCGAAGCTGAACTTGACGTCTTCGGCATCGAAGGCCGAGCCATCGTGGAAGGTCACCCCATCATGCAGCTTGAAGGTGTAGGTCAGGCCGTCCTCGGAAATGGTCCAGCTCTCGGCCAGCCCGGGCTGCACGGCGCCGGTCTGGTCGATGCGGGTCAGGCCCTCGAAGACGTTTTGGTAGACCACGATATCGATGGCCTCGGCCGCGCCGGCGGTGGGGTCGAGCGCGGGTGGCTCAAGCGCCACGCCGATGCGGATCTCGGTCGGCTGAGCCATGGCCATGCCGGCCAGGGCCGTCGTCAGCGACAGCGCCAGCCCGATTGACTTGGTGATGTGATGCATTGTCGTTTTACCCCGCGTCGCGCAACCGTGGCGCCCAGCGCCATCATATATGGAACGGCCACTAACATGGCAGCGGTCGCTGGTATTATTCTTTCCTACGATCACCCGGCTGCGTAGCAAGAACCACCGCGCGGTGGGCTATTCCGGCTGCGGCAGAGCAGGGCGTTCGACGAGGTCGGACGGGATGATCAGGGTGAACAGCATGCCCTGTTCGCCCGCCGGGTCGACCGAGAGCGAGAAGGCATTGACCGCCAGCAGCGAGCGCGTCAGCGCCAGCCCGACGCTGGAGCGCACCGGCGTCATCACCTGGCCGTCCTTGCCCACGCCGTCGCGGAAGACGACGAAGCGTTCGGCCATATCCACCGCATTGGTCGAGCTGTCGCGGACATGCACGGCAATGCCGCCATCGTCCTCGCGCTGGGCTGAGATCACCACCGCGCCGCCGGTCGGCGTCTGGTCGATGGCGCTGGCCAGGAGGTTGAGCACGGCCTGGGCGAGCGAGGCCCGGTCGGCGGTGATGCGCGGCAGGCTTTCGGAGATGGCGTTGCGCACGATGACGCGCGCGCCGCTGGCCTGCTGGCGGATGCGGATGACGCAGCTTTCGAGCAAGCCAGTGAGCTCGATGCTGGCCCGCTGCGGCAGGTAGCGGCCGTCGCGCAGACGCGCATAATCGTCCAGCTCATCGACCAGCGCGGCGATTTCCTGGCCGGCATTGGCGATATCCTGCGCGTAGCTTTCGTAGCGCTCGTTCTTGAGCGCCCCGAAGGCCTCCGAGCGAAGGAGGTCCGAAAAACCGACAATGGTGTTGAGCGGACGCCGCACGCCACGGCTGATGCGCGACAGCAGCGTCGGATCGGCGTCGGTGAGGCCGATGACGCGCTGCGGCGCCGCCTCGCGGGCCCGCACAAAGCCGAAATAGCCGGTGATCACCCCGGCCTGACCCTGCGCGAAGAGCGTGATTTCCGCCGCGCCGGAAGCCGAGCGGAGAGTGAGACAGGGGCGAGCGGTTTCGGCAAAACGCGCCGGGCGCTCGAGGAATTCACGCAGATGCTGGATGTCGCTGCCGGCAACGAGCGCGGAGAGCGCCTTGCCCTCGAGCGGCCCTTCGATGCGCAGAAGTCCGGCGCTGCGCGGCGTGGCGGCGCCGATGACGCCGGCGCGGTTGGCTTCGATGAAGCCATCGCCCCTGACATCGGCAAAGGTCTGGGCAAAGGCGCTGACGGCGGCTTCGTGGCTGGTACGGACCTCGGTGGTGCTTGCCGACAGCATCAAGGCAGGACGACCCTGCCAGGAAATCGACTGCAGCCGCGCCGTGACCGGCACCAGCGTGCCGTCGCGCTGCACCAGGTGATTGACTGGGCCAGCATCTTGCCCCTCGGGGCCTGCTGCCGGGAACACGGCGGCAAGGCCGGCGGCGCGCAGGCTTTCCACCGAATCGTAGCCGACCATCTCGGTGATGGCGCGGTTGGCGAACAGCACCTGCTGGTCGCGGAACACCAGGATGCCCAGCGGCAGCCGGTTGAGCACCAGCGTCTCGCCGCCCAGATTGATCAGCGCACCGCCGCCGCGTGGCGCTTCTTCCATCGGCGGCTTGGCCGGCTGCGCCGGGTCGCCGATACGGTCATTGAGGATGCGCGACAGCTCGTCGAAATTGTAGCGCGACACCCGCTCGACTGCGTCGACATCGGCAACCGGGGCAGGGGTCAGCTCGGCCATTTCCTGGGCCAGGCGCTGCACGGCGTCGTCTTCGGCGGTCTGCGTGGTCGCCGGTAGGTCTGTCACAGGTTCGGCTTCTGGTTGCCCGTCGAGCGCTTCGAGGTTTGCGAGGTCGAGTTCGGCTTCGTCATGCTCCAGACCGGGGTGACGGGGCGCGAAGCCCCGGCCGGTGACCTGGAACAGCGTGCCGGCGGCTGGCTCGGACACAGCCTCGTCTTCGGCCTCGATGGCAGCGGGCGGCGGATTGTCGTCGGCTTCGGTCAGGGGCGTGAACAGCGCCTCGTCCGAAGCCAGTCGATCGACCAATTGGCTCAGCCGGCTCGGCACTGGCTCGCTGTACGGCTCTGGTGTGCTGTCGTCAGCGGCATAGTCTTCAACGGCGCTCTCGACAGGCGTGGGTTCGTCATGGCGCGGCAGGTCGTCCGCGGCCGCTTCGGCTGCTTCCGGCTCGTCCGCGACAGGCGTGGTTTGCTCCACCAGTTCGAGCACCGGAGCGCCGTCGAGTTCGGCATCGCGCCAGTTTTCCAGCTCGCGCGCATAGGCATTCTCGTCGGTCTCGACAGGAATATCGGCGCGCTCCTGCCCAACGTCTGGCAGCTCCACCTCCGGCTCCGATAGCGCGCCCTGCGCAGCGGCGAGATCGTCCACCGGGGCGGGGTTCTCGTCCTCGGTCGCATCGCTCTCGGGCGTCGGGGCGGGTGCCTCGATTACCGGCTCGCTCTCGGTTTCGCCTTCGGCTGCGGCGGTCAGAATGGCGGTATCGATGGCATCGACGCCCACCACAAGCAGCGCCGTCTGCCCATCCTGCCAGACGAGTGGAGTCGTTGCGCAGGTGCTGGAGGCCGGCTTGTCGCCGGCGAGGAACTGAATGCGGGCGAGGCTCGTGCGCCCGATCGAGCCCAGGCGAATGTTGCGGGCGATCTGTCCCTTGATCGGAACGGCAGGCGGCGCGACCTTCAAACCGTGCTTTTTGAGCTTGGCCAGGAACAGCGGCGCGGCGGCGTTCTGCCACAGCAGCGACAGGCCATCCTGCGACCACAGCCAGGCCGGGCGCGAATCCCCCTCATGCTGCTGCACGCGGCGGGCGCTCGACGATGTGGTCCAGTCAGCATCCATCTAAGACAAGTCTCTCCGTTCCGGGATGCGGCGGGCGTTTCCGTGCCATTTCAGGACAAATTGCTCCCGGAAGCTAAGGTTTCTTCAATATAGAGTGCATTCCCCGGGGTCCAGTGCAGCACGGCGCCGACACCCGTCGTTCGGCTGGAATGGTTAAACCGCGGCCCGGCCCCGGCCCGTTATCCGGCGGCAAAATCGGTGCTTGTCATCCCGGGATTCTCGACCTATGTTCCGCCCGCTTTCGGGACGAGCGTTTCGCCGCCCCTCGCAGAGCATTTGCCGCCTTAGCTCAGTTGGTTAGAGCGCTAGATTGTGGATCTAGAGGTCCCCCGTTCAATCCGGGGAGGCGGTACCATTCCCCTAGTGGCTGAGACGCAGCTCGGAGAGGTTCTCCGCGATATCTGCGAACACGTCCTGCAGCGCCTGACCGGTGCCGGCCACATAGGCCTTGCTTGGATCCGATGCGCAATTGGCCATCATCTGCTTGGCGACCGGCTTGTCGTCGATGGCGAGGCCCACCGTGTAGACCGTGATACCGGCAGCCTTCATGTTCTGGCAGAGCGTCGCGGTCTGTTCGTAGGACGAGGTGTTTGTAGCATCTTGGCCAAACATGTCCTGGTAGCCGCCGCTGCCGGTGGTTGAGTTCTTGGCGATGACGCCATTCTTGTAGATGGAATTGTACTCGCCGTCGGTCATGATCACCACGGCCTTGGCCACCGGGCGCAGCGTGTCGCCCACCGCCGGGCGGCTGGCCAACGGCCAGGGGCCATTGAATGTGGCCGACAGCATGTACCAGGCCCATGCCACGCCGATCTGGCCACCGGTCGAGCCTGTGGCGGTCAGCGTATTGGCAACGCCGTGCAGCGTGGCTTTGTTGACATTGGTGCCGACGTTCGCCCCCTTGGTGATGGTCAGTGGCAGGATTGTGTCGGCCAGGCAGGTGTTGCTCGAGACCGGGTAGTTCCGCCCGACAAGCGTCGTCAGATATGACGCGTCGGTAAATGTGTTGACGTCGCGCTCGGTGACGCAGGTGCTACTGGCGTGGCGGCGCTGGGACGTGTTGACGGCGTTCTGGCCATATATGCCTGGGCTGCTTTCGGGATTGGTGAACAGATACTGCGAGCAGCCCTGCACGACGCAGGCTACCGTTCCACCGGACGTGAAGGTTCCATAATTCTTGCCATTGGTGGCGGCCGTGCCGGGCAACACGAAAGTGTTGCTGGTCACCGGTCCAGCCACTTTCCAGACGAGGAACCGATAGTCGGTGTCACTCGTATTGTTGTTGATCCAGTTATAGTCGACGTTATCGGCCCGGCGGCTGCCGTTGCTGTTGAAGCTTTCGGTGGCGTCGTTGTAGTGACTCTCGAAGGTCGGGCTGATCGTTGTGCCGTTCGCCCGCGTCGTACTGTAGTTCTCGGTGGTGGTGCCGGCCATGACCACGCCATTGATATAGGCGAAGGAATTCACGCTCAACCCATGCGCGTTTGAGGTCACCTGCAGCTCACAGGTTGGAACCAGGCACTTGATCACCCGCCCGGCACTGCCCGAGTAAGTGCTGTAGCTGGTGCCATTGACGCCCACGAGCCGGAACGTATTGGTGGCCACGTTGGATATCGTGAAGATCTTGTTGTCGATTTGCGACATCGTGCCGCTCGTGCCGGAAATATAGACCGTATCGCCATTGGCAAAGCCATGGCTGTTGGCGGTGATGACCACCGGGTTGGCCTTGGTCGCAGCGGAAATGGTCTTGGCCGTGCCGCTTGACCAGGCGATATTGGTGATGGCCGTCGGCTGCGTGATCGCGCCGCGTACGGCATTGGCAAAGCCGCCCACATTGACGGCCTGCGAATAGGGCACCAGCGCCATTCGCGAGGTGGTTGGCGTCTGCTGGTCCTGCACGATCAGCTCGATAAGCTGGTTCAGTGCGGTCTTGAGCGACGCGATCTTGGTTGTGTAACCGCCCAGGCCGTTGGGGATCGAGTTGTTCATCGAGTTCGATAGATCGACCGCTACTGCCACCTCGATATCGATCGAGCCCTGTGTCGCTTCCGAAACGATGCGGCCGCCAAGTTCGGGCACGCCGACCAGCGCGACAAAGGCCGTCGGCACGGTGATCGTCGCCTCAAGATAAATCGAGCCGGCCTCCTCGTTCTCGACGACCGACTCGACCTCCGCGGTGATGGCGGCGCTGATGCTGCCTTCGGCAATGCGATCATCGACCAGCGCTTGCGCCAGTGGTTTGAGCTGGGCCTCGGTGAGGTCGTAGATGCGCGGTTGCAGGGCCAGCGCCGAGGCATCGAGCGCGATCTGGGCGCGATTGCGCGTCTGCTCGAGCGCAATGTAGTCCACCACCGCGCCCGCCAGCGCGACCAGCACGATCGCCATAAGACCAAACAGCACGGCAAAGACGCCGCGTTCATCACGGCCGAAGCGTCTGGCCAGCGAGAGGAAGCGTTGCATGGAGCGGGCACCCACAGGTTTCGGCATCTTTACCGAACCCGCTGACTGTCCACGAAAATCGTTATTAAAGCACAACAACCTTCGTATAAAGTTGGACACGATCGTAGAGGTCGATCACGTCCGCATTGGTCATGCGGATGCAGCCTGACGACACATTCTGGCCGATGCTCCAGGGCTCGGTGGTGCCGTGGATGCGGTAGAGCGTCGACCCCAGATAGAGGGCCCGTGCGCCCAGCGGATTGTCCGGGCCGCCCTCCATATGGCGCGGCAGTTCCGGCCGGCGCTGCAGCATTTCGGCCGGCGGCGTCCAGCCCGGCCATTCCGCCTTGCGGGTGATCTCGTGCGTGCCGCTCCATTCGAAGCCCGATTTGGCGACGCCGATGCCGTAGCGCAGGGCGCGGCCGTCTCCGAGCACGAAATAGAGGAAATGCGCGCCCGTATCGACGACGATGGTGCCGCTCCGTTCGCTGGTCGGATATGGCACGACCTGCCGCAGATAGACCGGGGAGACCTGCATATTGGCCTGCAGCGCCAGCGCGTGGCGCGGCGTGCCCTGGACGATGGTGACGCCCGGCGGTGGCGCGAAACGCCAGCCCGGCTGCAACCCGGCGCCCTGCGCCGGCAGCAGCATCGACAGGCCGATCACCAGGGCCAGGAGCCCCTTGCCTTGCGTCTTCATCCCGATCATGGCGACTTCCACATTCGCGCCGGCTATCCGGCTTTGGCTGCAGATTGCCGCAAAATGGCCAACACGCCGTGAAGCGGCATGGTTAAGCCATTGATCGCGCTGTTGGTTAGCGGATGGTAAGCAGCTAGAGGAACACGGAATCGTCGCCGGCAGCGCCGCCCAGGATGCGGCCCAGCGCCGTGCCGAGCTGGTCGGTGGTGAAGGGTTTGACCAGCACCTCGTTGACGCCCAGTTCGCGGGCCCGGGCGATATTGTCCCGGCTGGCATAGGCGGTCATGAGGATGACAGGCGTCCGTGATGCCGCGCCGATCCTTGGATCGCGCAGCACCGTCATTACGCCCGCACCGTTGACGTCGGGCATGTACCAATCCATCAGCATGAGGTCGACCGGCTCGCTCAGCAGAGCCAGGATGGCCGCGGCCCCGCCTTCGGCTTCCACCACGACGCCCACGCCCAGCTTCTTGAGCCCATTGGCCGAAATGGCGCGCGCATAGGCATTGTCGTCCACGACCAAGGCTCTGAGGCGTCCGGGAATGATCACCGCTTCACGTCCTCGAAAATCTGCACCGCTGCAAGCCGCCGCGGCTGGTCTCAGCAAAGTCTTTTGTCGAATATATCGGGTCGCAATTCCAAACGGGTGAGCGCCAGTCTAAGCATTCTCACGTCCTCGCTTAGTGAAAGTGCGTTGCCCATGTCAATTGAGTCGGTTGCCGATGGCCTGCCGCGGTGCCCCTGGGCTGGGGATGACGCGCTTTATCGCCACTATCACGACCGCGAATGGGGCAGGCCGGTCACCTCGGATACGCGGCTGTTCGAGAAGATTTGTCTCGAGGGCTTTCAGTCCGGGCTCTCCTGGATCACCATCCTGCGCAAGCGCGAACGCTTCCGCGAAGTGTTCCACGGCTTCGATATCGCCAAGGTCGCCGCAATGACCGAGGCCGATATAGAGCGCCTGCTGCTCGATGCGGGCATCATCCGCCATCGCGGCAAGATCGCCGCTACCATCAACAATGCCCAGCGCACGCTCGCCATCCAGGCCGAGTTCGGTTCGCTCGCCGCCTACGTCTGGCGCTTCGAGACCCGCCCCGAGCATCGCCCGAATGATTTGAGCTGGGAAAACCTGCGCCGCCTCGCGCAGACCGAGGCTTCGGTTCGGCTGTCCAAGGACCTGCGCAAGCGCGGCTTCGCTTTTGTCGGCCCCACCACCTGCTACGCCTTCATGCAGGCCATGGGCCTGGTCAACGATCACATCGCGGGCTGCTTCTGCCGCGACGAGGTGGAAGCCGAGCGCCACGCGCTGGTGCGGCCCACCTGACTAACCTGTTGCCGATACGCCACATTCAAGGCCAAGTGCGACAAGCCGCCACATCCCCGCTTGCGGATCACGGAATCGAGAGCTAGAAGGCTGGCGTCCATCAAAGCCAACCCGAGGGAGGCAGCTACATGACAGTCATGTTTGAACTCCGCCAGGGTGATCACGCGCGGCATTGCGCGCGAGGTTAAGCCTCGCTCCCTGCCATCTCGGTCCTCGTGACCGTGGACACTTTCCTAGCCACCACACCCCGATGAACTGAACCGGGCCGTTTTGCGTCCCCGATTCCAGCCCATCCACCCAACCCATCAGAGGCCGGTCCCGCGTCTTGGCGCGCCCGGAAACCGTCATGACTTACAACACCCTCCCCGAGGGCAGCATCGTTCTGCGCCTCGAATTCTCCATCGCCGACGCCGTCCATCAGCGTGGCCTGCTCTCCGTGATCGCCACGGCAATCAGCGCCTGGTGGAACCGTCCGCGGTTGCCCGGAGACTTGCCCGCTTCTTTGCGGGCGGACATCGGCCTGCCGCCGGAACCACAGCCCGCCCATTGGCTGCAGATTTCGGCCAGCTCGAGTATTCCAGATCCCCTGCGGAGACCTGGCATGTAGGGGCAGGGGGCGCGGATTTCAGTCCGCCTCCCCGGCTCAAACCATCTCAACAGAAGGACGGCGCCTGTGCGCGCCGGATCCCGCTATGTCGTATGATGCACTCAGTGAGGGCAGCTTCTCGCTGCGCCTCGATTTCAACGTCGTCGAAGCGGTGCAGCACCGCGGTCTTCCCAATGTTCTGCGCGTGGCCCTGGTCGCGTGGTGGAACCGGCCCCGGCTGCCCGACGATCTCCCCGCTCGCCTGCGGGAGGATATGGGCCTGCCGCCCGTAGCCAAGTCGGCGTTTTGGCCGGAGCCTTCGGGCGATGGCCTGCAACTGCCTCCGCCTTTCTGGAGGCCTGGCCTCTAAGGGCTGGGAAGGTCGGGTAATTCCCGGCCTTCCCATGCCTCCGCCGTCTCTCGCACTGTTGTTTCCATTTCACCGATCCGCTAGGAACGGCGCGACTTGTCAGGACTTCCAGATGACCGAAAAGACCAAGCTGATCACGCCCCGCCTGCCGCGTGGCTTCGAGGATCGCACGCCCGGCGAAATCGCCGCCGTGGGCGCCATGATCGACAAGATCAGGAAAGTCTATGAGCGCTATGGTTTCGACCCCGTCGAAACGCCGCTGCTCGAGCTGACCGAGACGCTGGGCAAGTTCCTGCCCGATACCGATCGGCCCAATGCCGGCGTCTTCTCCATCCAGGACGATGACGAGCAGTGGATGAGCCTGCGCTACGACCTCACCGCGCCGCTCGCCCGTTACTTCGCCGAGAATTTCGAGACCCTGCCCAAGCCCTACCGCTCCTATCGCCAGGGCTACGTGTTCCGCAACGAAAAGCCCGGCCCGGGCCGCTTCCGCCAGTTCATGCAGTTCGATGCCGATACGGTGGGCGCTGGTGGCCCCGAGGCTGATGCCGAGATGGCCATGATGATGGCCGACGTGATGGACGCGCTGGGTCTGGGCGGCAAATATGTCGTCAAGGTCAACAACCGCAAGGTGCTCGACGGTGTGCTGGATGCCGCCGGCGTCACCACCGACGACCAGAAGCTGATCGTGCTGCGCGCCATCGACAAGCTCGACAAGTTCGGCACCGAAGGTGTGCGGCTGCTGCTCGGCGCCGGCCGCAAGGACGAGAGCGGCGATTTCACCAAAGGGGCAGGGCTCGCCTCGACCCAGATCGACGCCATCGTCGCCTATACCGAGAGCGGCATTCCGGCCGCCGGCGTCGACAAGGGCAGCAATGCCCATGTCATTGCCACCATCAATGCGCTGGCCGGCCTGATCGGCGGTTCTGAAACCGGCCTCCAGGGCGTCCAGGAACTGGCCTCGATCTTCGGCCTCGTCAGCGCCGCTGGGTTCGGTGGTCGCGTGGTGCTCGACCCGGCCGTCGTGCGTGGCCTCGAATATTATACCGGCCCGGTCTTCGAGATCGAACTGACCTTCAAGGTGCAGAACGAGAAGGGCCAGGACGTGGTATTCGGCGCCGTGGGCGGCGGCGGCCGTTATGATGGCCTCGTCTCCCGCTTCCGTCGAGAACCGGTACCGGCGACTGGCTTCTCCATCGGCGTCTCGCGTCTCGCCAATGCGCTCAAGCTCACCGGCAATCTCAATGCTGCCGAGCCGGTTGGTCCGGTCGTCGTCCTCGTCATGGACAAGGAGCAGATGGCTGGCTACCAGGCCATGGTCGCCGAGCTGCGCAATGCCGGCATCCGCGCCGAAATGTTCCTCGGCAACACCAAGAATTTCGGCAAGCAGGTCGCCTATGCCGACAAGCGCAATTCGCCCATCGTGATCATCGAAGGCAGCCAGGAGCGCGAACAGGGGCTCCTGCAGATCAAGGACCTGATCGCCGGCAAGCAGGCGGCTGAGGCCATCACCGACAATGCCGAATGGAAGGCTGCACGGCCGGGCCAGTTCGAGATCAAGCGGGATGAACTGGTGGCTGCCGTTCAGAAGCTGTTGAGCGAGCAATGAGCTTCATCATTTCGCCCATTCCTGATGTCACCCCGACCTGCGTCGGGATGACACCGCGTATGTGGGTGGCAAGTGGGGAAGAGCCATGACCGGCGCCGCCATCCGTCGCGCCAATCTCGAATCCCTGGTCGAAGCGCAGGGCGCCACGCGCGCGACGCCGCCGCTGCTGCTCTCGGCTGATCCCTATTTCGATCTCGCCGGTGAGGAATTCGGGCGTCGGCTGCTGCTGACGACAGACAGGATGGGCGCCGAATACTGCCTGCGGCCCGATTTCACCCTGCCCATCGTCACCTCCTATATCGAGGACGGGGTCGGCGCGCCTGCCGCCTTTTCCTATATGGGCCCCATCTTCCGCCAGCGCGACACCGGTCCGGCCGAGTTCGACCAGGCCGGTATCGAGCTGCTGGCCCAGCCCGATGGCGATGTGGCGCTCGATCAGGTGCTGACCTTTGCCCGCGCCGCCCTCTCCATTTTCGGCGTCGCCCCCGATATCCGCCTTGGCGGCGTCGGCCTCTTCGAAGCGCTGCTGGTCCAGGCCGACATGCCCGATGCCTGGCGCCCGCGCATCCGCAATCGCTTTGGCCACACCGAGGCGCTTGATCGCCTGCTGACCCGCCTCGAAGCCGCGCCCGACGCGCCGCGCGAACAGCAGCCGGGTCGCAAGGCGCTGGTCGACAGCGTCACCGAGCAGATGGTTGCCGCCGGGCTCAGCCTGTCGGAAGGCCGCACGCCCGACGAGATCGCCGATCGCTATCTGGAGCAGCAGGCGCTCGATGCTGCCCATGTTCCGGCTAGTACGCTGAAACTCCTGCGCGACTACCTGGCCATTTCCGGCCCGGTGCTACAGGCCCTGACCCAGGTCGAGGCCCTGGCCAGCCAGCACAGGCTGATGCTCGGCGCGCCGATCCGCGCTATCAGGCGCCACCTCAACGGGCTGGGCGAGGCGCGCGTTATCTTCGACGCCAGCTTCTCGCCGCGGCTCGACTATTACACCGGCATCGTCTTCGAGATGACCGGCCCGCGCGGCGAAATCCTTGCTTCCGGCGGCCAATATGATCGCCTGCTCGAACGCCTGGGCGCCACCGCGCCGATCGCCGCCTCGGGCTGCTCGGTCTGGGTCGATCGCCTCGAAGCGGAGGTCGCCCAATGAGTGGCATCACACTCGCCGTGCCGTCCAAGGGGCGCCTCGAAGAACTGACGCGCGAATGGTTCGCCGGCAAAGGCCTCACCATTACCCGCCCCGGCGGCGCTCGCTCCTACCTCGGGGCCATCGAGGGCATGCCTGATGTCACCGTGCGGTTCTTCCCAGCCTCCGAGATTGCCCGCGAACTCATCCGCGGCACCATCGATCTGGGTGTCACGGGGCTCGACCTCATCCATGAGAGCAGCGAGCAGGGGCCAGATAGTGTGAGCACCGTCAGCCGGCTCGGCTTCGGCAATGCAGATGTCGTCGTCGCCGTGCCCGATTCCTGGATCGACGTTACCCACATGCACGACCTAGCCGACGTTGCCTCCGATTTTCGCAGCCGCCACGGCCGCTGGATGCGCATCGCCACCAAATACATCACCATAACCCGCCAGCACTTCGCCAGCGCCGGCATTGCCGAATACCGCACTGTCGAGAGCCTTGGGGCCACCGAAGCGGCGCCGGCCTCGGGCGTGGCCGACATCGTGGTCGATATCACCAGCACCGGCTCGACGCTTGCCGCCAACGGCTTGCGCGTTCTGGACGACGGTGTGATGTTGAGCAGCGAGGCGTGCCTTTTCGCCGCCCGCCGTGGCGAGAAGAACAATGCGAGGCGCGCGGCGGTGGCTGCGCTTATCGCCCGCCTTGGCCTCACGCATGCACTGGATTGACGGTGATGGGCGGCGATTGGCTGATCTATGGTTTGCTCGCCATTGCCATCGTCGGCGCCATCCTGCCGCTATGGGGACGAGGCCGGCGCAAAAAGGGGCGCGAACCACTCATCCCCATTCGGCCACTGCGTAACGACGACCATACCGGCTATTATGGGGAGGCTGACGCCGACCGCAACAACGACGACTGACCCTCATCGAGGAGATATTGTCGTACAGGCTTGCGCGAGGCCCGCCTTGGCGTGCCGGTGCAAAGCGAAGCTGGCCCGTCATAATGCGACTACCGGAGGCCGCCGCCGATGAGTGGACAATTGTTTGAAATACTGGTGATCGTCGCCGCGGTGTTGGCCATCGTCTACATTCTCTGGCGCAACAATCAGGGTCGTAGGGGCCCGGGCAACGGCGGTCAGGAATAGAACGATGACCGTGATCTATGGCGGATTTGTCCTCATCGCGATCATGGCCGGCATCATCTACATCGCCGCACAACCCAGGCTCGCGAGAAGGGGCAAGGGCGACGGCTCTGGCAGCGACAGCGCGACCTACGGCACCTCCAGCCACGACAACAGTGACAGCGGCAGTGGCACCGATGGTGGTAGCAGTGGCGGCGGCGATGGTGGAGGGGGCGGCGGTGGCGACTGATGCTCTGCCGTTGCGGGCCGGCCCCGATTCACGGCACAAGGCTCTGACAAGGCCGTGGGGGGCACATTGGCCGAACAGCTTGAACTGACCATCCTGATGCCCTGCCTCAACGAGGCGGAGACCCTGGCCCGCTGCATCGGCAAGGCCCGCGCCTTTCTCGACCGGAGCGGCATAGCGGGCGAAATCGTCATCGCCGACAATGGCTCGACCGATGGATCCCAGGGTATTGCCGAGGGTCTTGGCGCGCGCGTCGTGCCGGTGCCCGAGCGCGGCTATGGCGCGGCGCTGGGCGGCGGCATTGCTGCGGCGCGAGGCCGCTTCGTCATCATGGGCGATGCCGATGACAGCTACGATTTCTCCCGGCTCGATGCCTTTGTCGCCGCCCTGCGCGATGGCGCTGATCTGGTCATGGGCAACCGCTTCGACGGCGGCATCGCTCCCGGCGCCATGCCCTGGCACCACCGCTATATCGGCAACCCGGCGCTGAGCGCGGTCGGGCGGCTGTTCTTCCACACGCCGATCCGCGATTTCCATTGCGGGTTGCGCGGCTTTTCCCGTGCCGCGATCCTGGCGCTCAAGCTGCGCACCTCGGGCATGGAATTCGCCTCCGAAATGGTGGTCAAGGCAACGTTGGCCCATCTCGACGTGCGCGAAGTGCCCACGACGCTCGACAAGGATGGCCGCTCGCGTCCGCCGCACCTGCGGTCCTTCCGCGATGGCTGGCGCCACCTGCGCTTCCTGTTGCTGTTCTCGCCGCGCTGGCTCTTTCTCTATCCCGGTTTCGCGCTGCTCGGCTTTGGCCTTGTCGTTGGGGCGCTGCTGCTGCCCGGGCCATTGCGGATCGGGCATGTCAATTTCGACGTGCACACTTTCCTCGTGGCGGCGCTCTGCATCATCGTCGGGCTGCAGTCGATTTCCTTCGCCATCATCGGCCGGCGTTTCGCCTCGCGCTATGGCTTCATCCCCCGCTCGGGCAATTACGACCGCCTGCTCGAGGCGCTGACGCTCGAGCGCATCCTGCTGGTCGCCGCGCTGCTGATGCTGGTCGGCCTCGTCGCCCTCATCTGGGGCTTGAGCGAATGGGCCGAGCGCGGCTTCGGCCCGCTCAACCTCACCGGCACCATGCGTGCGGTGATCGTCGCGATGACCGCGATGGTTTCGGGCTTCCAGATGATGATGAGCGGCTTCATGTCGTCGATGATCAACATTCCCATCTACGAACGGCGCATTGCCGACGACCCGACAACGCGCCAGAACGCGCCCTGAACTCTTGGTCTTGATGCTTGATCCCCTGATTCTCCTGGCGCTTGCCGCCGTCGGCATGCTGGCCGGCTTTGTCGATGCCATTGCCGGCGGTGGCGGCATGATCGCGCTGCCCGCCCTGCTTTCGGCCGGCCTGCCGCCGGTTTCGGCGCTCGCTACCAACAAGCTGCAATCGGTGTTTGGCACCGGCATGGCGGCGCTCACCTATTGGCGGCGCGGCTTCGTCTCGCTCAAGGCCTTGGTCCCCGCCATCGCGCTCACCTATGCCGGCAGCCTTGTGGGTGCGCTGGTGGTCAAGCAGATCGATATCAGCCTGCTCGATGTGGCCGTGCCGGTGGCGCTGATCGGCATCGCGCTCTATTTCCTGTTCGCGCCCAACCTCTCCGATGCCGACAAGGCCGCGCGCCTGCCATTTGGGCTGTTCGTGCCGCTCATGGGCCTGCTGGTCGGGTTCTACGACGGCGTCTTCGGGCCCGGGACCGGCTCGTTCCTGACCATCGGTTTCGTCATGCTGTTCGGCCTGGGACTGACGCGCGCCTCGGGCAATACCAAGATCCTCAACCTGGTCTCGAACCTGGCGGCGCTCACCATCTTCATTCCGGCCGGCGACGTGGTCTGGCCGGCCGCGATTGCCATGGCTGCGGGGCAGTTGGTGGGCGGCTATGTCGGCGCCCGCACCGGCATCCGCTATGGCGCACGCATCATCCGCCCGGTGGTCGTGGTGGTCTCGATCGCCCTGGCGCTGCGCCTGCTGTTCTTCTAGTGACGAAGACAGGGGCGCTGACGCCCCTGTCGCAAATCAGGCAGCCGTGTCGAAGATCGACACCGGTTGCTCCAGCAGGCTCTGCTGTTGGCTGGTCTTGTAGGCACTTTGCGCCATCGAGAAGAGCGTGGTTGCCGAACTGTCCTCGTCCTCCTCGGCACTACCTGGCGGCGGACCATTCGGTGGCGGTCCCCCTGGGGGCGGTCCGCCCGGCGGTGGCCCACCCGCAGGGCGGCTTTCGTTCAGCGCAGACTCGATTGCGTCGAGAAAGTCGGAACTCTCGGTTTCCGTGATCGAGCCGTCCCCGTCGGCATCGATCAGGTTGAAGAGTTTCTGCAGCGTTTCGCTGCCGATATCGGACGCTGCTTCGTCATTGCCGAATTCCGCGATCGATACGGCACCGTCCCCGTCGGTATCGGTCTGCGCGAAGATGTCGGCATTGCTGGGCCCGGCGATCTGCTGGGCCATGAACGCCATCGACTGGCGCTGTTCGACCATGGCGGCGTCGAACGTGTCTTTCTCCGTGCTGGTGATGCTGCCGTCCCCGTCGGCATCCATCGCCTTGAACAGGGCTTCTGCCCGCTTGTCCGCATCGGCACCCTTTGCACCCTTGGGCGCACCGAGCTTGAGTTCGTCGAGTGAGAGGCTGGAATCGGCGTTAGCGTCCAGGCTCTGGAAGCTCGGCGGACGGAAGGCGGTGAGCATCATCTGCGAAACCGACTGCCCGCCGCCGATATTGGCGATTGACATTGGTAGGGGGTCCTCTGCTGTCGCGACCGGACGATCCGGTCATCACAGCAGAGTGTTCGGCATGGTTAACCCGGTCTTAAGAATGACCCCGGCCGAGGGGCGCCGCCGTCGATTTAATAATCCAGCAATGTTTGCGTAATGTGCCGGAAAGCCTAGAGCGCCGAGCCGAAAGCCGCTTCGATGGCGCGCTGGGTTGCCGGGCCGAAGCTGCCGTCGATCGTGCCATTGTAGAAGCCGTCGCGCTTCAGCATTTCCTGGATGGCGCGGCGATAGTTCGGCGAGGTATCGGCATTGCGGATGTCCTGGAACTCGTCGAGCGCTACCTGCAGTCCGTTGGTCAGCGCCAGATAGGCCAGCTCGGCCGCTCGCTGCGAGTCCTTGCCCACGCCATCGCCATAGAGATAGCGCAGCGACAACGACCAGTGGCCATTGGCGTCGCCGCCATCGGAGGCCTTCTGGTACCAGGCCGTGGCTTCCTCGGCATCTTTGGCCACGCCATTGCCGGCCAGGTACATGTCGCCCAGCGAATACATGGCATAGGCATAATCATTGTCGGCGGCGAGGCGGAACCAGCGCAGTGCCTCGGCATAGCTCTGCCGCACGCCATCGCCCACATTGTACATGCTGCCGACATTGCTCTGCGCCGCCGGCAGGCCAGCTTCGGCAGCCTTGAGATACCAGTCGAAGGCCTTGTTGAAATCCTGCGCCACGAACTCGCCGCGGTCATACATCAGCCCGACGCGGTTCATCGCATAGGCATCGCCTGCGTCAGCCGCCAGCGAGTACATCTCGAAGGCCTTTTCGTAGTCGGGCGTCTGGCCCTCATCGACGAAATAGGCGGCATCGCCTTGGTCGAGGATGGTTTCGAGGTCATCGGGGTCGTTCGGGTCGAGCGTGCTGCCCTGCGGCTGGGTGACCTCGGGCGTCGAGCCCTTGGTCTTGGTCTTCTGCGCAAAAGCATCGCCCGTGGCCGCCAGATTGAGCGCCAGCAGCAAAACCGCAGCCAGAACAACACGCATGGACATCTTCAAACCCCTCACTCCGTTCCATCCCGGAAAATGAAACGTCGGCACGTTGCTGTCAAATGCCGAAAAGGGCACCCCCTGTAGAGGGGTGGGGCGCTATTCGAGGCCGGCCGCAGCGCGCAATGCCGCGTTGATGCGGTCCTGCCAGCCCGGACCATCTTCCTGGAAATGCTCGAGCACCGCGCGATCGAGCCGCAGCGTCACCATTTCCTTGCCGCTCGGCGGCGTCAGGGGCTTGGCCGGCGCGGCCTCGACCGGCTTGGTGGTTGCTGACTTGAAGGCGGCCTCTGCCTGGTCGAAGGCGCTGCCGCGCCGGGGTGTCCGCATGGAATCCTCGCTATGTGTGCGGCCAGTGTACCGCGCCGCCGGGCATCCGGCACAAGAAAAAGGCGCAGTGTTTCCACTGCGCCTTTCTCGTGAAGTCCGTGACTGGGAAGAAACGAACTCCAAAGCTCTGGGTCGGACTTCTTAGAAGTCCATACCGCCCATGCCGCCCATGCCGCCGCCGCCCGGCATTGCCGGTGCTGCGTCCTTGGGGGCCTCGACGATGAGGGCTTCGGTGGTGATCAGCAGCGAAGCGACCGAGGCCGCGTCCTGGAGGGCGGTGCGAACCACCTTCACCGGATCGATAACACCGAGCTGGACCAGGTCACCATATTCACCGGTGGCAGCGTTGTAGCCGAAGGTCTTCGAAGCGTTCTCGAGGATCTTGCCGACGACGACGGAGCCTTCGGCACCGGCATTGTTGGCGATCGTGCGCACTGGCTCCTGCAGAGCGCGGCGGACGATGGCGATGCCGGCGTCCTGGTCGGCATTGGCGCCCTTGACGGTCATGGCATGCGAAGCGCGCAGCAGCGCGACGCCGCCGCCGGGGACGATGCCTTCTTCAACGGCAGCGCGGGTAGCGTTCAGCGCGTCGTCGACGCGGTCCTTGCGCTCCTTGACTTCAACTTCCGTCGAGCCGCCGACCTTGATCACGGCAACGCCACCGGCGAGCTTCGCCAAACGTTCCTGCAGCTTTTCCTTGTCGTAGTCCGAAGTGGTCTCTTCGATCTGCGCCTTGATCTGGCCAACGCGGCCCTGGATGTCATCGGCCGTGCCGGCGCCATCGACGATCGTGGTGTTTTCCTTGGTGATTTCGACGCGCTTGGCAGTGCCGAGCATATCGATGGTCACGTTCTCGAGCTTGATGCCGAGTTCTTCGGAGATCACCTGGCCACCGGTGAGGATAGCGATGTCTTCGAGCATGGCCTTGCGGCGATCGCCGAAGCCCGGAGCCTTGACGGCAGCGACCTTGAGGCCGGCGCGCAGACGGTTGACGACGAGGGTCGCGAGAGCCTCACCTTCAATGTCTTCGGCAATGATCAGCAGCGGGCGCTGCGACTGCACGACCGACTCGAGCAGCGGCAGAATGGTCTGCAGGTTGCTGAGCTTCTTTTCGTGCAGGAGGATCACGGGATCTTCCAGAACGGCGGTCATCTTCTCGGCATTGGTGACGAAGTAGGGGCTGAGGTAGCCGCGGTCGAACTGCATGCCTTCAACGACATCGAGTTCGGTCTCGGCGGTCTTGGCTTCCTCGACGGTGATGACACCCTCGTTGCCGACCTTCTGCATGGCCTCGGCGATCATGTCGCCGATTTCCTTCTCGCCATTGGCGGAGATGGTGCCAACCTGGGCGACTTCGGACGAGTTCTGGATCGGGGCCGAAGCGGCCTTCAGCGCCTCGACGACCTCGGCAACAGCCAGGTCGATACCGCGCTTGAGATCCATCGGGTTGAAGCCGGCGGCGACAGCCTTGACGCCTTCGACGACGATGGCCTGGCCGAGAACGGTGGCGGTGGTGGTGCCGTCACCGGCAATGTCGTTGGTCTTGGAAGCGACCGAACGCAGGAGCTGGGCGCCCAGGTTCTCGAACTTGTCTTCCAGTTCGATTTCCTTGGCGACGGTGACGCCGTCCTTGGTGATGCGCGGGGCGCCGAACGACTTTTCGATCACGACGTTGCGGCCCTTGGGGCCCAGGGTCACCTTCACCGCATTGGCGAGGATGTTGACGCCGCGCAGCATCTTGTCGCGGGCATCGGTCGAGAACTTTACTTCTTTAGCGGCCATGTGAGGCGCTCCTTAAGTGCGAATTGAAACGACGGAAAGGGCAGGGAAGCCTTAGGCTTCGACGATGCCCATGATGTCGGATTCCTTCATGATCAGCAGGTCTTCGCCGTTGAGCTTGACCTCGGTGCCGCTCCACTTGCCGAACAGCACGCGGTCGCCGGCCTTGACGTCGAGGGCGTTGATCTTGCCCGATTCATCGCGGGCGCCAGGGCCCACCGAAACGATCACGCCTTCGGACGGCTTTTCCTTGGCGGTGTCGGGAATGATGATCCCGCCCTTGGTCTTTTCTTCGCTGTCGAGGCGACGGACGACCACGCGGTCGTGCAGAGGACGAAAGCCCATGTTTTGCTCCTATGGCAGCAATTTCAATGCAATCTTGGCGCTGTTAGCACTCACCAATATAGAGTGCCAGCAGGTGACCGGGGATATATGACTGGCCCCCTGACGAGTCAAGGTCGCGTGAACCGGCTTTCTTCTCGCGCGTTGAGGCACATCGCTGTTTGCTACATGGCAGGACAACATGACGCGTCAATGTCTGGACAAGGATATCAGGATCACGCCGGCCAAGGGTCGCGTGCACGTGGTGTTCGACGATGCCGAAATCGGCAGCTCGCTCAACGCGCTCGAAGTCGACGAACCGGGCGAACCGCTGCGCATCTATCTCCCGCGCGGCGACATCCGCGAGGATGTGCTGGAGCTATCCGAGACGCGCACCACCTCTCCCTACAAGGGCGAGGCGCATTACTACACCATCAAGACACTCACCGCCGATGGCCCCGACCAGGCCTGGTACTACCCCGACCCATGCCCGCAGGTGGAACCCATTCGCGACCACCTGGCCTTCGCGGGTGACCGGATCGAGTATCGGTATTCGGAGGTTTAGGGCCTACTGGGGCCACGCACACCGGCTTCGGCATTGCGCAAGTGCCCCGAACTTTTCCCGCCTTACCCCTTTCCCCACGCGCCAACCTGCGCCATAACGCGCACATGACCCAGGACAACACTCTTCAGATCAAGCTGCGCCTCAAGGGCGGCAGCGGCCCGAACGCCAACTGGCATTGGGAAATTCTCGATGCCGCCGGCAAGGTGGTCAAAACCGGTTCGGCCGTCGGCCCCGAGCACAAGGCCTTCGCCACCGCGCGCATCGCCAAGGAAAAGCTGGAGCAATCCTCCGGCCGCTGATTACGGCTGCCGCACCGAGAGACCGCCGTGGCCGCTCCCGCCTCAGAAGCCGCCCCCAGCCCCGTGCATTATCGGGGCGGGCCGCTGCGCGGCATCACGCTCAAGATCGTCTCGGTCTGCTTCTTCGTCGTCATGGCGACGCTGCTCAAGGCGACGGGCACCATTCCGGCTGGCGAGCTGGTGTTTTTCCGCTGCTTCTTCGCCATCCTGCCGGTCGTTGCCTGGCTGCTGTGGCGCCGGCAATTGCGCTCGGCGCTGCACACGCGCAACCCCGTTGGCCATATCGTGCGGGCGCTGGTTGGCGCCTCCTCGATGGGTCTGGGCTTTTTCGCGCTGACCCGGCTGCCGCTGCCCGAGGCCACCGCTATCGGCTATGCCGCGCCACTGCTCATCGTGGTGTTCAGCGCCCTGTTGCTCAAGGAACGCGTGCAGGTGTTCCGCTGGACCGCCGTCATCGTCGGGATGATTGGTGTCGTCATCATTCTCTGGCCGCGACTGACCCTGTTCACCAGCGGCGAGCCGCTGGGCAATGACGAGGCGGTGGGCGCCATTGCCGCTTTCGGCGGCGCAATCCTGACCGCTTTCGCCCTGATGCAGGTGCGCAAGCTGACGCGCACCGAGCGCACCGAGGCCATCGTGGTCTACTTCTTCATCAGCGCCAGCATTCTGTCGCTGGCCACCATCCCCTTCGGCTGGGCCATGCCCACGCCCCAGCAGGCGGCCTTGCTCATCGGCGCCGGGTTCGCCGGCGGTGTCGGCCAACTGCTGATGACCTCGTCCTACCGCTATGCCGACATGTCGGTCATCGCGCCGTTCGAATATGTCTCGCTGCTGCTGACGCTGGTCATCGGCTTTGCGGTGTTTGGCGACATACCGACGCTGAGCATGGTCATGGGCGCCATCATCATCGTGTTGTCCGGCATCGCCGTGATCCTGCGCGAACACTATCTCGGGCTAGACCGGGCGAAGGCACGCGAAGCCAGCACACCGTAAAAACCAATCGACATTCGGCCGATGCTGGCCTGCAAATGCCAGTCTTCTGCGCTTCCGGTGCTCACGTACTGAATGTACGCTCCGCTCCGGTTCTCGAAGACCGGCATTTTCGGCTCAGCCTGGGCCGAATCTCGATCGGTTTTCCGAGTGCAACTCGCTAGCCCGCTACGGCCATTTCGGCCCAGCCCTGGCGCTTGCGGTAGATGGTCGAGGGGCTGATTTCGAGCGCTGCCGCCGCCAGCGAGACATTGCCGCCGAAGCTGGCAATGGCGTCCTCGATGATGCGCTGCTCCTGTTGCCACATCGGCAGGATGGCCTGGCGGCGTTCGTTGCGCGGGGTGGCTTCCGCCGATGCGGCTATGCCGCGCGACTCGATGTCGGCCGCCTGCAGCATCGGCATGGTGATTTCGCCGCCGTCGCACATCACGACGAGGCGCCGCACCAGGTTCTGCAATTGACGGACATTGCCCGGCCATTCGGCGGCCGACAGCAGGCTCGCGACATCGGGCGCGAAGCCGGCAAAATGCTTGTGCTCCTCGGCGGCATAACGCGCGAGGAAGTGGCGGGCCAGCACCATGACATCGGTGGGCCGCTGCCGCAGCGGCGGCAGGTGGATGGGCAGCACATGCAGCCGGTAGAACAGATCCTCGCGGAACCGCTTTTCGGTGATGAGCTGCATCGGATTGCGGTTGGTGGCGCAGATGACGCGTACATCGACCTGCCGAACACCCGATTCGCCCACCCGGCTCAGCGTGCCGGTCTGCAGGAACCGGAGGAGCTTGGACTGCAGCGACAGATCCATTTCGCCGATTTCGTCGAGGAACAGCGTGCCGCCATCGGCCAGCTCGGCCGCGCCCTTGCGATCCTCATGCGCGCCGGTGAAGGCGCCGCGCGCCACGCCGAATAGCTCGCTTTCCATCAGGTCGCGCGGAATGGCGGCGCAGTTGATGGCGACGAGGCGCTTGCCGAAGCGGGGGCCGGTGGCATGCAGCGCCTCGGCGCAGACATCCTTGCCGGTGCCGCTTTCGCCGGTGATGAACACCGGCGCCGAGGAGGCGGCGATGCGCCCGATCTGCTCATAGACGAATTGCATGGCGCTCGATGCGCCGATGAAGCCGGCAAAATCGGAACGCCGCTCGAGGCGCGGCGCGATGCTCAGCGCGCGGCCCTTGCCGTGGCGTTGCGCCAGCTCGCCGATGCGGCCGGCCATGGCCGGGCCGTTGACGGGCTTGACCACATAATCGTGCGCCCCGGCGCGCATCGCGCCTACCGCGGCTGAAACCGAGGCGCCATCGGAGACGGCGACGAACAGCGCGCCATCCGAGAGGCGCACCAGCCGGGCGACGGCGTCGTCGCTGCGCTCGCTGAGATCGTTGAGACAGGAAAGGTCGGCGAGGACGATGTCGAAGCTGCTATCGCGCAGCAGTTCGGCGGCTTGCTTGCCGCCCGCAGCGACAGTGATGCTGACGCCGTGACCCAGGCTCTGGGCCAGCGTCCCGGCAACCAGGTGGGCATGCTCCTGGTCGCCATCGACCAGCAGCAGCCGCCCTTGCGGCTCGCCATCGCCTCGGTTGTGCATCGCCATGCGGCCCGGTCCTCGTGTTCCGATTACTCACTATGCCGGTTGTCCGGCGTTGCCGCTCTGTCCCGGTGTTGCTGCGATTGTTCCCCAACAGGGTAAACAAACCGTTCCGCCTGTGTCGCATTTTGCATGTCCAGCGATGGACTTGCCGCTTGATCGGCTGGTCTTCTCAAGATTAAGTCTGCCGCCATGCAGAAGAAATCCGTAGACGACGGGGTGGCGCGCGGCTTCGCGCAGTCGGGAGTGCGCATCGCCAATGAACGGGCGGTGATGACGCTTATCGGCCTCAACCCCGGGGCGTCCAACGCCGACCTGGCCCGTCTGTCGGGCCTGGGGCCGCAGACCACGTCGCGGATTGTCTCCGAACTCGAGGCGCGCGAACTGGTGCTGCGCGGCGATGTGCTGCGCGGCCGGCGCGGCCAGCCGGCGACGCCGCTGTTTCTCAATCCCGATGGCGCCTTCGGCATCGGCATCGAAATCGGCTGGCGGCATTTCGAAGTGCTGCTGTTCAGCATGGCCGGCGTCACCCTGGCCAGCATCCGCCGCAGCTATTGCTGGCCGGACTTTCGCACCATCTTTGCCGATGTCAGCGCCGAGGTCGCGACCATCCGCGCCGGCATGACGGCCAAGCAGGCCGATCGCCTGGTCGGCATCGGCGTTGCCAGCCCGTCGCGCATCGACCGCCATATCCAGCGCCTGGGCGCGCCGGTCGAACAGGTGGAGCTGTGGCGCGATGTCGACATGGCCGCCGAAGTCGGGCGGGCACTGGGCGAGCCGGTCGCCTGGTTCAACGACGGCAATGCGGCCTGCTGGGCCGAATTCATCGCCCATGAGGCACCCCGGCCCGATGGCCTGGCCTATCTCCAGGTCGGCACATTGGTGGGGGCGGGCATCGCCATCAACGGCCAGGTCTGGGAGGGGCGCACCGGCAATGCCGCCAATCTGGGCGCAATCCTCGTGGCCGACGGGCAGGGACAGGCCAATTACGTCTATACCATCGCCTCCCTCCTGGCGCTGGAGCAGCGCCTCGAAGCGGCCGGCCACGCGCCGCCGCGCGGCAACCCGATCAATTGGGATTGGGACAGTCTCGAGCCGGTGGCTACGGCCTGGCTCGACGATGCCGGCCGGGCGCTGGCCAGCGCGGTGCTCAGCACGCGGGCCGTTATGGAGTTCGATATCGTCATTATCGATGGCGTCATGCCGCGCCCGGTAGTCAAGCGCCTGGTCGAGCGCGTCCAGCACCATCTGGCGGCGCTGCCACCGCGTGGCGGCGAGCTGCCGCGGGTCGTCATGGGCCATATGGGTGGCGCTGCCTCGGCCACCGGCGCGGCCCAACTGGTGCTGTTCCACCGCTTCTTCTCGCGTGGCTGGAACATCTTCGCCACCTGACCCCTGCAAATAGCCTTGGGCAGCGGCCCCTCCACGCTTTTGCCGCCTCTTGCGCGATGCTATGAGGAAGGGCCGAATCCCGGCATTCGAAGGGTTCCGAGGTCCGCCCGTGCAGGCATTGGTCTACACGTTCATCGCCCTTGCCGCTGCCGCCATCGGCGCAGCCGCCTATTTCGGCCTGACCTTCACGCCGGCCGAAGCCCTTCTGGCCGCCGTCGTCTTTGGCTGCGTCTGTGTCGTGCTGATGGAGCGCGCCCTGCGCCAGCGCGCCGAAAACCGGCTGGAAAAGGCCATCGAGGACCTGTCCCGGCTGCTCGCCACCGATGCCCAGGCCGGCGCCGTGCTCGGCCAGCGCATCAATGCCATGACCGATCTCAATGCCGGCGCGCGCCTCGAAGGCGTCGAGGCCGACATTTCGGTGCTGGGCACTGTCATCAGGCAGGTGGCCGAAGCGGTCGCCGAGATCGAGGACCGTGTGGCCAAGCCGGTGACGCCGGGCCGCGACCGCATGATCGCTGCCCCGCCGCCAGCCGTTGTGCGCGAGCCCGATCCGACCATTCCGCTCGAAATGTTGCGTCAGGCCATGGCCGAGAACCGGCTGATCTACCATATCCAGCCCGTCGTCACGTTGCCGCAGCGGCGCCCGCAGGGCTATGACCTGGTGCCGCGCCTGATGATGGAGGATGGCGACCTGGCCGACCGCGCCGATTTCATGCCGCGCCGCGGCGGCGAGGATGTGCTGCGCCAGATCGAGGGTGCGGGCCTGGTCGAAGCCATCACCATCTGCCGGCGCGCCCGCACCGGCGGCCAGCCGATCACGCTCTACATTCCGCTGTCGCGCGCCACGCTGGGCGATTCGATGGCGTCCGAGCAGTTGATCGTCTCGCTCGAAGCCAACCGCGCCATCGCGCCCGGATTGATCTTCGTCATCGGCGAGCTCGAATGGCAGTCGCTCACCACCGGCGAGCGGGCCATTGCCGATGCCGTGGCCAAGAAGGGCGCCGGCTTCTCCATCGCCAATGTAAAGTCGTTGCGCGTCGACGTCGCGGAATTGGCGGCACAGGGCGTGCGCTCGCTGCGCATCGATGCCGGCCGTTTTATCGACGAGCCCGAGATTTTCACCGACTTCCACGCCTCCGACATTGCCAATTACATCGCCCGCTTCGATGTGAAGCTGCTGGGCACCGGCATTGCCAATGAAAGCCAGATCGTCGAGCTGCTCGAAGATGGCATCACCCTGGTCCAGGGGCCGTACATCGCTCCGGCCGGCCCGGTGCGTCCGGACCTGACGAGCGAACCGCCCCGTCAGGCCCCGCAATTGCGCCGGGTGGAACTCTAGCCGGCGCTGGACGTATCGAGGGAGGCGGAGTGACGGCGCGGTAGTGTCGCGGCAGGCGCATAGGAGGCCAGTGATGGTTTCCGCTTGATCCGGAGGGGCAAGCTGCCACATAGAACGCCTGTCCTGTTCGCATCGGAATAGCGCGATGACCAGCCCCCTGCCTTCCATCTCTGGCCTTGCCGATCTGGCAAGCCGCTATGACGCTGTGCTCAGCGACGTGTGGGGCGTCGTCCACAATGGCGTCGAGGCCTTTCCCAGCGCCGTCGACGCCCTGACCCAATACCGCAAGGCGGGCGGTAAGGTGGTGTTCATCACCAATGCGCCGCGTCCCTCGGGTCCCATCGTGGCCATGCTCGACCGACTCGGCGTCCACCGCGACGCCTATGACGCCATCGTCTCCTCGGGTGACGCCACGCGCGCCATGATCGGCAAGTATCGCGGCCGCGCCATCCACCATGTCGGCCCGCCGACCGAGGATGATGCGCTCTATGACGGCCTCGATGTGCGCCGCACCGGCGCCGACGAGGCCGAGGTCGTGGTCGTCACCGATCTCGATACCGATGAAGATACGCCCGAAATGTATCGCGAGCGGGCCAGACTCTGGCTCGGCCGCAAGCTGCCCATGATCTGCGCCAATCCCGACCGGGTGGTCGAGCATGGCGACAAGATCATCTATTGCGGCGGCGCTCTCGGCGATCTCTATGCCGCCATGGGCGGTATGGTGCTGATGGCCGGCAAGCCCTACCAGCCGATCTACGAGGAAGCGTTCCGCCTGGCCGAAGAAGCCGCCGGCAAGCCGCTCGATAAGTCGCGCGTCCTCGCCATCGGCGACAGCGTGCGCACCGACGCCACCGGCGCCGCCAAATTCGGCATCGACCTGCTCTTTGTCACCGGCTCCATCCATGCCGCCGAACTCGATGCCTTCGGCAAGCCCGATCCGCAGGCTATTGCCGACCTGGTGGCGCCCAGCCGTGCCCATATGGCCGGCTTCCTGCCCCGCCTTTCCTGGTGATCCGGTGACTGGTTTCCTTCGCCTCAATTCGCTCGACGCCGTGCCCGCTGACCTGCGCGGCGCCTATGTCGCCATCGGTAATTTCGATGGCTTCCACCGCGGTCACCAGACGGTGCTAACCACGCTCAAGACCCGCGCCGCCCAGGCAGGCGTGCCGGCCATGGTGCTGACCTTCGAGCCGCATCCGCGCGACGTCTTTGCCCCGGCGCCCTTCATGTTCCGTCTCACCGAGGGCGACGCCAAGGCGCGCCTCGCCGAGGCATTCGGGCTCGACGCTATCGCGGTGCTGAATTTCGACCGCGATTTTTCCCAGATCGAGGCGGAGGACTTCGTCGCCCGCTTCCTCGTCGATGCGCTTGGTGTCACCGGCGTCATTGTCGGCGCCGATTTCCATTTTGGCCGCCAGCGCCGCGGCACGCCGACCTTTCTGAAGGCATCGGGCGACCAGCATGGCTTTGCCGTCGAAACGCTCGACCTGATGGACGAGGGCGACGAGGTCATCTCGTCCTCGCGCATCCGTGCGGCCCTCAGCGAAGGCGCTATCAGCGCCGCCAATCGCCTGCTCGGCTATCACTGGTTCTTCGATGGCTGCGTGGTCAAGGGCGACCAGCGGGGCAGGGAACTGGGCTACCCCACCGCCAATACCGCCACCCGCGCCAATTTCCAGTTGGCACAGGGCGTCTATGCCGTCCGCGCCCGGCTGGGCAGCCGCGTCTTCGACGGCGTCGCCGCCTATGGCAAGCCCATGTTCAACAACCAGTTGCCGCCGTTCGAGACGCATCTGTTCGATTTCGACGAGGATATTTACGGCCAGACCATCACCGTGGCGCTGGTGTCTCATATCCGGGGGCAGGAGGTGTTTTCCGGTCTCGACCAGTTGATCGCGGCGATGGACCGCGACAGCGGCAAGGCACGGGACGCGCTGGCCAAGGCCAGGCCGCTGAGCGAGCTGGATGCGAAGCTGGGGTTTGTGGGGTAGGGCTGAGATCGCAGGGTGTGGGTCCTCTCCCGTTCACGGGAGAGGGGGACCACGCAAAGCGTGGTGGAGAGGGGAGCCCCACGCACAAATAGTCGGGTGGTGCTCATTCACGGCCCTGTGCGAAGGGCTCCCCCTCCACCGCCTATCGGCGGTCCCCCTCCCCCGCAGGCGGGGGAGGACAGCCCGCAACTCCGCCGCTCGCCCCAAATCATCCTTTGCCCCTTCCGCCCCGCCTTGCTAAAAGGCGCGCAAATCTTCCCATTTCGATTGCCGTTTCCCATGACCGATACCGCCGCGGGCACCACCGAAACCGATTATTCGGCCACGCTGTTCTTGCCGGAGACTGAATTCCCCATGCGCGCCGGGCTGCCCGAGCGCGAGCCGGGCTGGCTCAAGCGCTGGGAAGAAATGGACATTTATGCCCTGCAGCGGGAGCAGGCCAAGGACAGGCCGCTGTTCACCATCCATGACGGCCCGCCCTATGCCAATGGCAATATCCATATCGGCCACGCGCTCAACAAGACGCTGAAAGACCTCGTTTCCCGCTCCATGCAGATGCTGGGCTACAACTCGGCCTATGTGCCGGGCTGGGACTGCCATGGCCTGCCCATCGAATGGAAGATCGAGGAACAGTACCGCGCCAAGGGCAAGGACAAGAACGAAGTTCCTGTCGTCGAATTCCGCCAGGAATGCCGCACCTTTGCCGAGCAGTGGGTCGATATCCAGCGCGAGGAATTCAAGCGCCTGGGTGTGCTGGGCGAGTGGGACAATCCCTATCTCACCATGAGCTTCGATGCCGAAGCCCAGATCGCTCGCGAGCTGATGAAGGTGGCCAGCACCGGCCAGCTCTATCGCGGTTCCAAGCCCGTGATGTGGTCGGTGGTCGAGCGCACGGCTTTGGCCGAAGCCGAGATCGAATATGCCGACTACGAGAGCGACACCATCTGGGTGAAGTTCCAGACCTCGCATATCGCGGCTGCCGCCGGATCGGACGTCCAGGACAATATCGATCGCCGCGAGCACCTGACTGGTGCCTCGGTGGTCATCTGGACCACGACGCCCTGGACCATCCCCGCCAACCGCGCCATCAGCTTCTCGTCCAAGGTCGCCTATGGCCTCTATGAGGTCACCAAGGCGCCAGACGGCAATTGGGCTTCGACCGGCGAAAAGTATGTGCTGGCCGACAAGCTGGCTGCCGAAACCTTCGCCAAGGCCAAGGTCGAGGAATTCGTCCGTCTGCAGGACGTGCCGCCGGCCGTTCTCTCGGGCCTCCAGTGCCATCACCCGCTGCGCGGGCTCGGCGGCGGCTACAATTTCGAAGTGCCGCTGCTCGATGGCGAACACGTCACCGACGATGCCGGTACCGGCTTTGTCCACACCGCGCCCGGCCATGGTCTCGACGACTTCGAGATCTGGATGAATTCGGCGCGCCTGCTCGGTGACAAGGGCATCGACACCGCCATCCCCTATGTGGTGGGCGACGATGGTTTCTATACCAACGAGGCCCCCGGTCTCGATGGCGGCCGTGTCATCGACGACAACGGCAAGAAGGGTGACGCCAACAACCGCGTCATCACGGCGCTGGCCGAGCGCAACGCCATGGTCGCGCGCGGCCGGGTAAAGCATCAGTATCCGCATTCCTGGCGCTCCAAGAAGCCGGTGATCTTCCGCAACACGCCGCAATGGTTCGTCTATATGGACCGCGATATCGACGGCGCTGCGGGCGACACGCTGCGCTACCGTGCGCTCAACGCCATCGACGCCACCAAGTTCTACCCGGCCGCCGGGCAGAACCGCCTGCGCGCCATGATCGCCGACCGCCCGGACTGGGTGCTCAGCCGTCAGCGCGCCTGGGGCGTGCCGATTACGGTGTTCGTCGAAAAGGCGACCAACGAAATCCTTCGTGACGACGCGGTCAATCACCGCATCGCGCAGAGCTTCGAGGAAGAAGGCGCCGACGCCTGGTACAAGCCCGGCGCCGCGGCTCGCTATCTCGGCGCGGGGCGCAATCCCGACGATTTCGAGATGGTCACCGACGTGCTCGACGTGTGGTTCGACAGTGGTTCGACCCATGCCTTCGTGCTGCGCAACAAGCAGAAGTGGCCGCATCTCAAATTCCCGGCCTCGATGTATCTCGAAGGCTCCGACCAGCATCGCGGCTGGTTCCATTCGTCGCTGCTCGAAAGCTGCGCCACCAATGGTCACGCCCCCTATGAAAGCGTGCTGACGCACGGCTTCACCATGGATGGCGAAGGCCGCAAGATGAGCAAGTCGCTGGGCAACACCGTCGCCCCGCAGGACATCATCAAGCAGTATGGCGCCGATATTTTGCGCCTCTGGGTCGCGTCGTCGGACTATTCCGAGGACCTGCGCCTGGGCAAGGAGATCATCCAGACCACGGTCGACAGCTACCGCAAGCTGCGCAACACCCTGCGCTGGCTCTTGGGCAATCTCGCTCACTATCAGGCGTCCGACGAAGTGCGCTTCGAGGACATGCCCGAGCTCGAGCAACTGATCCTCCATCGCCTGGCCCAGCTCGATGAGCAGGTGGGCGGCGCCTACAAGGACTATGACTATCGCAAGATCGTCACCCTGCTGACGAACTTCATGAATATCGAGCTCAGCGCCTTCTACTTCGATATCCGCAAGGACACGCTCTATTGCGATCCCATCAGCTCGATCAAGCGCAAGGCCGCGCTGACCGTGCTGCACCACCTGTTCGATTGCCTCACCGCCTGGCTGGCGCCCATCCTTGTCTTCACCATGGAAGAAGTCTGGCTGGAGCGGCATCCGGAGGCCGGCTCGTCGGTGCATCTGCGCCTGTTCCCCGAAGTGCCGAGCGAATGGCTCAATGAGGGTCTCGCCAGCAAGTGGACGCTGATCCGCGCGGTGCGCCGCGTGGTCACGGGGGCGCTCGAAATCGAACGCCGCGAAAAGCGCATCGGCTCATCGCTCGAGGCAGCGCCCAAGGTGTTCATCACCGACGAGCGCTACCTCACGGCTCTGGCCGGCGAAGATCTGGCCGAAATCGCCATCACCTCGGCCATCGAGATCGGCAATGCCGACGCGCCGCCCGAGGCGTTTACGCTGGACGACGTTCCTGGCGTCGCGGTGGTTCCGGCTCTCGCCCAGGGCACCCGCTGCGCCCGCTCGTGGAAGGTTCTGCCCGAGGTCGGTTCCGACAAGGACTATCCCGACGTCTCCCCGCGCGACGCCCAGGCCCTGCGCGAACGCGCCGCGGCGGGTTTGTAGCGTTTTAGCGGGTACCCCCTCCTAGCCTCCTCCTGATAGGGGAGGAATCCGGCCGGTGGTTGCCGCAAATGGCGCCTCAAACTGAATGTGTTCCTCCCCCTAATAGGGGGAGGCTAGGAGGGGGTACCCCGCTTGAACGTGAAATCGCTGACCAACCCCTCCGTCTACCTCTCCCTGACCACGGCCATCCTGGCCTTCGGCCTCGACCGTGCCCACAAGGCATTTCAGGTGTCCGCCGATTGCATCGCCATCGGCGCGGCGCCCTGTGTCGAGGTGTTCACCAGCTACGTGCCCTTTGCCATGACCGGCTGGCGCGGTGGCGAAGTGCTGCGCGTCACCGATTTCTTCGACTATGTGCTGGTCTGGAATACCGGCATTTCCTATGGCCTGTTCGATAGCCTGCCGGTCTGGGCGCTGGGGCTCGTCATGCTGGTGGCCATCGTGGCGCTGGGCATCTGGTGGCTGCGTGCCGATTCCGGGCTGATCCGCCTCGGCCTCGCCTTCTGCATCGGCGGCGCGCTGTCCAATGCCATCGACCGCTTGATATATGGCGCCGTAGCCGATTTCTTCCACCTGCATTGGGGCACATGGTCGTTCTACATTTTCAACGTCGCCGACGTGGCGATCACCATCGGCGTCATCCTGCTGATCGCCGATCTCATCGGCCTCGGCCGACCGCGAAAATCTGCTGCCGGCGCCGCCAGGTGATGGTGCATTTGCAGCACGCCCTGACGCGCTGCGAACACACCAGACACGTTGCCGCCAGAATCTGGTCTTAGCTGGGATTATGCGCTATAAGCGCCGCCGACATCTTGAAGGACGTTTCATGCGTATTGGTTTGACCGGGCAGCATTCTGCTCTTGGAGCGGTTACCCGGACTGGACTGGCCTCGCTGGGTCTTCTGCTGGCCGTGGCGCTCACTGCGTGCACCACCGTGGAAGGCACCAATGCCTTGACCGATTTCGGCACCTTCGAGCGCGAGGTCATGATGACCACGGCGCGCGGTGTCGGCCTGGTGCCCGGCGAGACGCCCAAGGAAGACCTGACCAATGCCCGCGCACCGCTGGTGCTGCCGGCCAGCGGCCAGGCTTTGCCGGCTCCGGCGCCCGAAGCGGCGGTCGCCCAGCTCCCGGCCAATAGCGACAGCGTCCAGATCGATACGACCAACCTCACCGAGGCCGACCTGACCCGCCTGCGCAATGCCAAGGTCGTCGACCTGCGCTCGGTTGCCGGCCGGCCGCTGACCGAGCAGGAAACCCGCACCCTGGTGGCCCGCATGCAGGCCGCCAACATGGATGTCAGCACCAATAACGGCAAGCGCCCGCTCTACCTGCCGCCCGAGGAATACTTCACCCGCGTCGGCGATGCCGAACTCGTCTGCGCCGTGGGCAATGGCGAGGTGGTTTCGATCAACGATCCCAAGTGCCCGGAATCGGTGCGCAAGGCGATTCGCGCGGCCTATGCCGCCCCCACCAGCTCGACCAGCAATTCGGGCCCGGGCGTGAAGCTGACCGAGAAAGAAACCACTCTCGGTAACTGACGGCCCTTAGCCGTTCCACATTTTCAAGCGGCCGGATCATCCGGCCGCTTCGCCTTTTTCCGCGCCGCCCGCCCGAGACATCTCCGGCATATGGGTCCCGCATGACATGAAAGACCGCCAGATGAGCGACACTGCTCCCGCCAAACCCGATACCGGCGACCGCCTCGCCAAGGTCATTGCCCGCTCCGGCCTCTGCTCCCGCCGTGACGCCGAGGTGTGGATCACCGAAGGCCGTGTTGTGGTCAATGGCAAGAAGGTGCTGACCCCGGCCTTCAACGTCACCGACCGCGACAAGATCATGGTCGATGGTGCCCCGCTCGCCGCCCGCCAGGGCACGCGCGTCTGGCTCTACCACAAGCCCGCGGGCCTGGTGGTCACCGAGAAGGACCCCGAGGGTCGCGAGACCATTTTCCAGCATCTGGAAACCCACGGCCTGCCGCGCGTCGTCACCGTCGGCCGCCTCGACATCAATACCGAAGGCCTGCTGCTGCTGACCAATGACGGCGGCCTCAAGCGCGTGCTCGAACTGCCCGCCACCGGCTGGCTGCGCCGCTACCGCGTGCGCGCCCATGGCACCGTCACCCAGGCGGCGCTCGACAAGCTCAAGGACGGCATCGAGATCGATGGCATCAAGTATGGCTCGATCGAAGCCACGCTGGAGCGCGAGCAGGGCTCCAATGTCTGGCTCGTGCTGGCCTTGCGCGAAGGCAAGAACCGCGAGGTCAAGAACGTGCTGGGCGCGCTCGGCCTCGAGGTCAATCGCCTGATCCGCACCAGCTATGGCCCGTTCCAGCTCGGCGATATTCCGGTGGGCGGCGTCGAGACCATCAAGGCCAAGATGCTGCGCGACCAGCTCGGCAAGAAGCTGGCTGATGCGGCCGATGTCGATTTCGACAGCGAAATGCCCGAAGCCAACGCGCTCGAAGGCAAGCCGACCCGCGACCGCCTGACTGGCCGTGGTACCAATACGGTCGAGATCGCCCGCCAGCGCTTCCGCTTCACCGATGGTGCGGAAAAGACCGAGGAAGAGCTCCGCGCCGATCGGCCGCGCCAGGATCGCCCCGGTCGCTTCGATAGCCGCAAGCCGGCCACCAAGCGCGAAGAGTCCCGCGACGACGAATATGCGCCGCCGCCCCGCCGCGTGCATTTTGACGAAGACGGCCGCGCGCCCGAGGAATTCGTGGCCAAGCGCAACACGCGCATCGTCAAGCGCCCCGATCGCGACGACCAGTCCGCCCTGAGCTATGGCAAGGCCGCGCCGCGTCCCGCCGGTGGCAAGAAGCCGTTTGGTGACAAGAAGCCCTTTGGCGAGAAGAAGAGCTTCGGCGACAAGAAGCCGTTCGAAAAGAAGCCCTTCGGCGACAAGACCCGCGGCCCGCGCCGCGATGACGATCGTCGTCCCGCCGGTGCACGCGGTGGCGCCGAACGCAGCGAACGCCCGGCCGGCAAGTCGTTTGGTGGCCGTCCCGAAGGCGGCGCACGTCTGCCGCGTGGCCGTGAATTCACCGGCACGCCGCGTGGTCCGCGCCGCGATGAAGCCGGCGCCGGCGAGCGCCCGGCCTTCGCGCCGCGCGTTCGTCCCGATAGCGAGCGCGGCGAAGGCGCTGCCTTCAAGGGCGAGGCCAAGCGCCCCGGCCGCAACTTCGCCGACAAGCCACAGGGCGGTCGCAGTTTTGCCGAACGCGCCGATCGTCCGGCACGCGGCGCCCGCCCGGAAGGCAAGAGCTTCCGCCCCGATGGCGACCGTCCGGCCCGTCCGGGCCGCGACAACCTGGGCTCCGAGGCCAAGACCTATGGCAAGCCCAAGACCCGGCCCGACGGCAAGCCCTATCCCAAGCGCGACGGCGCCGCGCCGCAGCGTGGACCCAAGCCCGGCGGCTACGGCAAACCGGCCGGCGGTCGCCCGAGCGGTGGAGCGGGTCGCCCGACTGGTGGTCGTCCGGCAGGTGGCGCTGGTCGTCCGTCTGCGCCGCGTCGGCCCAAGGCCTGAGTTCTCAACAGACCTCGTCCTGAGCCTGTCGAAGGACGAGGTCGTGGCACCATCCCGCCACGCCCTCGTGGTTCGGCAAGCTCATCATGAGGGCTACTGAAAAGGTTCGCCCATGCGCATCGTCGCCGGCAAATTCCGCGGCAAGCAACTGACCTCGCCCTCGGACGATTCCATTCGCCCGACGGCCGACCGTGTGCGCGAGTCGATGTTCAACATCCTCGCCAGCCGCCTCGGCCCGGTCTTTTCCAATATTCGCGTGCTCGACCTCTTCGCCGGCACCGGCGCGCTGGGCCTCGAAGCCCTGTCGCGCGGCGCCAGCCACGTCACCTTCGTCGACACCGGCGCCGAAGCGCGCGGCCTGATCCGCGATCACATCGAGGCCTTCGGGGCAGGGGGCATCACCAAGCTGCTGCGCCGCGATGCCACCGACCTCGGGACACCAGGCACGTTCGGGCAGTTCAATCTGGTCTTCCTCGATCCGCCCTATGGCAAGGGGCTGGGCGAACAGGCACTGGCCCACATCGCCGCCAATGGCTGGCTGGCGCCTGACGCGACCATCGTCTTTGAAGAGAGCGTCGAGGCGGCGGTGGAAATCCCCGAGGGCTTCACGCTGGATGACCGCCGGGAATATGGCGCGGCGGCGGTGCATTTTCTGACTTTTGGCGGGAACACATAAGTCGCCACAAACGCGATGTCACCCCGGCCTCGAGCCGGGGCCCATCCCGAGATCGCGGCGCAGCCGCAAGGTGGCGCTCTTATCCCGACATCTCAGGATGGATCCCGGCTCAAGGCCGGGATGACACCGGGTGTGTGGGAATTGCGGTGACTAAGCCGCCGCCTTCAGGCAAGCCTCGCACTTGCCGCGGATTTCCATCGTCGTGCGCTCCACCTTGAAGCCTTTGGCGCCGGCCCAATCGCCCAGCCGCTCCTCGATGACGGCATCGGCGAATTCGTCGACCTTGCCGCAGCCCTCGCAGATGGCGAAGGCGATCAGCCCCTTGCGATGGCAATGCTCGTCGGCGCAGGCGACGAAAGCATTGAGCGATTCCAGCCGATGGGCGAGGCCGCGTTCCACCAGCTTGTCGAGCGCGCGATAGACCTGCAGCGGCGCGCGCAGGCCATCGGCGCGCAGCTTGTCGAGAATGTCATAGGCGCTCAGCGGCCCCTCGGAATGGTTGAGGGCGCCCAGCACCAGGCCCTGATTGCGCGTCAGGTCGCCGGGAACATCGTGACTATGCGCCATGGGGCACTCTCCTGCCGAACAGCCGCGAGACGGGAACCGCCAGCGACACGAGGAATACTACCAGAGCCATCACCACAATCGAGGGTCCGGAGGCCGTATCCCACGTTCTTGATCCGAAAAGCCCGCCGACCACGGCGACCGCGCCGAGGATCGCGGCGACCACAGCCATCATTTCCGGCGTGGCGCTGAGCCGGCGCGCCGTCGCCGCGGGAATGATCAGCAGCGAGGTGATCAGCAACACGCCCACCAGCTTCATGGCAATGGCGATGACCGACGCCATCAGGATCATCAGCACCAGCCGGTTCGCCTCGGGCCGCAGGCCTTCGGCCTCGGCCAGTTCCGGGCTGACGGTGGACGCCAGCAGCGGCCGCCAGGCGATGATCAGGATGGCCAGAATGCCCAGCCCACCGCCATAGATGATGGCGATATCTTCCACCGACACGGCGAGGATGTCGCCGAACAGGAACCCCATCAGGTCGATGCGCACGGTGGTGAGGAACCCCACCAGCACCAGCCCGACCGCCAGGGTCGAATGGCTCAATATGCCCAGCAGCGCATCGATCGACAGCGTCGCCTGCCGCTGCAGCACGATCAGCGCCCCGGCCACCAGCGCCGCCACGGCGAAGACGCCCAGGGTCATGTTGATCGAGAGCAGGATCGACAGCGCCACGCCCAGCAGCGCCGAATGCGCCATGGTGTCGCCGAAATAGGCCATGCGCCGCCACACGACGAAACAGCCCAGCGGCCCGGTGACGAGGGCGAGGCCAATGCCGGCGATCAGGGCGCGGGAGAAATAGTCACCGAACATGGTCATGCCCCGTATGGTCGTGGTGATCATGCGCGTGGTCATGATCATGATCATGGTGATGGTCATGCGCATGCCCCTCGGGCACCACGCAGCCATCGTCATGGTGTTCGTGATCGTGGTGATGCTCGTAGATTGCCAGCGTGCTCGCCGCGCGTTCGCCGAACAGCTTGAGATATTCCGGGCTGCGCTTCACCGCCGAGGGCGTGCCGCGGCAGCAGACATGGCCGTTGAGGCAGATGACCGTATCGGTCTCGGCCATCACCACATGCAGGTCATGGCTGATCATCAGGATGCCGCTGCGCGTTGTGTCGCGAATCTGCCGCACCAGTTCGTAGAGGGCCACTTCGCCCGAAAAATCGACACCCTGCACCGGCTCGTCGAGGACCAGCAGGTCCGGCTTGCGGATCATCGCCCGGGCGAACAGCACGCGCTGGAATTCGCCGCCCGACAGTTCCTGCACCGCGGCCTTCAGCAACCGCCGCGCGCCCACTGCCTCGAGCGCCGCGTCGATCTCGCCCGCCGAATGCCGTCCGGTCAGCGTCATCAGGCGCTCCACCGTCAGCGGCAGGGTCCAGTCGATGGTGAGCTTTTGCGGCACATAGCCAATCCGCAGCCCCGGCTTGCGTGTCACGCTGCCCATGGTGGGCTTCAGCACGCCCGTCGCGAGCTTGGCCGTGGTCGACTTGCCCGAGCCATTGGGGCCGATCAGCGTCACGATCTCGCCGCGTGCAATGGTCAGATCCACCCCGCTTACCAGCGTGCGCGCACCGTGGCGGACGCCGGCATTGCTCAGGGTGATCAGTGTTTCTTTTGGTGCCAGGGCATCCATGTCTATCTTCGGCTCCAATCCTGCCGCACGCAGGTGGCGCGGCATCGGCGTTGATTTGGGATTTCCCCAAAACCGCTCTTGACGTCTCTGAATACGTTATAGCATAACACCGCGGCAAGTGTAATAACATAACATATCACGAGGATCGCATGAAGCTGTTCGCACCCCTCCTGCTCTCGACGGCTCTCCTCACGACCAGCGCCATGGCCGCTCCCAATGTCGTGGCCTCGATCAAGCCGGTGCATTCGCTGGTCGCCGCCGTCATGGCCGGCGTGGGCGAGCCAACCCTGATCGTCAAGGGCTCGGCCTCCCCCCACACCTATGCCCTCAAGCCCTCCGACGCTGGAGCCCTGGAAGCGGCCGATATCGTCTTCTGGACCGGCCATGGCATGGAGCTATTCCTGGGCGAGGCGTTGGAGACGCTGGCGACCAAGGCAAAGGTGGTCGAGCTGGCCGACGCGCCCGGCATCGAGCTGCTGCCGGTGCGCGAGGGCGGCGCGTTCGAGCCGCATTCCGATGGCGATGAGGCAGAGCATGACCACGCGCATGAAGAACACGAGCATGGTGAAGGCGACATGCATTTCTGGCTCGATCCGGAAAACGCCAAGCTGATGGTCACCCAGATCACCACCACGCTGGCCGAGGCCGATCCGGAAAATGCCACCGCCTACCAGGCCAATGCCGAGGCCGAACTGGTCAAGCTCGACACCCTCGAGGCCGAACTGGCCGCCACGCTGGCGCCGGTGGCCGACAAGCCCTTCATCGTCTTCCACGATGCCTACCAGTATTTCGAAGCCCGCTTCGGCCTCAACCTGGCCGGCTCGGTCACCGTCACCCCCGACGTCATGCCCGGTGCCGCGCGCATCGACGAACTCAAGGCCAAGGTCGCCACCCTTGGCGCCACCTGCGTCTTCGCCGAACCCAATTTCGAGCCGACCATCATCTCGGCCATCAGCGAAGGCACGGCTGCCAAGGCCAGTGTGCTGGACCCCGAGGGCGGGGCGTTGACCGAGGGGCCGGACCTGTATCCCGAGCTGCTGCGGGGGCTGGCGGCGAGCCTGGTCGACTGCCTGAAGTAGGCCAACAAACTCGATCGTCACCCTCGGGCTTGACCCGAGGGTCCTAAACTTCCTTCCGCACGGAGCAAGTAAAGAACCCTCGGGTCAAGCCCGAGGGCGACGATCTGTCGTGGGGAAAGTTCGAACTCCAGAGGTAACGTGCTAACATATCGGAGACATCATGCACGCCCGCTTCCTGCTACCCCTTCTCGCCGCTACTACCCTCGTATCCCCCGCCTTTGCCGCCGACGTTTCCGCCTGGCGCCTGTTCGTCGCCGATCACACCCGGCCAACAGTGACCGCCATCGATCTGGCCACCGACAAAACCCTCGCCACCTTCCCGCTGGCCAGCCCGGCATCGCTCTACGCCACCCGTTCCGGCGCGGCCGTCTATGCCGTGCAGGGCGCCGGCAACCAGGTTTCGGCCATCGCCACCGGCATCCATCTCGATGACCATGGCGACCACGGCGATATCGAGATCACCGAGCCTACCGCCATCGAGGCCACCGTGCCCGGCACCAAGCCGGTTCACTTCGTCGAGCATGACGGCCAGATTGCCCTGTTCTTCGACGGTGAAGGCAAGGCGCGCGTCGTCAGCGAGGCCGACTGGCTCGATGGCGGCGACGTCGCTGCGGCCGAGTTCGACAGCGGCGCGCCCCATCACGGTGTCGCCGTGCCCTGGGGCGACTACACTATTGTCTCGGTGCCCAATCCGGCCGATCCGACCACCTTGCCCATTGGCGTCAACGTCCTCGATGCATCGGGCGCCATCGTGGGTGATCTTCATGCCTGTCCGGACCTGCATGGCGAGGCGTCATCGGGCAACATGCTGGCTATCGCCTGCGCCGAGGGGCTGCTGATCGTCACCGGGTCGGGCGCGCCCGAGATCACGCTGCTGCCCTATGCCGACCTGCCGGAAGGCAAGTCGACCACGCTGCTTGGCGGCGTTGGCCTGCAGTATTTCCTGGGCAACTACGGAGCCGACAAGGTGGCGATTATCGATCCCACCGCCGACAAGCCGTTCCGCCTCGTCGACCTGCCCACCCGCCGAGTGCATTTCGCGGTCGATCCGATCCGGCCGAAATTTGCCTACGTCTTCACCGAGGACGGCAAGCTGCTCCAGCTCGACGTGGTCGCTGGCACCATCGCCCGGTCGCTCAAGGTCACCGAGCCCTATTCGATAGATGGCGAGTGGAGCCTGCCGCGTCCACGCATCGCCGTGGCCGGTGACGTGGTGGCGGTGACCGATCCCAATGAGGGGGTGGTGCATCTGGTTGATGTCGCGAGCTTTGCCGAAGCGCGGACTATTCCGGTGGCCGGTGCGCCGTATGGCATTGTCGCCGTGGGCGGGTCGG
Organism: uncultured Devosia sp.; assembly: GCA_966212275.1. Lineage (GTDB taxonomy): Bacteria > Pseudomonadota > Alphaproteobacteria > Rhizobiales > Devosiaceae > Devosia. The sequence goes on from CBIHQV010000011.1 coordinate 110,522, forward strand.
GAACGGTCCACTAGAGAGCGCCCAAGACACTCTGCCCCCGACTTCACCCCACCCTCGGTCCCTCCCCATCAAGGGGAGGGAGGCGCTAGATGCGATGCCGGTGTTCATCGTCTCCCTCCCCCTTGTGGGGAGGGATCAAGGGTGGGGGTGGTTTGGGCAGGCGGCGGCTGGGAGCTACTTGATCGGGCCCTTGAAGATGAAGAACGCGCCCAGGCCAATCATGGCGAAACCGACGCCATGATTTAGTGTCAGCTTCTCGCCGAAATAGAACACCGTGAACACGGCGAAGACCGAGAGGGAAATGACCTCTTGGATGGTCTTGAGCTCGGAGGGCGAATAGACCGCCTCGCCGATGCGGTTGGCGGGAACCGCCAGCCAGTATTCGAAAAACGCAATGCCCCAGCTGATCATCACGGCGATCCACAACGCCGAAGTCGGCCACTTGAGGTGCCCGTACCAGGCGAAGGTCATGAAGATGTTGGATGCAAGCAGCAGCCCGATCGGCGCCAGCGTGGCAAAGTTGAAGCCCAAGGGCGCCTCCTAGCGCAGGTGATTGGTGGGCTGTTCGAGCCCGAAAATATCGTCGGTGAGACTATCCATGCGCTCCCGGATCAGCGTCTGGGCGTCATAGAGGCCGCGGTTGTAGAAATAGGCGCCCATCTTGTCCACGAAGAACATCATCAGCATCTCCGCCGGGATGGCGCCGATCTGCTGGTCCAGCTCCTCGCGGAAATAGTCCTGGATCTCCCCGACTATGGCCTTGGTTTCCTCTTTGGTGAACTTGATCGGCTTCATGTCTGGGGCTCCTTCAGCTCCCGTTCATAGCGTGAGTCGTTGATTGCAGGCCGAGTCCGGTTCAGACAAACTGCCGCGTCCGAGGAGAAAACCATGCTCGCCCGCCTCTCGCTTTTCGCCCTGCTTGCCGCCGCCTCGCCCGTCATGGCCGAGGACTTTGCCTGCGAGGGCCCATTCGCCATCGACAGCTCCGAAGCACGGCTCATCGAGACCTATGGCGCCGACAATGTCGTCACCGGCATCGTGCCCGGCCCCGAAGGTACCGAGATGCTGGCCACGACGGTGTTTCCCGACAATGCCAAAAAGACCATGCAGTTCGTCTGGTGGGACGAGGATAATCTGAGCGGCCCCAGCTATATCGAACTACCCGCCAAGATGACGGCCCCCGGCGGCGTCCGTATCGGCCAGACGCTGGCAGAGGTCGTGGCCCTCAATGGCGGGCCGTTCAAGCTCACCGGTTTCGGCTGGGACTATGGCGGCTATGCCGGCTTTGAATCCGGCGCTCTCGCCGATCTCCCCGGCGATTGCATCCTGAGCCTCCGTTTCGATCCCGGCGAGGCGCCCGCAGGAGTCGACACCACGCCCACCATGGGCGACAAGGAACTCACCTCCGACGATCCGCTACTGGCGCAGATGCCGGTGACGGTCTATTCGCTGTCGGTGGGTTACCCCCATCCCGATTTCCGCGATTGACCGCCACCCCCTCGGGAGCGTAACTCTGGGCCTGTGTTGGTTCCCGAAGGCCGTTGTGCCGGAGGGATCAAAAGGGAACACGGTGCGACGTACCCATCAGGGCGCAAAACCGTGGCTGCCCCCGCAACTGTAAGCGGTGCGCTCCCCTCTCATGCCACTGGCGCAAGCCGGGAAGGCGAGGGGAGTGGCTATCACCGCGAGCCAGGAGACCTGCCAACGCACGAACCGGGGCGCTTGCGCCTTCTCTATTCCGCGCACGGAGGGTGCTGCCATGAATACGACGACCAATACGACGATCAATACCTCGACTGGCATCCAGTCGCTCTCGATTTCCCAGCGCATCATTGCCGGTTCGCTGGCGCTTATGCTCGGTCTGACCCTGCTGGTCGGCACCGGCTTTGCCGGCGATTTCCGCCTGCATAACGGCGCCCACGACACTCGCCACGCCATGGGCTTCCCCTGCCACTAGGGCAGAGCACGAGAGCAAAGAACATGATCCGCAATCTGTTTGCCGCTGCGCTTCTCGCAGCCCTTTGTGCTGGCCTGATCACGGCCGGTCTCCAGCACTTCCGCGTCACCCCGCTCATCCTCCATGCCGAAACCTTCGAGGGTGAAGGCGGCCACAGCCATGGCGAAGAAGCCGCCGTCGCCCCGGCCGACCACGAGCATGCCGAAGGCACCGCCGAGCACAGCCACGACGTCGTTGCCACAACGGCAGCCGAGCCCGAGGAATGGGCGCCGCAGGATGGCTTCGAGCGCACCGCTTATACCACGCTGGCCACCGTGCTCGCCGCCGCCGGCTTTGCGCTGGTCATCGGCGCCATCTCGATGTTTGCAGGCGTTCCCATCACCTTTGCCAATGGCTTCCTCTGGGGCGCTGCCGGCTTCGTGACCTTCTCGCTGGCCCCCGCCTATGGCCTCGCCCCCGAACTGCCGGGCATGCCCGCGGCCGATCTTGTTGCCCGCCAGGTCTGGTGGACCGGCACGGCCCTCGCTACCGGCGCGGCCTGCCTGCTGCTGGCCAAGACCCGGGCAAGCTGGGCCTTTGCCGTCGCCGTGGCTTTGGTCGTCGCGCCCCACATCATCGGCGCGCCCGTGGCGCCCGATGAGCCGAGCGCCGTCCCCGCCCACCTCGCCACCGAATTCGCTGCCATCACGCTGGGCACCTCGCTGGTGTTCTGGCTGGTGCTCGGCACCGTCTTCGGCAAGCTCAATGACGTGTTCGCGGCCCGCAGCGCCGCCGTCCCGACGGGAGCCATCGCATGACCAAGATTCCAACCACCGTCATCACCGGCTTCCTCGGCGCCGGCAAGACCACACTCGTCCGCCACCTTCTGGCGCATGCCCCCAAGGGCAAGCGCATCGCGCTGATCATCAACGAATTTGGTGACCTCGGCGTCGACAAGGATATCCTCGCCGGTTGCGGCGACGAGACCTGTCGCGAAGAGGACATGATCGAACTTTCCAACGGCTGCATCTGCTGCACGGTGGCCGACGAGTTCATCCCCACCATGCAGGCTTTGCTCGCCCGCCCGGAAAAGTTCGATCACATCGTCATCGAAACGTCTGGCCTGGCTTTGCCGCAGCCGCTGATCCGCGCCTTCAACTGGCCCGAGATCAAGGCGCAGGTGACCATCGACGGCATCGTCACCGTGGCTGACGCTTCGGCGCTGGCTGAAGGCCGCTTTGCCTCCGACGAAGCTGCCGTCGATGCGCAGCGCCGCCAGGATGAAATGCTCGATCACGAGACGCCGCTCGGCGAACTGTTCGAGGACCAGCTTTCGGTCGCCGATCTCGTCATCATCAACAAGGCCGATCTTGTTGATGCCACGACGCTGGCCGATGTGGAGCGCAATATCCGCGCCGAACTGCGCCCTGGCGTCGGTATCCTCCACGCCCGCAACGGCCATGTCGATATTGCGGCCCTGCTCGGCATGGGCATGGGCAGCGAGGACGACATCGCCAACCGCCCAAGCCACCACGAGCTGGAGCATGGCGGCGAAACGCACGAGCACGACGATTTCGACAGCTTCTCGCTGCGCATCCCCAGTGTGGGCAGCAAGGACGAACTGCTCGCCGTCATCGAGCAGACTATCCGCGAACACGACGTGTTGCGTCTCAAGGGTTTTGCCGCCATCCCCGGCGCCGCTGCGCGTCTCGCGATCCAGGCCGTCGGCCCGCGCGTCACCGCCTATTTCGACCGCCCCTGGAGGAACGGCGAAGTGCGCGATACGGCTTTGGTGGTCATCGGCGAAAGCCCGCTCGATCGCGAAGCGATCACGACGAGCCTGCAGCGGGCGATGAAGGTCGCCGCCTGAACATGTCCCGGCGCGATCTGTGGCTCGGCCTGGTATCGGTATTCGTCGGGCCGCTGATCGGCGGCGTGACCTTCATTGCCGCCGCGATTGCCATCGACGCCATGGTCTATGGCGAGGGGACGCCCAATTTCATGGCGCAGCACTGGCCGATCATCCTGACCGCTGGCTACGTGTTTGGGACCATACCAGGGTTGGTCTTTGCCGTGATCATTGCCGTGCTGTCGCGCCGCATCGCCGCCCTGCGGCAGCGCCTGCTGGTTGCCGCCATCGTGGGGGCTGTCGTCAGCGTGGGGTTGCTGAGCCTGGTGCTCTTCGGCGGGTCGCTGTCGGGACTTGATCCGGTGGTGGCGGCAGCGCTGGGCATCACCGGCGCGGTGGCGGGCGTCATCAGCCTGGGCCTGGTCGAATTCTTCCATCCGCTGCCAGCGCCGGCAAAAGCCGCACCCTGATGCATCTCCTCTCCGCCCAGGCCGGCGCTATCCAGCAGGAAGGCGAGGCCATCGATCTCAACCAGCGCCCCGGGGCGCTGGTCTTTGCCAGCTCGGCCGATAGCGAACTGGCCATGCTGGCCGGCGCCGCCGACCGGGCAGGGGAGGCCGAACTCCGCCTCGCCAACACGCTGCGGCTCTCCAACAATCTCTCGGTTGATCTCTGGCTCGAAGAGACCGTCGCCCTGGCGAGCCTGGTCGTCCTCCGCCTCATTGGCGGCGCGGCCTATTTCCAGTATGGCGTCGACGAGCTGACGGCGCTCTGCGCCAACCGCCGGATACCGCTGGCGCTGCTGCCGGGCGACGCCAATCCCGACCCCATCCTGCAATCGCGCTCGACCGTTCATCCGGACGATTGGACGATGCTCCACAGCCTCTTCATATCCGGCGGCCCCGACAATGCCGACACGATCCTGACGGCGCTTAACTTGCTCTCTCTCCCTTTGGCGGAGAGGTCAGCCGCAACGCGGCCGGGTGAGGGGGCCTTGCTCAGCGATCTTTCGCCCCAACCCTTCGCCCGCTTCGGCCTCTGGCATCCCGGTACGGGCATGACCGACGAAGCCGGCCTGCGCGCCATCCAACAGGCTGGCGCGGCTCATGTCCCGATCCTCTTCTACCGCGCCGCCCTCGAAGGCGCCGGTACCGCCACGATCGAAGCGCTGATCGCTGAGCTCGAAGCCCAGGGCCTCGCCCCGGCCCCCTTGCTGGTCTCCTCTCTCAAGGAGGGTCCGTGCATCCGCTTCGTGCAGGACGCGCTGGCCGCCTTCCCGCCTTCAGCCATCTTCAACCTCACAGGCTTTGCCTTGGGCATTGATGGCCTCGACGACAAATCCAACCCGTTCTCCGGCAGTGACGCACCGGTCATCCAGCTTATCCAGTCAGGCCGCTCGGAAGCGCAGTGGCTGGCCGACAGCCAGGGCCTCTCCTCCAAGGACATGGCCATGTTCCTCGTCATGCCCGAAGTCGACGGCCGTCTGGGCGGCCTCATCGTCGGCCACAAAGCCGACGCCATCTGGCACAACCGCTGCCAGGTGCCACTGACGAGCTATGCGCCAGACACTTCGGGCATCACCCGGGCTGTGGTCCTTGCGAAAAACTGGGCAAGGTTGAGGGCCGCCCCCCGCGCCGACCGAAAAGTCGCGCTAGTGCTGGCGAATTACCCCATTCGCGACGGGCGGTTGGCCAATGGCGTGGGCTATGACGCACCGGAGTCGACGGTGCGCATGCTGCGGGAATTGGAGAGGGCGGGCTACACCACGACCCCCACCCCCCACCCCTCCCCTCAAGGGGGAGGGGAATCCGATCCTGCCCAAACCAATGCCACGTCTCCTGCGCATCCCTCCCCCTTGAGGGGAGGGACCGAGGGTGGGGGTTCTGCAGGCTCCGCATACCCGACATCGTCGGAAGCCCTCATCGCCCTCCTGCAATCCGGCCCCACAAACGCCGAGCCCGCTCGCGGCGCCTCACCGGCACGGTTGTCGCTGGCGCGCTATGCCGATCTCTTCGCCACGCTGCCGGTGAAAATCCGCGACGAGGTCACCACCCGTTGGGGCCACCCGGCCACCGATCCGTTCGTGCGGAGCGATACCTTCCACCTGCCCGCCCTCATCTTCGGTAATGTCGCTATCCTGCTCCAGCCGGCCCGTGGCTATCAGCTTGATGAGACCGCGTCCTACCACGATCCGGCGCTCGTCCCGCCGCATGCCTATCTGGCGGCCTATCTCTGGCTGCGCCACGAGTTCGGTGCCCATGCCCTGATCCACAATGGCAAGCACGGCACGCTCGAATGGCTCCCGGGGAAGGCGACGGCGCTGGACGCCGCGAGCTATTCCGACGCGCTCTGGGGCCAGTTGCCCCATCTCTACCCCTTCATCGTCAACGACCCCGGCGAAGGCACCCAGGCCAAGCGGCGCGCCGGCGCCGTCATCATCGATCACCTCGTGCCGCCGCTGACGCGCGCCGAAACCTATGGCCCGCTGAAAGACCTCGAAGCCCTGCTCGACGAATATTACGCCGCCTCCGGCATGGACCGCCGTCGGCTGGCCGACCTCAAGCGCCGCATCCTCGACTTCACTCGCGATAGCCGCCTCGATCGCGATATCGGCCTGCCCGAGGACGAGACACAGGCGCTGATCAAGATCGACAACTTCCTCTGTGACCTCAAGGAAGCCCAGATCCGCGATGGCCTGCATGTGTTCGGTAAATCGCCCCAAGGCGACCTGGAGCGTGACCTGATCGTGGCGCTGGCCCGGGTGCCGCGCGGCGAGGGGCAGGGCGAGGGTTCGCTCATCCGCGCATTGGCCGATGATCTGAAGCAGGGCTTCGATCCGCTCACGGCCAAGCTCGGCGAGCCTTGGACGGGGCCGACCACAAGCCTCACTCCCTCCCCTCGATGGGGAGGGATCGAGGGTGGGGTGGGGCCGCGCACGCTGGGCGATGTGGTGGAATTTCTCGAATCCATCGCCTCCGACCTCGTCGATGGCACCCGCATGGTCGATCCTGCCTGGACCGCCACATCGGCCGTCCTCGAGACCATCGACACCCTCATCCGCCCCCGCCTCGCAGCCTCCGGTCCTGCCGAAATGGCCGCGTTGATCGATGGCCTCGACGGCAAATTCATCCGACCCGGCCCCTCCGGCGCCCCCTCGCGCGGGCGGCTGGACGTATTGCCCACCGGGCGCAATTTTTACTCGGTCGATAGCCGCGCCGTGCCCACCCCAACCGCCTGGGAACTGGGCCGCAAATCCGCTGAAAGCCTCGTCCTCCGCCATCTGCAGGATCATGGTCATCACTTGCGCTCGGTGGCCCTCTCTGTCTGGGGCACCGCCAATATGCGCACCGGCGGCGACGACATCGCCCAGGCCATGGCGCTGATCGGCGCCCGCCCCACCTGGGACCCGGGCTCGCTGCGCGTCTCGGGCTACGAGATCATCCCGCTGGCCAAGCTCGGCCGGCCGCGCGTCGACGTCACCCTGCGCATATCGGGCTTCTTCCGCGACGCCTTTCCGGCCCAGATTGCCCTGTTCGATCGCGCCATCCGCGCCATCGGTGCGCTCGATGAACCGACCGAGGACAATCCTATCGCCGCCACCATGCGGACGGACGCGCTCGGCCTGATCGCCGCCGGAGAAAGCGACAGCGCCGCCGGACACCGCATCTTTGGCTCAAAACCCGGCACCTATGGCGCTGGCCTCAATGCGCTGATCGATTCCGGGACCTGGTCGACAAAGGCCGATCTCGCCAACCGCGCCCTCGATTGGGGCCAATATGCCTATGGCGCCCAGGATGCCGGCATTGCCCAGCGCGACCGCTTCGCAGCTCGCCTGAGTGACATCGACGCGGTCATCCACAACCAGGACAATCGCGAGCACGACCTGCTCGACAGCGATAATTACTACCAGTTCGAGGGTGGCCTAACCGCTGCCGCCGAAACGCTGACCGGGCGCAAGCCTGCCGCCTATCACAACGACCATTCGCGCCCCGAGCGCCCGCTGATCCGCACGCTGGAAGAGGAAATCTCCCACGTCATGCGCTCCCGCGTGGTCAATCCCAAATGGATCGCGGGCATGCAGCGCCACGGCTATCGCGGCGCCTTCGAGATCATCGCCACGGTCGATTTCATGTTCGCCTTCGCCGCCACCACGGGCGCGGTCAAGACGCACCATTTCGACCTCGCCTTCGAGGCCTTCGTCGAGGACGACGCCGTGCGCGACTGGCTGAAATCGGCCAACCGCTACGGCTATGACGAGCTCATCGCCAAGTTCAACGAGGCAACCAGGCGCGGCCTGTGGACCCCTCGCTCCAACTCCGCCTATGCTTTGCTAGCGGGGGACCAATGAACAACACCATCGTCTATCTCATCGGGCACTATGGCGTGGGCAAGCTGACTATCGCCCGGGCCATCTGCGCGGCGACGAGCGCCCGGCTGTTCGACAATCACCTCGCCAACAATGTCGTGTTTTCGCTAATTGGCGTCGACGGCAAAACGCCCTTGCCCGAGCGCGTCTGGGACATGGTCGGCGTCATTCGCGGCCAGGCCCTGCTGGCTATCGAGGAACTCACCCCGCCCGACACCAGCTTCGTGCTGACCAATTGCCTGCTCGAGGGCGATCCGGGTGACCGCGCGGCATATGAGCGGGTGCAGGGTGTGGCCGAGCGGCGCGGCAATGTCTTCGTGCCTGTGATCTTGCAAGCGTCCGACGCCGCCCACGCCGCGCGTGTTCCGTCCGTGGAGCGCGGCGTCAACTTCAAGGAGACCGACGTCGAAAGCGCGCTGCATAAGCGTCAGACGACGGAGCTTTTGGGCGTCGACCATCCCAATCGCCTCGACCTCGACACCACCGACCTGCCGCCATCGGAAGCGGCTCGCCTCATCATCGCCCACGCGGAGCGCCTTGCATGACCGACAAGCCAGTCAAGAAAACCGACCTGATGAGCGAAGCCGAGCGCGACGCCTATCACGCCGAAAAAATGAAGAAGAAGAAGGAAGCCCGGAACAAGATCCTGGCGACCAAGACGCAGGAGCGGGGCCTGCTGATCGTCCACACCGGCAAGGGCAAGGGCAAGTCGACCGCGGCCTTCGGCATGGTGTTCCGGGCGCTGGGGCATGGCTTCAAGGTGGGCGTGGTGCAGTTCGTCAAGGGTGTCTGGGAAACCGGCGAGCGCGACGTGCTGCTGAAATTCCCCGATCTGGTGACTATCAACGCCATGGGCGAGGGCTTTACCTGGGACGTCGCCGATCGCCAGCGCGACCTCGCCGCGGCCCGCAAGGCCTGGGAGCAGGCCAAGGCGCTGATCGCCGACCCCAGCTACAAGCTGGTGCTGCTCGACGAACTCAACATCGTGCTGCGCTACGACTATCTGCCGATCGAGGAAGTGGTCGAGTTCCTCCGCAACAAGCCGGAAGACAAGCACGTCATCGTCACCGGCCGCAACGCCAAGGACGAGCTTATTGAGATCGCCGATCTCGTCACCGAGATGACCGAAATCAAGCACCACTTCCGTGCGGGGGTGAAGGCGCAGAAGGGCATTGAGTTCTAACACCTCTCCCTTGGGGGAGAGGTGAAGAGTGCCCTAGCAATTTCCCTTGAGGCTCCGCACCAGCCGCTCCACCACCAGGTCCATCTCCGCGCTATCCGTCACCGAATATTCCGCCCGGAATGCCGCATAGCTGCTGCCGTCGCAGAGCAGTACCATGCGCTGGTAGAGAATGCGGAAGCCCTTGATGGCCGACCAGCTTGCCCAGCGCGGCGTGGTCGCCTGATAGGTGATGTTCCAGGCCTCGTCCTCGTCCCAACTCATGCGCTGGGCGATTTCGGACTCGAAGCCTTCCAGCGCATGTCCGCCCCAGACCAAAAGGTCGATCGGCTTGCCATCAATGGCAAAGGCCTGCCCGTCGCCATTCTCGCTTTCGCCCTGACCGGAAAAGCCCGGTGGCACATCGATGGAGTAGCCGAACCGGGCATTGTCATACTGCTCCCAGCCCTGCGCGAAAGCGGGGGTGGCGAACAAAGCGAGGAGAATGAAGATGAGGCGCATGGCGCCAGTGTGCCGTCCCGACTGCTGCGCCGCAAGGGCGGACCGGCCGAGACGCTTCGGCCGGTCCCGTGACGCTAGAAACTCAGGTGCCGCGGAACAGCACGCCGGCGGCGAGCACAACGAATGCCACCGTCATGATCCAGAACGCATAGACGCCAATGATCGCAATGGTCGGCACGAAGTAGCCGACAAGCGCGATAAGGGCCAACACAACGGCGATAATGAACATCAGTTGGGTAGGCGCATTCAGGTTCAAGCTATCCTCCTCCAAAGTGGACGAGATGAGCCTAGCCCTGATTTCGGAATATGAAAGCGCCGGCGGGGCGATACCCACCGCTCAGTTACAGCACCACGATGCCCGAATGCTTGGCCTTTTCTTCCGGCTCGACATGGATGGTGATCAGCACGTGTTTCACCGTCTCGCGCAGCTTGGCTTCGATTCGGTCGCAGATGGCATGCGCTGCGTCGACACTCATCGCGCCGGGCACCACCAGGTGAAAATCGATGAAGGTCATCTTGCCGGCCTGCCGCGTGCGGATGTCGTGGGCTTCGATAGCGCCATCGGCATTGGTGGCGATCACCTCGCGGATGACCTTCTGCGTTTCGGGCGCTACCGCCACGTCCATCAAGCCGCCAATACTCTGCCGGATGACACCCCAGCCCGACCACAGGATATTGAGCGCGACGAGCCCCGCCAGGATCGGGTCGAGCACCGCCCAGCCGGTGAGCAACACCAGCGCCAGGCCCACCAGCACGCCCAGGGTGGAAATCACATCGGTCAGCAGATGGCGGCCATCGGCTTCCAGCGCCGGCGACCGCACCGCGCGGCCATGCCGGATCAGCACGAAGGCCCAGAGCACGTTGATGACGGTCGCTACCCCGCTGATGGCCAGCCCCTGCATCGGCGCCTCGGGCAGATGAGGCGCCATGAAGCCGAGCGCCGCCTCGCGCGCGATCAGGATCGCGGCGACGATGATCATCACGCCGACGATCACGGCCGAGAAATACTCCGCCTTGTGATAGCCGTAGGGCAGGGCGGCATCGGCCGGCTTCTGCGCCAGCCGCACCGCGATCAGCGCCACGATGGCCGTCACCACATTGACGATCGATTCCAGCGCATCCGAATAGAGCGCGATCGACCCGGTCACGTACCAGGCGAGGAACTTGAGCCCGAGCACGATGAGCCCGATGAGCAGGCTGGCGGCAGCGATGGCCAGCGTCCTGTTGGCGGCAATGCTCACGGCGCGTCTTTCGGAGGAGAAGAGGTGTTCGAGGCCATAGCGCCTAGTTTTGTCGCCAGCAAGCCATTGAATTTGCAAATCATTTTCAGAAGCATTCCGATCTGCGGGTCATCTCGGGCAAGCCATTGATTGACCACGCGCTTCCGCCCGCCTAGAACGGGAAGGCGCAGAGTTCCCACGACGGAACTGAAACAGATTTCGGTGCGGTCGACCCAAATCGGGGACCAAGTCCGAGGCTGCAACGGTCTAGGCGAACCTGCCTCTTGTTCGAGAGGCGACAGATGACGACCATCCCTGACCACCCCCAACTCATCATTGGTCTCGGCTGCTCAACGGCCGCCAGCACCGACGAAATCGTCGCGCTTATTGCCGCCTGCCTCGCTGAAGCCCACAGCGATGCCCGAGCCATAGCGGCGCTCGCAACCCACAATCGCAAGCGCGGCAGCACGGCGCTGGCCCAGGCGGCCGCGCACTATGACGTGCCGCTCCGCTTCCTCGATGATGACGAACTGGCGCATGGCGTTCCGGGCACCTGTGAAGCCGTCGCCGCTGCCGCTGGTCCGCTGCTGCTGGGCAAGCGCAAATCGCGCTATGCCACCTGCGCCATCGCCGTCGCTGCGCCGGGCTTCGACCCTGCCGCCTTCGGTCAGCCGGACAGGCCCAGCGCCGCGATGGCGTCGTCGATGCTGGCCACCTCATTGGCCGGGCCATAGACCGGTCGCGCGATCATGATGACCTTGACCCCCAGCCGCTGGGCCGCTTCGAGCTTGGCAGCCGTCTGCCCGCCGCCCGAATTCTTGGTGACCAGATGAGTGATTTCCTCGCGCTCCATCAGCGCCATCTCGTCGCCGACGCTATAGGGCGGCCGCGTCTGCAGCAGCGCCGCGTGGCGCGGCAGGTCCTCGGCTGGCGCCTCGATGGTGCGCACCACGAACTGGCAATCGTCGCGCTCGAGGAAGTGCGTCAGGCCCGTATGGCCAGTGGTCAACAGCACATCGGCATTGGGCGGCAGGCTGGCAGCCGCTTCGGCGGCAGTTTCCACCGTGATCCAATCGGCGCCCAGCTTCTGTTCCCAGGCCGGGCGCATGTAGCGCACCAGCGGAATGCCGGTCTGCTGCGCCGCGACGACCGCATTGACGGAAATCTGGCCCGCATAGGGATGGGTGGCATCCACCAGCCGCTCGATACCGGCCGCCCGCAGATAGGCCGCAAGCCCAGGTATGCCGCCAAACTTACCCATGCGCAGCTTGCCCTCGGGCAGGATCGGGTCGCTCGTGCGCCCGGCCAGCGACGTGGTGACGTCATGGCCCATCGCCACCAGCCGGTTCGCCAGTTCCCGCGCCTCCGCCGTGCCGCCCAGGATCAGAATCTTCATCGTGGCCCAGTGCCTCCCTACGGCCAATGTGCCTATTCCTCCGCTCTCTCTCAAGCCTGCCGTGAACATGTGGCGATGGACCCCCACCCCCAGCCCCTCCCCTCAAGGGGGAGGAGAGCCGTGCATCGAGTTCCTCCCCATGTTTGACTGGATCCGCCGTCCCGCCCGCCGTGGCCATTTCGCCGCGCTCGATCACGCAGATTTTCCTACCATCGAGCCCGGCACGGTCTGGCTGGTCGGCGCCGGGCCTGGCGGCCCCGGTCTTGTCTCGCTGCTGGCCTATCACGCCCTCGGCCAGGCCGATGTCATCGTGCATGACGCGCTGGTCTCGCCCGAGCTCCTGGCCATGGCGCCGCGCCGTGCCCGCCTGCTCTTTGCCGGCAAGCGCGGCGGCAAGCCGTCGCCCAAGCAGACCGATATCTCGCTCAAGCTCATTGATCTCGCCCGATCAGGCAAGCGGGTACTCCGCCTCAAGGGCGGCGATCCCTTCATGTTCGGCCGTGGCGGCGAGGAAGCCGGCGCCCTGGCCCGCGCGGGCATTGCCTTCCGCATCGTGCCGGGCATTTCCTCGGGCCTAGGCGGGCTCGCCTATGCTGGCATTCCGGTGACGCATCGCGACACGAACCACGCCGTGATCTTCCTCACCGGCCACGATGAAAGCGGCGCCGTGCCCGGCGGGGTGGATTGGAACGCCGTGGCCAATGCTGCGCCGGTCATCGTCATGTTCATGGCGGTCAAGCATCTCGGCTCCATTTCGCAGAAGCTGCTCGCCGCCGGCCGCGACGGCGCCGATCGCGTCGCCATCGTCTCCCATGCCGCCACATCAGATCAGTCGGTCATCGAAACGACGCTGGCTGAGGCGCACACCATGACCGACGTGCCCACCCCCGCCATCGTCGTGCTCGGCCCGGTCAGCGCCTATCGCCAGTCGCTCGATTGGTATGTCGGGGAGGCACGCCGGCATGTCTTTGGCTAAAGGCCTGGTGATCGCCGCGCCGCGTTCGGGCTCGGGCAAGACCGTCATCACGCTTGGCCTCCTGGCGGCCATGCGTCGTCGCGGCCTCGTCGTGGCCCCCGCCAAGACCGGCCCCGACTACATCGACCCGGCCTTTCTCGGCCGCGCCGCTTTGCGCGAGGCGGTCAATCTTGACCCCTGGGCGATGGGCGCCGGCCGCCTCAAATCCCTCGCCGCCATGCAGGCTACCGGGGCCGACCTGCTGTTGGTCGAAGGCGTGATGGGCCTGTTCGACGGCGCCGCCGACAATACCGGTTCGACCGCAGACCTCGCCGAACTGCTCGAACTGCCGGTGGTTTTGGTGGTCGATGCCGAACGGCAGAGCCAGTCGGTGGCGCCGCTCGTCGCCGGCTTCGCCAATTGGCGCCCGGGCGTCCGCATTGCCGGCGTCATCCTCAATCGCGTCGCCTCGATGAAGCATGAGCGCATGCTGGTAGAGGCGCTGGCGGCCACGGGCATTCCCTGCCTCGGCGCCATTCCGCGCGATGCGGCCCTGGTCGTGCCCGAGCGGCATCTCGGCCTCGTGCTTCCGGGCGAAGTGGCCGCCCTCGACACCTTCCTTGATGCGGCCGCTGAAACCATCGGCAGCTATGTCGATCTGCCCCGCTTGCAGGCACTCGCCACCCCGATTGCCGATGGCGACACGCCTTCCGCGCCCTTGCCGCCTTTGGGTCAGCGCATCGCCATTGCCCGCGACGACGCCTTCGCCTTCCTTTATCCGCATCTGCTCGATGGCTGGCGTGCCCAAGGCGCCGAAATCAGCTTCTTCTCGCCGCTGGCCGACGAAACTCCCGCCACCGATGCCGACGCGGTCTATCTCCCCGGCGGCTACCCCGAACTGCATGGCGCCACGCTCGCCAAGGCGGCCACGTTCAAGACCGGCCTCGCCGCCGCCCGTGATCGGGGCGCGCTGCTCTATGGCGAGTGCGGTGGCTTCATGGTGCTGGGGGAGACTCTGGTCGACAAGGCAGGGCAGGGGCACACCATGTCCGGCCTCTTGCCCGTCACCACGCGGATCGATCGCCCCAAGCGCATCCTCGGTTATCGCCGCCTCGTCCAGTCCGGCGATCTGCCTTGGCCCGGGCATCTCAACGGCCACGAATTCCACTATTCCTCGGCCCGGCAATCGCGCCTCACGCCGCTCTTTGCCGCCACCGACGCCCGTGGCGAGGCACTGCCGCCAATGGGGGCGGTGATCGGCCGGGTCATGGGGTCTTACGCCCACGTCATCGATGCGGCATAAGGCTTGGCATGGCTAAGTCACTGATGTTCATGGGCACCGGCTCCGATGTCGGCAAATCGCTGCTGGTCGCCGGTCTCTGCCGGGCCCTGGCCAATCGCGGTCTGCGCGTGGCCCCATTCAAGCCGCAGAACATGAGCAACAATGCCGCCGTCACAGCCGATGGCGGTGAAATCGGCCGGGCGCAGGCACTGCAGGCAAGGGCGGCGCGGCGCGATCCGATCACGGCGATGAACCCGGTTTTGCTCAAGCCCGAGCAGGAAACCGGCTCGCAGGTCGTCGTTCGCGGCCAGCGGCGCGCCTCGATGTCGGCGCGCGCCTACTGGCAGGAACGCGGCAAGCTGCTGCCCGAAGTGCTGCAAGCTTTCCGCGAGCTTTCTGCCGATGTGGATGTCGTGCTGGTAGAAGGCGCCGGCAGCGCCTCCGAGGTCAATCTGCGCGCCAATGATCTCGCCAATTTCGGCTTCGCCCAGGCCGCCGGTGTGCCCGTGGCTTTGGTCGGCGATATCCATCGCGGCGGCGTCATCGCCTCGGTGGTTGGTACCTTCGCCGTCATCGATCCTGATGACGCTGCGTTGATCCGGGCGACGCTCATCAACAAGTTCCAGGGCGATCCGGCGTTGTTCGCCGATGGCGTTAGCTTCATCGCCGAGCGCACGGGCGTGCCCTGCTTCGGCCCGGTGCCATGGTTTGCCGATGCGGCCAGGCTGCCGGCCGAGGATGTGCTGGCGCTCGAGGGCTACACTGCCGGCAGGGCAGGCGGCTTCACCATCGCCGTGCCGCGCCTGCCGCGCATCGCCAATTTCGACGATCTCGATCCGCTGCGCGCCGAGCCCGGTGTAAGCGTTGTCATGGTCGAACCCGGCCATCCGCTGCCGCGCGATGCCGATCTCATCATCCTGCCCGGCTCCAAGGCGACGCGCAGTGATCTCGCGGCACTGCGGGCCAATGGCTGGGATATCGACATCGCGGCGCATCACCGGGCTGGCGGCAATGTGCTGGGCATCTGCGGCGGCTATCAAATGCTGGGTCGCACCATTTCCGACCCCAATGGCATCGAAGGTGCACCCGGCACCAGTGCGGGCCTGGGCCTGCTCGATGTGGAAACCGTGCTGACCCCGGTCAAGCAACTCCGCGTCGAAGCCGCCACCCACATCGCCTCGGGCAGAGCGATCAGCGGCTATCACATGCATATGGGCGTTACCGATGGCGCCGATCGTGGCCGGCCGTTCGCCCAGGTTTCCGGCGCACCGGAAGGCGCAATCAGCCTGGATGGACGCGTAGCTGGGACCTATCTCCACGGCCTCTTCGCCGCCGACCCCTTCCGCCGCGCCTTCCTGGGTAATGCCGGCAGCCCCGACCTCGCCTATGAGGCGAGCATCGAGCAGACCCTTGACGACCTCGCCATCCATCTCGAAAAGCACCTCGATATCGACGCGCTGCTGGCGCTGGCTGAACCGGTAAGGTTGGATTGATGCACGCCTTCATCGCCCCCCTCGCGCTGCTCCTCGAACGCTGGCTCGGCTACCCGCAGCGGCTCACCGACCTTGTCGGTCATCCCGTCATCTGGATGGGCCGCTTCATTGCCTTCATGGAGCGCGGTGTCGACAAGCGGGAGCGCACGCCGCGCCAGCGCCGCGAGGCCGGCATTTTCACTCTCGCGGTGTTGCTGCTGTCGACGCTGGCCATCGCGCTGGTCGTCCAGCACCTGCTGCGCGGCCTCGTCTTCGGCTGGGTGATCGAAATCCTGATCGCCACGCCCTTCCTGGCGCAAAAAGAGCTCGGCCGCGCCGTCGAGGCTGTCGCCACGGCGCTTGGCACCTCGCTCGAGGACGGTCGCGAGGCCGTCAGCCACATTGTCGGCCGCGATCCGCAGGCGCTCGATGAAGCCGGCGTGTCCCGCGCCGCCATCGAGACCCTAGCCGAAAGCACCTCCGATGGTGTCGTCGCGCCCTGGTTCTGGCTTGTCCTGCTCGGCCTGCCGGGCATCGCCCTCTACAAGGCCATCAACACATCAGATTCGATGATCGGCCACCTCAACGAGCGCTATCGCGACTATGGCTGGGCCGCCGCCAAGCTCGACGACCTGGTCAACTGGATCCCCGCGCGCCTCACCGCCGTGCTGATCACGGCCGCCTGCTTTGTCACCGAGCATGCCAGCCCGGGTGGTGCATGGGCTATTGCTCGCCGCGATGCGCGCAAGCATGCCTCGCCCAATTCCGGCTGGCCCGAAGCCAGCTTTGCCGGGGCGCTCGGCTTCAGGTTGGGTGGGCCGCGGAGCTATGCAGGCGAGGTGGTTGACCTACCCAGCTTCGGCGATGGGAAGTCCGAGCTGGTGGGCAGCGACATCCTGCGGGCGCTGGTGCTGTATCGCAGCACGCTCAATGTGCTGCTGGGGATGAGTGTGGCGGTGGCGCTTCTGGTTTGGGTGGCGTAGCGACGGCGAAGGTGAGTCTTGGCGGATACCCCTTCCTAACCTCCCCCTGATAGGGGGAGGAACAGATCGAGTTTTGGGGCACTATCTGCGACAATCACCAGTGGGATTCCTCTCCCTATCAGGGGGAGGCTAGGAGGGGGTATCCCACAAAGCCCCTCAAGCCTCGTGCACCCTTGTCTCCTCCTGCCCGGGTGCCTCGCCCTTGAGCGTCATCGGCAGCCCCGCCACCACGAAATGCACGTCGTCGCAGATCTGCGCCAGGCGTTGATGCGCCGAGCCCGCCAGGTCGCGGAAGGTCCGTGCCATGGCATTGTCGGGCACGATGCCCAAGCCCACTTCGTTGCTGACCAGGATCACCTTGCTCGATTTGAGCTGCACCAGCGTGGCGCCCAGTTCGCTCACCGCCTTGGCCACATCCTCGTTGGCGACAAGCAGGTTGGTGATCCACAGTGTCAGGCAATCAACCAGGATCACATCGTGATCGGCCGCTGCCTGCAGCAGCGCCTCGGGCAAAGCCAGCGGTTCCTCGATGGTGGTGAAGCGCGCCGCGCGGCCGGCCCTGTGGCTTTCCACCCGGTCGCGCATTTCCGCGTCCAGCGCCTCGGCGGTGGCCAGGTATGCCGGCCTGCTGCCGCTGCGGATCGCCAGCCGTTCGGCAAAGGCCGTTTTGCCCGATCGCGCCCCGCCCAAAACCAGCACATGTCGTGTCATCGCAATGGTCTCCCTCGCTGTCTGCCGGTGCCATCAGCCGCCCGCGCAGGCAAGCCATGCATGGAGTGCGCTTGGCGGGCGTTTTTTGTGGCTTATTCTACTTTCGTCTTATCAGCTTTCGCATTATGGTCCGCGCCGAAACGACACCCTAGAATCCCTCCAGACTAATGGAGAATCCCCGCGTGCCCAGGTATTATCTTGGCGTTGATGGCGGCGGCACCAATTGCCGCGTGCGTCTGGCCGACGAGAATCTCGTTACGCTCGCCGAAGTCAAGAACGGCCGCTCCAATCTGCAGATCGATGCCGGCGAGCCGGCCTACAAGGCGATCAGCGACGGCACGCGCGATGTGTTCAAGGCCGCGGGCATCGATTTTGCCGAAACCGCCAACACCTATGCCTGCTTCGGCATGGCCGGCGGCCGCATGGACACGGCCCGCGCCGAATTCGCCGCGCGGCCTTGGCCCTTTGCCGGCGTGAAGGTCTATGACGATATCGACATTGCCCATGCCGGCGCCCTGGGCGGCGGCGAGGGCGGCGTCATCATCGTCGGCACCGGCTCTGCCGCCATGTCCATCGTCGATGGTCAGCGCCACCAGGCCGGCGGCTGGGGTTTCCAGATCGGGGACCAGATGAGTGGCGCCATTCTGGGCCGCGAACTGGCGCGCTATTCCGTCGAAGCCGAAGATGGTCTCGTCGAGGCCTCGCCGCTGACCCAGGCCGTGATCGCGGCGCTTGGCGGCGACAATCAGGCCGCGATGACCTGGTCCTTTGCCACCGCCATGGACCTCAAGATCATCAGCGACGACGGCACCGAAGGCTGCGACGACGCCCTGATCGGTCGCGCCCCGGCCGAATACGGCAAGCTGATGCCGCTGTTTTTCGATCATTACGACAAGGGCGACGCCGTCGCCCACAAGATGATGGAAATCGAGCTGGGCTATATCGACACCTATGTGCGCTGGTTCCAGGCCCACAATGCCCATGTCATGGCCATTGTCGGCGGCTTCGGCGCACGCCTGTTCCCCATTCTGCAAAAGCGCTACGGCAACTTCGTCGCCCTGCCGCAATTCGAACCGCTGCATGGCGCCGTCATCCTCGCCAAGCAGAACTTTTCCGCCTGAACCTCGCCTCAACCAGGGACTAGCCCAGTGTCCAGCCGTATCATTCCCGTCCAGCCTTTCGACTATGTGGTGTTCGGCGCCACGGGCGACCTGACCAAGCGCAAGCTGATCCCTGCGCTCTATCATCGCTTCAAGGACGGCCAGTTCGACGACAATAGCCGCATCATCGGCGCCTCGCG